>CAZQHW010000082.1:0-6067 GCA_964593395.1 uncultured Halobacteriales archaeon
GTGCGCCTCGACGCGAATGAGGTTGTCCGCGTAGATCTGGTTGGCCGCCGCGTGGGCCGCGCCCGGCGTCACGTCGTAGCCCGGCAGGTCGTCGATCTCGGGGAGAAACGCCTCCCAGAACGGCCGCGTGCGACCGACGTGGTTCTCCCAGAACCGCGACTGTGACTCGTGGATCGAACCGACCGACTCCCCCAGCGGGGTGCCGTAGTGCTCTTTTGGCAGGCCGAGTTGGTAGGTGGCGTGGCCGAACTCGTGGACCGTGGCGGTGAGCGGGTCCATCGGGTCCGCCGGGTTGAACCGCGTCGTGACGCGGGCGTCGAACTGGTTGCCGGCCATGAACGGGTGAGGGGCCGTGTCCAGGCGGCCTCGCGAGCGGTCGTAGCCCAGAAAGTCCAGGGCGCGCTCCGAGATCGCTCGCTGGGTCTCCTCGCTCGTCGGCTCCTCGACGGTCGCGAGGTCGGTGTCGGCGTCGCGGAGGGTCGCCACCATCTCCGGGATCGCCTCGCGCAGACGCTCGAAGATTCGCTCGGTCGTCTCGAGCGAGAGGTACGGGTGTGAGTCCTCGTACATCACCTCGTAGGGGCTCTTGTCGGGGTCGATGTGCTCGGCGCGCTCGACCTGCAGGTCTCGGGTGGTCTCGAGACGGGGCGCGTACCGCTCGAAGTCGTTGTCGGCCTTTGCCTCCTGCCAGATCTGCTGGTTCTCGGCGGCCGTCTCGGTGATCTCGGCCGCCAAGCCGGCCGGCACTCGCTCGCGGCGCTCGTAGTCCCGGCGTATCTCCCTGACGTTTGCGGCCTGGGCGGGCGAGAGGTCGGCCTCGGCCAGTTCGTCGAGCCACGCGCCGACCTGTTCGTCGGTCACGAGTTCGTGGGTGGTCTCCGACAGCGCCGACAGTTGCTTTGCCCGGGCGGGCGCGCCGCCCTCGGGCATCGTCACCTGTTGGTCCCAGTTGAGGAACATACCCGCCTGTCCCAGGTTCGAGACGCGCTCGTAACGCTGTAGCAGGTCGTCGTACGCTGCCGGTGCGTCGCTCCCCGCCTCCGTGTCGTCAGTGGTCGCCATACTGATCTGTTTGCATCCCCGCACAAAAATCGGCGGGCATCCCGTCGATGGGAGCGGGGTCAGGAGTCGCCGCCGGCCCAACGAGCGTCGGCCAGCGTACGCTGGACGGCGGACTCACCGACGGCCTCGGCGAGCGCCTCGTAGCCGACCCGCTCGGGGGTGTCCTCGGCGTCGGCCAAGAGCCGGGAGACGATGAACTCCGGCGTCGACCGGCCGACGGTGTCGAAGCGGGGCTGGTAGTCGACCTGGAGTTCGAGGTCCCTGTCGAGTCCCTGCGCGAAGATGCCGTCGACGCGGGCGCTGTCAGGGAGTGGCGCCAGGTCGTCCGCGAGGTGGGTGACGAACACGCCCAGCGCGCCGCGGTCGACGGTCAACTCGACGAGACCGTGCAGGAGGTCGGCGGCCCGGCCGGGTTCGGTGATCGCCTCGAACTCGTCGACGAGCATCAGCGTCCGCTCCCGGCGGGTCAGCGGCGGGACGATGTTCGAAAGCGTCGACTCCAACACGCCGGCGTTGAACGAGGCGTGCCGGCGGTGGAAGACGACGGCGTCCAGCGGGCCGACCCGAGCACGCTCGGCGGGCACCGGCAGGCCCATCGAGGCCATCAGCACCACCTGGCAGACGGTTTCGAGGAGGGTCGTCTTCCCGCCGGAGTTCGCCCCGGTCAGCACCGCGACGCGGGCGTCGTCGGGGGGCGGGCCGACCGAGGGGTCGAGGTCGGTGCCGCCGACCGCGTAGGTGACCGGTTGGACGGCCTCGCCCGCCGCGACGAGGTCGAGGTTGCGCCCGCCGACGACCGCGACGCCCTCGTCGGTGAACGTCGGGGCGTGGAGGTCGTACGCCTCGGCGAAGCGAGCCAGCGAGACGTGGACGGCGGCGTCGTCGACCGCCGCGACCGCCGCGTCGACCGTCCCGCGGGCGTCGCCGACCGACGCCCGCAGTCGGTCGCGGACCTCGGCTTCTCGCTCCGCGACGGCGGCGGCGAGGTCGTCGACGAGTGTTCGCAGCGTGCTCGTGACGAAATCGGTGGCGTCCCTGGCCTCGGCGGGGGTGGCCTCGCGGACGCGGGCCGCCTCGACGCCGGTCTCGTCGGTGACACGGCGGACAAAGGCCGTTTCCAGGGCCTCGGGGTCGCCCCGGCCGAGGTCGTCGACGATCCCGCCAGGTGCCGTCGAGAGCCGGTCGACGGCGGCGTACTGCTCGCGGCGGGCGTCGAGGCGGTCGTCGACCCCCTCGCGCACCTCCTCGCCGTCTAACCCACCGAGGGCGTCGGCCGCCGCCCGGAGCGCGTCCCGGTCCAACTCGCCCAGCGGTTCGAACACCCCGTCGGTCGCGCCGGCCTCGGCGAGAGCGAGCGCCGCCCGCACCGCGGCCCGCTCGCCGGCGGTGCCGTCGTACGCCTCGAAGGCGTCGAGCGTGGCCTCGCGGGTGGCCTCGCTCATCGCGGCCCAGGTCTCGCGGGCGGCGGTTACCTCCCTGACGCGGTCGGCGGCGGCGTCGCGGTCCGACAGCGGTGTGAGCACGCGGATCCGGTCGGCGGCGTGACGGGTGACGGCGTACGCCGCGGCGCGGTCGAGGATCGACTTGTACACGTCACGGGCGTCACTCGTCGCCAGCAGGGCCAGTCCCTCGTCGGCGTGGGCCCGGCGGACGATCCGGGTGGCACGACCGGCGGGCAGGCCGGCCTCGGTCAACGCCCGGACGTCGGCGTCCTCGATGGCTTCGACGGCCGCCGCCGCACCGAGTTCCTCCCGGAGCAGGGCGGCGGTCTTCGGGCCGACCCCCCAGAACTCCTGCAGTCGGGTCATGCCTGCTCCAGCGTGCGGCGACGACGAGTGTCTGACGGTTCGGGCGTCCGGCAGCGAACGGGACGGGCGAGGAGAGAACAGGGGCGGGTCAGTCGTCGGCGGGCGCGTCGACCTCGGCCGTGGGGTCGACGTTGACGTTGTGCCGGAAGACGTTGTCCGGGTCGTACTCGCGCTTGACCTCGACCAGGCGGTCGTAGTTGTCGGCGTACACCTGCTCGGCCCAGTCCTCCCACTCCTGCTGTTCGACGCCGGTGAAGCCGGGGTACGACCCCTCGCCGCCGACCTCACGCAGCCGGCGCTCGGTCTCGCGGGCCCACTCCATGTTTGCGACGTTGTCGTGGTCCTCCCAGTTGGCCTCCGCGACGACCAGGTAGGACTTGTCGTCGTGGGCGTACGCGGCGTCGGGACCGCTCCCGACGACGCCGTCGACCGGCCACACGCTCACCGATCCGAGTTCCGAGGGGGCGTCCTCGACCTGTTCGACGACGACGTCGTGGACCTCGTCGGTCATCTCGTCGAAGTACGCCGACCGCCAGGCGTACTTCCGGCCCCAGGGGAACATCTGCGTGCCGAGGTCGTGCAGGGCCTCGTACGGCATCGGCTCGCTCATGTCGAGGATCGGCTCCGTGACCTCCCGCAGCGGGGCGAAGGTCTCCATCCCCTCATCGGGCGGCCCGGCGTAGCAGCCGAGGATCGCGACGGCGTTGGTACCGGCGAGTTCGTCAGGTATCGGCGCCAGCCCGGGGACGTGGCCGTTGATAAGCATCGTCGTCGCCGCCTCGGGCGCGTCGGCCACGAAATCGCGGTGGGCCTCGAGCACCGCCTCCGCGGCGTCGGCGGGGTAGAACACGCCCAACGCGCCGACGATCGGGCCGACCTCGTACAGTTCGAACTCGAAGTTGATGACGATCCCGAAGTTGCCCCCGCCGCCCCGAACCGCCCAGAACAGGTCCTCGTTGTGCTCGGGCGAGGCCGTGCGGAGTTCGCCCTCGGCGGTGACGACATCGACCGACCGGATGGCGTCGATCGAGAGACCGTGCTTGCGGCGGATCCAGCCGATCCCGCCGCCCAGGGTGGTGCCGGGGATACCGACGTCGCCGGCGCTGCCGGTCGGCGTCGCCAGCCCGTACTGCTGGGTCTCCGCGAGCACGTCCTCGGCGCGGGTGCCCGGCCCGACGTCGGCGACCCCCTCGGCGGGGTCGACGGTCACGTGGTCCAGGTCGGTCAGGTCGACGACGAGGCCGTTGTCGACGACCGCCGCGCCGGTCTGGTGGTGGGCGCCGCCCTTCACCGCGAGTTCGAGGTCGTGGTCGCGGGCGAACTCGACGGCGCGGGCCACGTCACGACCCCCGGCGGCCCGGACGACCACGGCGGGGTGTTCGTCGATCAGCCCGTTCCAGACGTTGCGGGCGTCCTCGTACTCGTCGTGGTCGGGCATGATGAGGTCGCCGCGCAGGTCCCCGTCGAGTCCGGCGATCGCCTCGTCCCCCAGTTCCGCTACGGTTCCCAGCGGGTGCGTGTGGCTCGACATCGTGGTACACGGTGAGTCTCGCGGTCCGGACTTATATTCATCTTCCGTCGAGTTCCGCAAGATAGGGGGTCGGAGCAGGGGGGCCGCCGGTACGCTACAGCGAGACGTCGTACATGTCGCCGTACTTCTCGCGGGCGTACTCGAGGAAGTAGTCCGCCGTCAGTTCCTCGCCGGTCGTCCGCTCGATCAGGTCGGGCGTGGTGTACCGCTTGCCGTGGCGGTGGACGTTCTCGGTCAGCCACTCGTGGATGGGGTCGAACTCGCCCTCGCGGACGAGGGCGTCGACGTCGAGGTCCTCGCGGATGGCCGCGTCGAGTTGGGCGGCGAGCACCGACCCCAGCGAGTAGGTGGGGAAGTAGCCAAAGGAGCCGTGACTCCAGTGGATGTCCTGGAGACAGCCCTCGGCGTCGGTGTCGGGACGCACGCCGAGGTAGTCGTCGTACTTGTCGTTCCACACACCCGGCACGTCCTCGACGGCGAGGTCGCCCGCGATGAGGTCACGCTCTATCTCGAAGCGGGCGACGATGTGCATGTGGTAGGTGAGTTCGTCGGCCTCCACCCGGATGAGGTTCGTCGGGTCGACGCGGTTGGCGGCCTCGTACGCCTCTTGTGGCGTGAGCGAGACGTCGAGGTGGTCGGTCACGTGGTCGGTGAACAGGTCCCAGAACGCCCGCGTGCGGCCGACGTGGTTCTCCCAGAACCGGGACTGTGACTCGTGGACCGTCATGTCCCGCGCCTCGGCGAGTGGGGTCCCGTACTGGTCGGTCGGCAGGCCCTGCGTGTAGGTGGCGTGGCCGAACTCGTGGATCGTCGAGCCAAGCGCCCCGAGCGGGTCCTGTGGGTCGAACCGGGTGGTGACGCGGGCGTCGAACGGCGTCCCCGACGAAAAGGGGTGTGGCGCCGTGTCCATGCGGCCGTGGTCCCAGTCGTACCCCAGCGTGTCGAGTGCGTCGTGGACGAGCGCCTCCTGGTCGGGTTCGGGGTACTCGCCGTCGAACGGGTCGGCGACCGGTTCGGCCTCGCGGATCGCCGCGACCATCGGCGGCAACTCCTCTGCGAGACGGTCGAGAACCCGCTCCGCGGTCGAGAGGGGGAGGTACGGCTCGTACTCCTCGAACAGCACCGCGTAGGGGTCGCGGTCGGGGTCGATGTGCTCGGCGTACTGGCGACGCAGGTCGACGATCTCCGACAGCGAGGGCGCAAAGTGGTCGAAGTCGTCCTCTGCCTTCGCCTCGGTCCAGACGGGGTGAGCGTCCGAGGTCGTCGCGGAGATGCGCTCGACGAGGTCCGTGGGGACACGGTCGGCCCGCTCGTAGCGCCGTTGCACCTCACGGACGACCGCCTGCTGGTCCCCGGTGAGGTCGGCGTCCGCGAGAGCCTCGAGGTGAGCGCCGGTCTCCTCGCCGGTGAGGATCTCGTGACGGATCGAGGACAGCGTCGACAACTGCTGTGAGCGGGCCGGTGTGCCGCCCTCGGGCATGACGACCTCCTGGTCCCACCGGAGGACGCCGGCGGCATCGCCGACGAGGGTGAGCTTTCGCACGCGGTCCTCGAACGCCTCGTATGTCTTCTCGGTGTCGGTCGCGGCGTCGGCGTCGGGCTCCGTCTCCGTTGACATACAGTCGTCTGTGGGTGCAGGCCTGATGAATCCCCCGTCATCGGCAGT
>CAZQHW010000082.1:6167-11409 GCA_964593395.1 uncultured Halobacteriales archaeon
ACGTAGCGTCGCGTCGTTTAAACCGACCGACCTCGTACGCCGCCCATGATAGTCGTACCCGACACGAGCGTCGTCGTCGACGGCCGCCTCTCCGAGCGAGTGGCGGCCGGCGACTACGAGGGCGCCACCGTGTCGGTCCCCGAGGCCGTCGTCTCCGAGTTGGAGGCCCAGGCCAACCAGGGCTACGACTCCGGCTGGGACGGTATCGCCGAACTGGACGCGCTCGCCGAGTTGGCGGAGGAGGGCCGCATCGAGGTGGAGTACACCGGCGGCCGGCCCGACCCCGAGGAGATAGAGGCCGCGAGCGAGGGCGAACTCGACGCCCTCATTCGAGAACACGCCGCCGAACTGGGCGCGACCTTTCTCACCAGCGACCGCGTCCAGAGCGAGGTCGCCGGGGCAAAGAGCATTGACGTCGAGTACCTCCCGCCGCGCACCGACGACGTCGAGGAACTGTCGATCGCGGAGTTCTTCGACGAGACGACGATGAGTGTTCACCTGCGGACCGGTGTCCGTCCGATGGCAAAACGCGGCGCCGTCGGCGAGATGTCCTTTGAGGCGGTCGGCGACGACGTCCTGACTGACGAGGGACTGGAGGCGTACGCCGACGAGGTAGTGGCCGCCGCACGGGCCAGCCAGGACGGGTTCATCGAACTCTCGGAGCCGGGGATGACGATCGTCCAGTTCCGCGAGTACCGGATCGCGATGGCCCAGCCGCCGTTTTCCGACGCCCGCGAGATTACCGCCGTCCGCCCGATCGTCAAGACCGACCTCGACGACTACGAGTTCGCCGGCGAACTGCGCGAGCGTATGCTGGAGGGGAGCCGTGGCGTGCTGATATCGGGGTCGCCCGGCGCTGGAAAGAGTACGTTCGCCCAGGCTGTCGCGGAGTTTCTCGCCGACGGTGGCTTCTCGGTGAAGACGATGGAGAAGCCCCGCGACCTGCAGGTGCGCGAGGACGTCACCCAGTACACCGCACTCGACGGTCGCATGGACAAGACCGCCGACGCCTTGCTGATGGTGCGGCCGGACTACACCATCTTCGACGAGGTGCGCAAGACGAGTGACTTCGAGGTGTTCGCCGATATGCGCCTCGCCGGAGTGGGGATGGTCGGCGTGGTCCACGCCACCCGTGCGATCGACGCCCTCCAGCGCCTCGTCGGCCGCGTCGAACTGGGGATGATCCCCCAGATCGTCGACACCGTCGTCTACATCGAGGAGGGCCGGGTGGACACCGTCTACGACGTCTCGACCGAGGTGAAGGTGCCCGAGGGGCTGACCGAGGAGGACCTCACCCGCCCCGTTATCACGGTGCGGGAGTTCCAGACCAACCGCCCGGAGTACGAGATCTACTCGTTCAACCGCCAGGTCGTCACCGTGCCGCTGGGCGACGGCGAGAGCGAGGAGAGCGGCGTCGACCGCATCGCCCGCTCGGAGATCGAGCGCGAGGTACGCTCGATCGCCCGCGGCCACGTCGACGTCGAGGTGACGGGGCCAAGCAGCGCCGTCGTCTACGTCGAACAGGACGACATCTCGCAGGTGATCGGAAAGGGGGGCCGTCGCGTGTCGGGCATCGAGGACCGCCTGGGCATGGAGATCGACGTCCGCACCCACGACGAACGGCCGGGACACGGAGCCGACACCCGGGACGCGGGCGGCGGGGGCGAGGACCCCGCCCGGCACACCCCCGGAGACGGCGAGGTCGTCGCGCCGTCGATCACCGGGCAACACGTCGTCGTCCCGGCGGCGGGGTACGAGGGCGAGACCGTCGAGATCCGCGCCGGCGACGACTACGTCTGCACGGCGACGGTCTCACGGGGCGGCGAGGTACAAGTGTCGCGTGGCTCGGCGATCGCCGAGGAAATAGAACGCGCCGTCGACCACGGGCGCGAGGTCAGGGTCGTCCCGAACTGACGAGAGAGAAAGCGACCGGAACCGGGCTCACTCCGCCCGGCAGGCGTCGGCGTCGGCCTCGCTGCCGCCGTCGGCGACCGCGAGTTCGGCGTTGACCTCGTACAGACTCTGGCGAGCGTCGGCAAAGTAGACGTCCTCGTCGACTGCCTCGATGTTCTCCAGACGCTCTAGTGCGTACCGCACCGTTCGTGCGGAGAGCATCGACTCTTGGACGATCTGTTTTTGAGTGAGCGGTCCGTCGTACTCTAACACCTTGAACACCAATTTCGCGCTTGGGGGTAAGTCTTCGATCTCCTCCTCGCCAGACATTGTTACGAATCGAAACGGGTCCCACCGACATAAGTGTGGTGTGCCAGGGGTTCCCGTGTCGACGCGGGAGCGAACTCCTTTTGCCGCGGCGACCGAACAGTAGCGTATGGCGACTGAATCGGCTGACGCCGACGTCGACGCCGGGACCGAGTCGGACCCCGGAAGCGGCGTGAACGACCACGTCAGGGCGGTGACGGTGACGGCGATCGCCACCCTGTCCGGCGTGGGGGCGGCGCTGGTCTCGGAGCAGTTGACCGCCGGGCTCCCGCCAGCCGACGCCGCGACCAGCCTGGAGCCGCTGATGGTGGTGTTCGCGATCGTCGCGCTCCAACCCGCTCTCCTGCGCGTCGTCGGGCTACTGAAAGACGACTTCGGCGCGAAGGACTTTTTGTATCTCCTCTTTATGACGTTCTCGCTGTGGTTCGTGAGTTGGGGCGTGTTGCTGACGAGTGGAGGGTAAGATGGCCGACGACAGCATCGCCGTCGTCGACCTCGATCGGTGCCAGCCCGACCGGTGCAACTACGAGTGCAAGAACTACTGTCCGCCGAACCGCACCGGCAAGGAGTGCATCACCCTGCGGGGCGACGACCCCGAGGACGGCAAGCCCGACCAGGTCCGCATCAGCGAGGAGATCTGTCTCGGGGAGTCCTGTGGCATCTGCGTCGAGAAGTGCCCGTTCGACGCGATCCAGATCATCAACCTGCCAAGCGAACTCGACGACCAGCCCGCCCACCGCTACGGGGAGAACGCCTTCTCGCTGTACGGCCTGCCCGTTCCGCAACCGGGCCAGGTGACCGGCATCCTCGGGCCGAACGGCATCGGCAAGACGACCGCCGTCCACGCGCTGGCAGGGGAGAACGTCCCCAACCTCGGGCGTCACGCCGACCCGCCGACCTGGGCGGACGTCGTCGACGCCTACCGCGGTACCGAACTCCAGAACTACCTCGAGAGCGTCGCCGACGACGACGTCGCGGTGGCCCGCAAGCCACAGTACGTCGACCGCATTCCCGACCGCTTTGCCGGCGTCACCCGCGACCTGCTGGTCGAGACCGACGAGCGCGGCGCCCTTGATCACCTCGTCGACCGTCTGTCGCTACGGCCGGTGCTCGACCGTGGACTGGACGACCTCTCCGGGGGCGAACTCCAGCGCGTCGCCGTCGCCGCCGCCCTCGCTCGCGACGCCGACTTCTACTTTTTCGACGAGATCACGCCGTACCTGGACATCGGCCAGCGGATGACCGTCGCCCGCCTGGTGCGCGAACTGGTCGAGGACGACCCCGAGCGTGCGGTGCTCGTTGTCGAACACGACCTGGCCATTCTCGACCTCCTGGCCGACGACATCCACGTCGGCTACGGTGAACCCGGTGCCTACGGTGTTATCACCGACCCCAAGTCGACGCGGGTGGGTATCAACGAGTATCTCGCCGGCTACCTGGAGAACGAGAACATGCGCGTGCGTCCCGGCGCGATCGAGTTCGAGGAACACGCCCCCCGCGCCGCCGTCGAGGACACTCCCCTCGTCGACTACCCCGACCTCACCTGGCAGTACGGCGAGAGCGGCTTTCGTCTCGAGATCGAGGGCGGGACGATGTTCCGCAACGAGGTGCTCGGCGTCGTCGGCCCCAACGGGATCGGTAAGTCCACCTTCGCGAAGATTCTCGCCGGCCGCCTGCAACCCGACGAGACCGCTCTCTCCGCCTCGCTCGACATCTCCTACAAGCCACAGTACATCGAGATCGACCAGCCGATGCGGGTCGACGCCTTTCTGTCCTCCATCACGGACGACGTGGGCACCTCCTACTGGAACACCGAGATCGCCCAACCGCTCCAACTCGACCGCATAATGGAGCAACGGCTCACCGACCTCTCCGGTGGTGAACGCCAGCGCGTGGCCATCGCCGCCTGTCTCTCGGAGGACGCCGACCTGTACCTGCTCGACGAACCCTCCGCCCACCTCGACGTCGAACAGCGCGTGCTCGCGACAAAGGCCATCCGTCGCTACGGCGAGTCACAGGACTCCACCGTGATGGTCATCGACCACGACATCTACATGATCGACCTCGTCAGCGACCGCCTGATGGTGTTCGACGGCGAACCCGCCGAGCGCGGTCACGCTGGTCGCCCGCAGTCGATGCGCGAGGGGATGAACGACTTTCTCTCGAACCTCGGGATCACGTTCCGCCGAGACGAACGCGCCGGCCGGCCTCGTATCAACAAGCCCGAGAGCCAGAAGGACCGCGAACAGAAGCGACAGGGTGAGTACTACTACGCTCCCGAAGACGTCTAAGCCTGGGAATTCGGGGTAGATTCTCCGTTCGGGTTCGTTCGCC
This sequence comes from uncultured Halobacteriales archaeon, assembly GCA_964593395.1. Lineage (GTDB taxonomy): Archaea > Halobacteriota > Halobacteria > Halobacteriales > SW-7-71-33 > SW-7-71-33. Next base: position 10,722 of record CAZQHW010000082.1, read on the forward strand.
GTCCGCGAGGGGTGGACTCGGCCACCTCGAAGGTTCCCGCCTCGGTGCTCTCAGACGACGAGTGAGCAACTGACGAGTGGCCTCAGAAAGCCCCCACCCCGCTGCGGTTGCCTCACTCGCTGCGCGCTTCGGTCGCTACGCTCCCTGCAGTGCTTGCGTCGTCACCAGAATCCGGAGGATTCTGGTTGGCTCGAAAATCTCCGATTTTCGAACGTGACGCTCCCGCACCGGGACAGCGAGAGACGCTTCGCGTCTCTCTGGCTCACGGCGGCGGAGCCGCCGTGAACGGCCCCTTTTAGTCCCACCCACCACGACCGCTGCCTCGCACCTCCCCAGCCTCCTCGTTCGCTCCTTCCAGTCGCTCACTCGTCCCTCGCGCGTTGCTCGCGCGCCGTCCGCGACAGGAAGCGCCCGGTCGCCTCGCTGGGAGATCGCCGGGCGGCGGAGCCGCCCGGCTGCCCGAGGCGCGTAGCGCCTCGCTGCTCCCGAGCGAACAGCGAGGGTGCCGAGCGACTCCCGCGACCGGGCGGGGAGGTGTGGGGATCACCTGCCGCTGTCGGGCGGTCCTGGCGGATACGAAGGGCGAGGGGTGCTCGGCCGACTCCTCGGGACGCAAGGACCACAGCGAGCGAAGCGAGCGAGGACCGCAGCGACCGAGAGTCGTCGAGCGCACCGAGGGCTTCGGAGG
>CAZQHW010000083.1:0-3288 GCA_964593395.1 uncultured Halobacteriales archaeon
CGTTCGTCCATCGCGAAGCGGTAGGCCTTGTTGATCGCCGCCGGGCCGAGGTACTCGTTGTCGCCGGCAGCGATGTTGCACGAGGACATGCAGGCGCCACACCAGATACAGCGCGTGGACATCTTTATGTCCTCGCGGTTCTGCCGGGACTGGCGCTGCTCGGTGAGCGGGTCGTCGGGGGTGTCGCCCTGGAAGTACGGCTCGACGGCCTCCATCTGCTCGTAGAAGTGTTCCATGTCGACGACGAGGTCCTTCACGACGGGTTGGTGGGGTAACGGCTCCACGCGAACGGGGTCCTCAAGCGCCGACAGTTGCGTCTTGCAACAGAGCCGCTGTTGGCCGTTGACGTACATCGCGTCCGACCCACAGATAGCCTGCCGGCAGGAGTGTCTGAACGTCAGCGAGGAGTCGTACTCGTCGCGGGCGTAGATCAGCGCGTCGAGCACCGTCATCCCCTCCTCGTAGGGGACGTGGAAGTCGTCGAAGTACGGCTCATCTTTCCCCTCGACGTCGGGGTCGTAGCGGAACACCGTCAGGTGGCGGGTCTGCTCGGCGTCGGCCGCCCGCTGTCGTCGCTCCTCGGTGCGGTCGCGGTCACGCTCCTCGGCACGACGGGCCTTCTCGGCCATCCGCCGGGCGTGGGGCGCCGGCTCCTCGTGGTCGGGTTCTGGCTCGGTCTCGGTCTCCGTCTCGGGGTGTTGTGGTTCAGTGCTCATTGTCAGACGAGGTTCGTCATCGCGAGGGCGACGCGGGTGCCCTGGAGGATCAGCAGTGCGCCGGCGCCGACGAGGGTCACCTGGGCGACGCGTTTCTGCGTGCCGGCGACCCCCTGGTTGACGAGGGCGTTGTACACGCCGTTGACGCCGTGGAACGTCGCCGTCACCAGAAAGAGCCACATCGTCGCGAAGTACCCGACGGTGGACATGCGTGCCTGGGTTCCCAGAAAGGTGATCTCCGCCGCGTGGTGGACGAAGTGAAGCAGGAAGAAGTGAAAGGCGAGCACGACGACCAGAAAGGCGGCGGTGAGCCGCTGCATGAGCCACCGCCAGCCCCGCCGGTCGAACGAGGAGTAGTACTCCGCCATCTCACCCACCCCCCAGGCCCGCGAGGAACGTCGGCACGCTCGCGACGGTGATCGCCCCCGTCAGCACGAGCGAGACGTAGAAACTCTTGTCCTGCGACTCCAGGCCCACGCCGAGGTCCACCAACAGGAGCCGAAGCCCGTTGAGAATGTGGAACACGGCGACGGCGAGCAGACCGACCTCCATCACGCGGACGATCAACAGACTCTCCAGGCCGCTCAGCGTGCTGGTGTAGGCGTCACTCCCGGCGGCGAGTTCGGCCATCGGCGCCGACGATGCGGGGATCGCCGTCGACAGCACGGCGATGTGGGTGAACAGGTAGCCCACGAGCACCCACCCGGTGAACTTGTGTAGCACCCAGGCCCACATGCCCGCCGAGAACTCGGTCCACCGGCCGAAGTCCTCGACGGTCCCTCGGTCGTACCGTTGACTCATAGACGCGGAAGGGTCCTCGCCGGTTTAGAACTTACGTAGCCGGCGCCGTTGGCGGGCCGACGCCGGCGACGGCTGGCGAGGGAGGCCCGTGTCTCAGCAGACGGACGCCACACTCAAGCCCCGCCGCGTCGACGCCGGGACATGGAACTCACCGAGGGCGTCCACACGCTGCCACTCTCGTTCGAGCGCGGCGACCGAGAGCTGACGGTGTACGCCGCCGCGGTCGAGACCCGCCGGGGTGCGATCCTCGTCGACGCCGGCCTGCCCGGGGCACGCGACCAGATCGAGGACCGACTCGCCGGGGCGGGGATCCCGCTGCCGGACGTGCACGACCTCCTTCTGACCCACCAGGACGGGGACCACGTCGGCGGCGCACCCGGGGTACTGGCCGTCGACACCGACGTCGACGTGGTCGCTCACCGCGAGGCCGCACCGTACATCGAGGGCGACCGCGCCCCGGCAAAGGGCGACGGCGACGGCCCCGACCCCGTGGGGGTGGACCTCGCCGTCGTCGAGGGCGTGCGCTTCTCGACGCGAGCGGGGCCGATGGACGTGGTCCACACCCCCGGTCACACGCCGGGTCACGTCTCGCTTCACTTTCCCGACGCCGGACTGTTGCTGGCGGCGGACGCCGTCGTCGCAGACGACGGGCGCCTCGCGGGACCGAGCGAGACACACAGCGCCGACGTCCAGACTGCACTGGAGTCCGTCGGGCGCCTCGCCGACCTGCCCGTGACGGAGACGCTGTGTTACCACGGCGGTCACGTCGAAGCGGGCAGCGACCGTCTCGCCGCGATCGCCGACGAGGGAGAGACCGCCTGAGCGGGCGGTCAGTCGGCGTCGGCGCTCTCGCCTTCGCGCTCGGCGCTGGCGTCGCGGCCGGACCGTTCGGTGTCGGTCACGGACAGCGTCTCGTCGACGTGTAGCACGAGCGTCTCGCCGTCGACGCGGTAGCGGACCCGTGCTCGCAGCGGGTCGTAGTCGACGACGACGGCGTCGTCGGGGTCGGTCGCCCGCACCACCGACAGCGGCGCCTCGGTCACGTCGACGCCGTTGTCGTAAAAGAAGCCGACGACGGGTGCACGGTGCATCAGTCCGGCGCCGAGGTCGGTGGTGAACGTCTCGCCACAACGCTGGCAGCGGTACTCGGCGGTGGGGATGGCCTCGAAGTCCGGGGCGTCGGGATCGGCGTCGGTGTCGGCGGTCTCGAGTCGCGGGTCGACCCGGCCCTCGCAGTACGGGCAGAAGCCGTCGGCGGCCTGTTGGAAGTTCGACCGGACGTACCGCTCGGTCACCTCCGGAAACTCCTCGATGTCGTACTCGGCGAACACGCCCGGTGGAACGCGAAAGTGAGTGCCGACGTCACAGTCCGCGCACTCGATGCGGGCGCGCTCGTCGTCGTAGGTGAAGTGTCGCTGGCCGCCACAGAACCCACAGGGTTCGGCGACCGGCAGCGGGCCGACGGTGCCGACGCGGGTGTACGCCCCGGCCAGGAGCGAGCCGACGACCGAGGAGCCGGCGACGGTGAGCCGGTAGCCGTCGTCGGTCTTCGCGACGAAGCGGTCGGTGAGTTTGCGGAGGTGGTAGTTGAACCGGCCGGAGTCGGAGACGCCGACCCGGTCGCGCAACTCGGTGAACGACGCCTCGTTGTCCTCGGCGTCCCACAGCGCACGGAGAATGTCGACTCGCATGGGGTCGGCGAGTGCCCCGAACGCCTCCGCGGGCGCCGCCGCCTCGACGATCCCGTGTTCGTCCATGCAGGCGGTAGCCG
>CAZQHW010000083.1:3388-11215 GCA_964593395.1 uncultured Halobacteriales archaeon
ATGGACTGGCCGGACAGCGTCGGCGTCGTCGGCGGTGGCGTGGTCGGACTGGCGACCGCCTACAGTGTCGCCGCTCGCGCCCGCGCCGCCGACCCGGACCCCGAGACCAGCGTCGTCGTCTACGAGCGCGACCAACCCGGCGCGGGGTCGACGACACGGGCCGGGTGTGGACTGCGCACCTTCTACGCCGACCGGGCGAACGTCCGCCTCGCACAGGCCGGACTGCGCTTCTGGCGCCGCGCCGAGCAGACACTGGGCGTCGACGTTGGCTTCCGGGAGAACGGCTACTGCTTTCTCACCGCCAACGGCGACACCGCGGCCGAACTCGAGCGCCAGGTGCGCCGCCAGCGCGCCTACGGCGGCCCCGCCTTTGCCTGCTCGCCGGAGGCCGTCGACCGCGTGCCGGGCCTGCACGCCGACCGCTACGACCGGGCGGTGGTCGCGCCGACCGCCGGCGTCGCCGACCCCGCGCGGATGGTCGAGGCGCTCCTGACAGGGTGTGACCACGTCGGCGTCGAGGTCCACACCGAGACGCCCGTAATCGACCTCGACCGCACGGACGAGGGAGTCCGCGTGACGACGCCGAGGGCCACGGCGACCCACGACCGCCTCGTCAACGCCGCCGGCGGGTGGGCGCCCCGCGTCGCGGCCGCGCTGGGCGACGACTTGCCGGTCGAACCCCGTCGGCGCCGCATCCTCGCGCTCGAACGCGACGCTCCCGGGGGGCTGCCACTCACCGTCGACCTCGACACCGGGGTCTACTTTCTCCCCGACCCGGAGGGACGGCTCCTCGTCGGCGGGCACTTCGCCGCCGGTGACCCGGCAGTCGACCCCGACGGTGCACTCACGCGCGAGCGTGACGAGAGGTACGAGGAGGTGGCGCTGGGACACGCCAGCGAGGCCACCGACCTGTTCGACGGCGCTACGGTCGCCGAGAGTTGGACCGGGATGTACGCGATGACCGAGCGCCGCGTGCCGATAGTCGAACAGGTGGACGGCGTCGTCCACGCGGCGGGGTTCTCCGGTCACGGGATCATGCAGGCGCCCGGTGCCGGCCAGGTCGTCGCCGACCTCGTCGCCGGCGTGCGACCCACGCTCGTCACCGCCCGCTCGGTCTCGCGGGACCGACCGGACGGCGCCCCCGACCTTCAGTTCTGACCCCACGGCCAGGAGGACGGTCCGGTCACCAGTCCACGCCGACCGCTCGTGTCAGCAGTTCGTGAGTCACCGGGCCGTTCCGTTCGGGACTGCCGATCCCGTCGTCGCTATTATAACTATTCGATCACGAACACGATCGGGGTGTTTCGCGTGCTATCACACACCGTGATAACGGTTAACCGGCGTCTCAGACACTCACAGACCGATGTGACCGGTTCACATGGTTGTAGTGTGGTAACGTACTGGCGCAACATATACGAACGGGAATACTTTTTTGCAGGGTGCTCCTGCTGCAAACTGTGATGAGGGTGACACGGTTCCTCTCGTTCGCGCTCGCGCTGGGGGTACTGTCCGTCGGGGTCGCTCCGGCCGTCGCGGCGGCCGACGACTTCGAGGGTGACTGCGAGGTGTACATCCCCGAGGACCCGGACTGTGACGGCGAGTACGACCAGCCCGACCCCGACGAGTACGGCGGCCCCGACGGCGACAGCGCCGGCGGTGCCGGCGGCCTGATCGCCGCGCTGGTCGACCTCGTCGGCTCCCTGTTCTGACCGTCGCGCTCCCCTTTCCCGTTTTCCCCTGTTCCGACTCCCGTGAGCGACGCTTTACTCAGTCAAGCGTCGTCGCGCGGCCGTACCGGTCGAACGTGCGGTAACGGGACCTGTCGGCGTACCCCTGGACCGTCGCCTCCGACAGCGCCGCGGCGGACACCTCGACGCGGTCACCGGTCGACTGGGACGCCGGGGCCGGCGCCTCGACCACCCGGAGAACGACGGGGTCGTCCGCGTCCACGACGGCACCGACGAGGTACCGCTCGCGGTCGAGAACGTACCGGTCGAGGTCGGGACCGCCGAGGGCGTCGACGAGCGTTGCCACCTCGACAGGCTCCCCGTCGCGCCGGGCGGTGACGTGCGGGCGGTGCAACGCGTCGAGGGGGTACGCCCACTCCCGGCCCCGGAGGTCGGCAGGGCCGTCGACGGTCGTCCCCGTGAGCCGTCGCCCCTCGACGCCGTCGGGATCGAGCACCGCGTCGTGGACCTCGACCCGGTACCCCTCGCCGTCGTCTTCGCCGCGCATCGCCGAGAGGCGGTCGAGTTCGTCCGTCAGGTCCAGTTGTGTCGTCTCCTCGGCCATCGACTCGGGATGGGAGACACGGCGGGGTAGGGCTGTCGTCTCGGCGCGAGCGAGCGGTCCCGTCAGACGCGGGTCTCACGGCCGTCCGACGGCACGAAAGCCGTTTTGTCGGGGGACGACGGCGGCGGGAACGTGACAACGAGAGTGTACACGGTGCTCGGGCGTGTGGCGGGGGTGCGGGCCGCAACTGCGGCCAACGCGGCGAACCTGCTCGCCGCCGCCGGAGACGACGTGGTGGTGCTGGACCTGCAACCGCGGACGCCGCCACCGCCGTTGTGTGACGCCGAGGAGGGCCTGGCGGCGGTGCTCGCCGGTCACCGGAGCGTCCCGGCGGCGACGGTGACCGTCCCGACGGCGCCGACCGCGGAGGACGACCCGGTCGTGTTCGGCGGCGGCGTCTCCCTGCTGCCGTTCACCCGGTCGCTGACGCCGGTCGTCCCGCCCGAGGACGACCCCACCGAGGCTGCCGCGCGCGTGCTCGACGGCCTCACCGACGAGTTCGACGCCGTCTGTGCGGTCGCCCCGCCGCTGCCGGACCTCGTCGGCCTGGACCGACTCTGGGTGGCGACGCTGAACCGCACCGCCGCCCGCTCGGACGGCGTGGTCGGCGTCGTCGACACCAGCACGGTCGAGCGGTGTCTCGAGAGCCTGCAGTCCGCCGAGCGCGGCGGCGTCCGGCCCGACTGCACGGTCGCCGTCCAACCGACCCGCTCGGCGCCGCCGCCGACGACCGTCCGCGACCCCGAGTACCCGCTCCGTGGGCGCGTCCCGGCGCCGGACGTCTGGCCCGACGCCGCCGCGGACGCCTACCGCGAGTGTGTCGAGCGCCTGACCGACAGCGGCGTCGCCGACCTCGTGGACACCCCACCGGCGCTGTTGACCCCCGACGAAGTCGGCGACACCGACCGCGAGACCGGCCGCCGGACCGTCACCGACGGAGGCGGGTCGGACGGTCGGGAGACGGACACCGGCGACGACAGGGGCGACGTGGAGTGGACACTGAACGAGGACCGCGACGCGGACGACGAGCGAGACGGTGAGCGAGACCGCGAGGAGTCCGCCGGTCGGCTCCGCGGACTGTTCCGGTAGCGAGAGGTTAGAGAGCGACCGGGGTCGAGAGCGTGCAGGGGTCGAGAGGGTGCAGGGGTCGAGAGAGCGACCGTTCTTGTTGCTTCGCGTGCGGGAGACGGACGATTGACGTGTCGAGTCACCTGCCGTATCTGGGCGGGTCACCGGTGCTCGTCGTCTCGGGATCACGGGGGCGGCGGTCGGCCCGTGACGGGAAACTCGACGGCGGTGGTCGGTGAACGGCCGCCGGCACAACTGTTAATTTCGTCGGGGAGCGACTCTCGAACACGATGCCCACGCGACGACGCCTGCTCGAACTGAGCGGGATAGCAGGACTCGCCGGCGCCGCCGGGTGTGTCGGGACGTTCACCGGGGGCGGCGGCGGCGACGACAAGCCCGACGAGGTGTACATCCAGCCGTTCGTCGAGGAGATGGCAATGGCGGGGATGGCCGAGAGCGGCGACTACGCCTTCGGGGTGATGTGGACCACGGCGCACACGTTCTGGACGCCGACACAGACGGACCTGTCCGAGCAACCCGACGAGGGGTCGGTCCACCTGATGTCGATCGTCTGGGACCCCGAGACGCGAACGGTGCTGCCGGAGACCGACCTCAGCGTCGAGATATACAAGAACGACGAACTCGTGAGCCAGGAGGTCATCTACCCGATGCTGTCCCAGCGGATGGGCTTTCACTACGGCGCGAACTTCGACCTGGACGGCGACGGCACGTACACCGTACGTCCGAGCGTGGCCGGGATGTCGATCCGCCGCACGGGCGCCTTCGAGGGCCGCTTTGGCGAACCCACGAGCGTCGACGTCCCGCTCGAGTTCACCTCCGAGACCCGCGAACAGGTCTCCACCCAGGAGATCGACCAGGGCGGTAACCCGGGCGCCGTCGAGCCGATGGACATGCCGATGCCCCAGAGCAGCGTCGCCCCGGTCGAGGACATGCCGGGCCAGGCGCTTGGCAGTGCCAGCCTCGACGGCGTGAGTCTCGACGCCCTCTATCTGCCGCCGGGCGAGGCAGACCGCTTCACCGACGGCGCGGGCTACGTCGCCGTCGTCGCCGCCACCCCGTACAACCGGATGGTGCTCCCCGCGATGGGGATCCAGGCGACGCTCAACGGCGGCGAGGTCGTCGCCGACCAACGACTACAGCGCACGCTCGACCCCGACCTCGGCTACCACTACGGACTGCCCGTCGACGGCGACGGCGTCGGCGCCGGCGACACGCTGACGCTGTCGGTCACCACCCCCCCGCAGGTGTCCCGTCACCAGGGCTACGAGACCGCCTTCCTCGACACCGGCGACGTCGAGATAGAGGTCTGACCGACCGAGTCGACACCCATTTTCGCCGCGCGGTCCACGCACCGGGCAGTGCCGTCCACGCCGACCGACCCCCACGACCACCTCCGTGCCGACCCCGCGCTGGCCCCGCTCGTCGAGCGACACGGGCCACTCGAACTGTCGCCCGCCGAGGACCCCTTTGCCCGCCTCGTGCGCTCGGTGCTGCGCCAGCAGGTCTCGACCGCCGCCGCCGACGCGATCGAGAAGCGCCTGCGCGAGACCGTCGCCCTCACCCCCGAGGCGGTGCTCGACGCCGACCCCGAGCGCCTGCGGGCGGCGGGACTGTCGGCCGCGAAGACCCGCTACGTCCGGGCGATCGCCGAGACCTGGCGCCGGGAGGGGTACTCGCGGGCGACGTTCGCCGACCTGTCCGACGACGCCGTCCGGGAGCGGTTGACCGCGATCACCGGCGTCGGCGAGTGGACCGCCGACATGTTCCTTCTCTTTGGACTCGCACGGGAGGACGTCTACCCGGTCGGTGACCTCGCGATACGGCGGGGGACGGCGGACCTGTGTGCCCTCGCGGCCGACGACCGGACGGCGATCCGCGAACGCGCCCGGGAGTGGCGGCCGTACCGGTCGTACGCGGCGCTGTACGTCTGGCGGCACTACGAGGGCGAGACGTAGCCCCCTCGGAGCCACGGACGGCGAGCGGGCGACGGTGAGCGCGGCTTTGAGGTGGCTCGACGCGCTGGTGCGGCCATGGACGGACCGACAGCGACGGCGGACCGAGTGGCGCTCGTCGGGACCGCCGCCGACGCCGCCGACGAGTTGCGACCGGCGATCGAGGACCGCCTCGGCGACGCGGTCAGGGTGGTCGTCCCGACGTCGGCGGCGTTCGCCGCCGACGTGGTGCTCGCGTACGACCTCAGTGGCCAGCAGGTGGGCCGGGTCGACGGCCTGCGGTGGGTACAGGCACTCACCGCCGGCACGGACCACTTTCCGACGGACGAACTCGCCGAGCGTGGCGTGGCGCTCACCGACGCCGCGGGAATCCACGCCGAGCAGGTCGGCGAACAGGTGCTTGGCTACCTGTTGACCTTCGAGCGGCGGATCCACGAGGGGATCCGGCAGGGACGGGCCGGCGAGTGGGACCGGTTCCAGGCCGGCGAACTGAAAGACGACACCCTCGCCGTGGTCGGCGTCGGCGCGATCGGGACCCGGGTGGCCGAACTCGGGGACACGTTCGGGATGACGGTTCTCGGCGTGCGCCGGGACCCCTCGGTCGTTCCCGACGCCGTCGACGAGATGCACCCTCCGGACCACCTCGACCGCGTGCTGGGGCGGGCGGACTACGTCGTTCTCGCCTGTCCACTGACGCCGGCGACGCGCGGACTGATCGGCGCCGAGCAGTTCCGGGCGATGCCCGAGTCGGCGGTGCTGGTGAACGTCGCCCGCGGCGCGGTCGTCGACGAGTCGGCACTGGTCGACGCCGTGGAGGGGGCGGCGATCCGCGGGGCAGCCCTGGACGTGTTCGAGACGGAGCCGCTACCCGCCGAGTCGCCGCTGCGGTCGCTGCCGAACGTGGTGACGACGCCACACACCGCCGGCACGTCGCCGTTTTACGAGGAGCGGGCCGCCGAGCGGTTCGCCGAGCAGTACCGCGCGTTCGCCGACGGCGGGGTCGAGCGCCTCGACAGGGTGGTCTGACTCCCCGCTGTGGCCGACTCACGACAGTTCGTCGAACAGGGCCATCACGCGGGTCTCGACCTCGTCGCGGATCTCGCGAACGTCCTCGAGCGGCGCCCCGCCGGGGTCCGGCAGCGCCCAGTCGCGCACGTCGACGTCGTTGGCGGTGTCACCGAGGTCGAGGGTGGAACAGCCCATCGTCGCCACGACGTCACAGGCGCGGAGTTCCTCGGGCGTGACCGCCCGCGGCGTCCGGTCCGAGAGGTCGATTCCCACCTCGGCCATCGCGGTGACGACGACCGGGTGGACGGCGTCGGCGGGGTCGGTGCCGCCGGTGACGATCGCGACGCCGTCGAGACCGCGGCGGTCGCGCTCGCGCTCGGCGAAGGCGGTCGCCATCTGCGAGCGGCCGGCGTTTCGCACGCAGACGAAGCCGAGGCGAACGGTCGAGTCGGGGTCGGAGTCGGGTCCGTGGACGGTGTCGTCGGGCATGGTCAGTCGTCGTCCGTCGGCGTCTCGCTCGCGTCGGTCGGACTCGCCTGGTCAGTGAGGCTGCCGGTCGTGTGGCCGCGCCAGTCGAAACGGTCCTGAAAGTACAGCGCGACGTTTACGAGCGCCAACAGGACGGGCACCTCGATCAGCGGGCCGACGACGGTCGTGAACGCGACGCCGGAGCCGACGCCGAACACCGCCACCGCGACGGCGATCGCGAGTTCGAAGTTGTTCGAGGCGGCGGTGAAGCCGATCGCCGTCGTCGTCGAGTAGTCGGCGCCGACCTCCCGGCCCATCCCGAAGCTCACCAGGAACATCACGACGAAGTACACCGTCAGCGGCACGGCGATCAGCAGGACGTCGGTCGGCTGGCCGACGATGCGCTCGCCCTGGGTGGCGAACATCACGACGACGGTGAACAGCAGGGCGAGAAGCGTCAGCGGGTCGATCCGCGAGACGAAGGTCTCCTCGTACCACTCCTCGCCCCTCGTCCGCGTGCCGACGTAGCGGGAGAGGATACCCGCGGCAAAGGGGATCCCGAGGAAGATCGCGATCGCCTGGAACACCTGTGCCGGCGTGACGTCGAGGTCCGGGTTCGCCTCGATGGCCCCGAGGAGCGTCTCCATCCCGAGCAGGTCCGGCAGGAACAGCGCGAACAACCAGATGTACGCGCCGTAGGTGAGGATCTGAAAGACGCTGTTGAACGCGACCAGACCGGCGGCGTACTCGCTCGACCCCTCCGCGAGTTCGTTCCAGACGAGCACCATCGCGATACAGCGGGCCATCCCGATGAACACGAGTCCGAGGAAGAACTCCGGGCGGGCCGGCAGGCCGGGGACGAGCCCGCTGAAGAAAACGAGCGCTAGCGCGAACATCAGCGTCGGGCCGATGAGCCAGTTCTGGACGAGGCTCAATCCCAGGACCTTCACGTTCTTGAAGACGGTCGGGAGCTGGCCGTAGTTGACCTTCGCCAGCGGCGGATACATCATCAGGATGA
>CAZQHW010000084.1:0-3624 GCA_964593395.1 uncultured Halobacteriales archaeon
ACGAACTTCGGCTCGGGCATCTGGTCGTACACGCGCTTCATCCGGGGGGCGAACTTCGAGACGATCGTCCCCGGAACGATGATCACGTCGGCCTGTCGCGGCGAGGCGCGGGGGACGCCGGCCCCGAAGCGGTCGAGGTCGTGTTTCACCGCGTACGTGTGCATCATCTCGATGCTGCAACAGGCGATACCGAACTGCAGCATGAACATCGAGGAGCCACGCACCCAGTTCATGAACTGGTCGAACTTGGTGAGAATAAACGGCGTCGAACCGAACGCCTGCCGGAGTTTGGAGTTGAACCGGTCGTCGACGCCCTCACCAGTCCGTGCCTCGCGGGTCTCGGTCACTGCGTTCACGTCGTCAGGTGTGCTCATTTGTAATCGCTCCCGGTGTCGGTCGGCTGCGTGCTGGTGTTCGTTGTCGTGCTACTCGTCTCGACGCCGGACCCCAGTCCGGACCCCGCGCCGGGGCCGGTGGGGCGGTCACGCTCCGGACGGCGCTGCTGGCGGTCCCGTTCGCGAGCCCGGTCGTCCCGACCGGGGGCGATCGAACTACGCGCCCACTCGACGGCGCCGCTGCGCCAGGCCCACGCCAGGGCGACCAACAGGACGCCGATGAACGCGAGCATCGGCACCAGCGCCCGCTCCAGGCCGACGCCGGCCGACAGTGAGCGGCGGTAGATAACCGTCCACGGGAAGATGAGAACGGTCTCGATGTCGAAGATGAGAAAGAGAAGTGCCACCATGTAGTACTGGATGTTGAAGCGGATACCGGTGCCGCCGGTGGGGACCTCGCCGCTCTCGTAGGTGGCGCGCTTGCTGTACTCGGGGACGCTCGGGCGCAACAGCCACGACACCGTCATCATCCCCAGCGGGATGAGCACGGCGACGGCCCCCAGCGCCGCGACCGCCACCCAACTGTCGAGGTAGCTCACGGTCTGTAAGCCCCGAGTAGCGCACCCACGCACATAAGGATTCCACTTCGGAACCCGGGGACGCCGCCGACCCACCGGCGGGCGGTCTCGACGCCGCTCAGGCGAGAACGAGCACCGAGACGTTCCACCCCGTCACCACCAGACCCAGCGCGGCCACGAACAGCGCCGCCTCGTCGTCGACCGTGTACCGGGAGACCCTGTCGAAGACGAAGTACAGGCCGTACAGCGCGCCGAACACGCCGGTCTCGACCGCCACCATGCCGGCGACGCCGTACGCCTCGAGAAGCGACGCGGCGAGCGGGTTGGCCTCGGGTGTGCCCGACCGGAGTCCGACGGCGGTCGTCACCGTGTCACCGACGACGAAGGTGAGGGCGGCGACCAGCCACAGACTCGTGTGCTGGCGGTCGGTCAGCCAACAACAGGTCGGGTCGCCAAGGGTGAACACCCGCACGGCTCACTCCCGGTCGCGAAACCCCGGCGTGCCCAGACGGTGGAGTCGCTCGGAGACCGTCGCCACGCCGCGACGGCGGCGCTCGTGCAAGTCCGAAAGGCGGTCGCGCAGGTCGGGGTCGTCGACGGCCAGCGTCTGGGCCGCCGACAGCGCCGCGTTGTACGACTTGCCGGCGTCGACCGCCACGAGCGGTGCACCGGTCGGCATCCCGACGACGGAGTCGACCGACTTCTCCTGGACGGGCACGCCGACCGTCGGCACCGGAAAGGCGATCGAGGCGGTCATGTTCGGCAGGTCCGCGGACTTCCCACCCGCGCCGGCGACCAGCACGTCCAGACCGCGGTCGGCGGCGGTCGTCGCGTAGGCGTACATGAGATCGGGCGTGCGGTGGGCGGAGACGACGTACGTCTCGAACGACCGCCCGGCGGGCGCGTCGTCGTAGTCGGTGACCTCCTCGAAACCAAGCGCGGTGAGCGCGTGGTAGGCGCCGGGGTCGTTCTCGCCGGTGCCCATCATCACGTCGAGATCCGAGTCGGAGCCCATTATCACGCCGACGTCGGGCGTCTCCGCCGGGGGACGGTCGCGGTCGGCCTCCCGCTCGAGGGCGTCGATCAGGTCCTCGACGGTCGTCCCGCCGTCCGGCCGGAACGGGTCACTGTCCATGTGTGTGGACTGCGCCGCCCGGCGGTTCGCTCTTTCGGTCGTCGCGAGCAGTCAGCGGAGGTCGATCGCCTCACGCACCGCGCGGACGGTCGCCAAGGCGTCCTCGACGGCTCCCTCGTCGCCGTGGTCCTCGCCGCCGGCGTCACCGGTGCCGTCGGGGACGTCCGCCGTCGCGGTGACGTGGCCCATCTTCCGCAGCGGTCGCAGGTGGCGCTTGCCGTACCAGTGAACGTACACGCCGGGGCGCTCGACGGCAGGCCGGAGGTCGACGGTCGCCGTGTCAGGCCCGGGGTCGGGCGTCTCGACCGCCGAGTCGCCGCCGACGACGGGACGGACGGGTCGCTCGCGGTCGACGTCTCCCAGGAGGTTGGCCGTCGCGGTGGGGGCGCGCCGCTCCGTGGCGCCGTCGGGCAGCGGCCATCCCAGCACGGCGCGGACGTGGGCCTCGAACTGCGAGTGACGGGCGCCCTCTATCGTCCAGTGGCCGGAGTTGTGCGGTCTGGGGGCGACCTCGTTGACGAGGACGCGACCGTCGACCTCGAACAGTTCGACGCCGAAGGCGCCGCGGCCGTCGAGAGCGGCGACGGTCTCGCGGGCGACGGCGTCGGCCCGGTCACGGGTCGCCGGTGTCGTCCGAGCGGGGACGACCGAGGCTCGCAGAATCTCCTCGCGGTGGACGTTCTCGGCCGGGTCGAAGGTCGCCACGCGCTCGGCGCCGCGAACGGTCATCACCGAGAGTTCACGGTCGAAGTCGACAAACGCCTCCAAAATGGCGGGGCCAAGTCGGTCGAGCGCGGCGGCAGCCTCCTCGTGGTCGGCGACGGGGACGTTGCCCCGGCCGTCGTAGCCGCCGGTGCGCGCTTTGAGCATCGCCGGCGTCCCGACCGCGTCGAGGGCGTCGTCCAGGTCGGCCGTCGTGTCGACGGCGTGGAACTCAGGGACGGGGACGCCGGCCTCCTGCAGGCGGCGCTTCTGGACGAGTTTGTCGCGGATCGTCGACAGCGTGGCCGGCGACGGGTGGACCGGGACGCCCGCCTCGTCGGCCGCCGCGCGGAGCGCGTCGGGGCCGGCGAGTTCGATCTCGACGGTGAGGGCGTCCACCCGTTCGGCGAGGTCGCGGACGCCGTCTGGGTCGGCGAAGTCGGCGACGACCTGGTCGCGGGCGACGGGACTCGCCGGGCAGTCCGGTGTCGGGTCGAGAACGACGACCTCGACGCCGAGCGGTGCGGCCGCCTCCGCGAGCATCCGTCCGAGTTGGCCGCCACCGACGACGCCCAGCGTCGCCGTGGCGGCACGACCGTCAGGTGTCACGGGTACGGAACCGCGGGCCGCGGGCATAAGTGCGCCGCTCGACGGGGCGAGTGACCTGACGGGTGAGTGACCGGTGTGGTGACGGTCGTCACACGCGAGCGAAAGAGGAAAGAGGGGCCCGGTCGCCGGTGAGCACAATGACTGCTGTACAGACGCGTTGGCTGGCCGTCGCGCTGGTGGTCCTCGGACTGGTCACCGCAGGGACCGTCGCGGCGGTGTCGGTCGCCGACGAGGACGTCCCCGAGCGCGCCGAGATCGGCGAGAC
>CAZQHW010000084.1:3724-11112 GCA_964593395.1 uncultured Halobacteriales archaeon
GGCGGCACGTCGAACACCATCACGAACCCCGACGGCGGTGAGGGGTGGGAGACGGTGCATTTCAGTACGGAGAGCCAGTCGGCTCGGGACGCACTCGACAGCGCCCGGGAGACGATCCAGCAGGCCCAGGATGAGGGGCTGGACGTCTCCGGAGCGGTGGGCGACTTCGAGCAGGCGCGTGACCTGTACTCTGACGAGAACTTCGACAACGCGGCTGAGCTCGCAGGCGAGGCCGAACGTGAGGCACAGGACGCCCTCGACTCCCAGGGCGGCGGCCTGCCGATCACGATCATCGCCGGCGCCGTCGTCCTCGTGCTGGTCGTCGCCGCCGTCGCCGTCTACGTCTACCGCCAGGGCCAGGAACCGGACACGAAACTGCGGTGAGCCAGTCCCCGTTCTCCCGTCTCGGTCCCCGTGCCGGGAACGCAACCGCTTAACTCGCGAGTCCACAACGTCATCTATGCGCGTGGTCGTGCCGTTCGACGAGCGCCACCCCAAGACGCGGCTGTCGGACACCCTCGACGAGGCCGACCGCCGAGGGTTCGCCCGGGCCATGCTCGGTGACGTGCTCGGGGCCGTCGACGCCGCTGCCCGCCGCGCCGACACCCCCGTCGTCGACCGCGTGACCGTCCTCTCGACCGCCTCGCTGCCGCCGCTCGCCGCTCTCGTCGAGCGTGACCGCCGTCAGAGGCGGGAGTCGGACACGGACACGGACAGAGACAGGGACACGGACACGGGCGAGCAGAGCGGCGACGCCCCGGCCCCAGCCCCAGACCGGGAGGTCGTCGTCGACGAGCGGGCGCTGACGCCGGCGGTGAACGACACGCTCGCCGGCGCGGGGCCGACGGCGGTGGTGATGGCTGACCTGGCGCTTGCGACGCCGAGTGCCGTGGCGCGACTACTCGCGGACGGGGCCGGTGCAGAGGGGCGACAGTCGGTGACGCTGGTTCCCGGGCGGGGCGGCGGGACGAACGCCCTCGTCGCCCGCCACCCGGACTTCAGGGTCGACTACCACGGCGTCTCCTTTCAGGACCACCGCCAGCAGGTGCGCGAGGCGGGCGCGGCGCTTCGCCGCGTCGACTCGTTCAGGCTCTCGACCGACGTTGACGAGCGCGCAGACCTCCCCGAGGTGTTGCTGCACGGCGGCCCCCGGTCGCGGGGGTGGCTGCGCCGCGCCGGCTTCGACCTCGCGGTGACCGACGGGCGGGTCGGCGTGACCCGGACGGGGGACTGACCCCACCCCGACGCGAGACTCTAGCACCGCCGCGTGGCCGTCCGGCAACTCAACGCTTTTGTCCGCGCCGCCCTCAGCGAGACCGAATGGAGCCGATCCCGGAGGCGGCGTCGTACGGCGTCTCGCTCGACCGTGCCGACGACCCCGCGGCGGTCGACGCCGTGGCGAGCGTCGGCCCCGCCGACGTGTCGGCGGCAGAGCGACTCTCCTTCGCCCGCAACGTCTTCGTCCCCCTGACGACCGCCTGCCGGTACACCTGCACCTACTGCACCTACTACGACCCGCCGGGCCAGGCCGAACTGCTGTCCCCGGACGAGGTCCGCGAGATCGTCCGGCGTGGTGCCCGTGCGGGGTGTACGGAGGCGCTGTTCACCTTCGGCGACGACCCCGACGACCGCTACGACGCCGTCCACGAGCAACTCGCGGCGTGGGGTCACGACTCGATCCACGACTACCTCCGGCGGGCCTGCGAGATCGCCCTAGAGGAGGGTCTGCTCCCTCACTCGAACCCCGGAGACCAAACTCGCGCCCAGATGGCCCGCGTGGCCGACGTGAACGCAAGCATGGGCGTGATGCTGGAGACGACGGCGGACGTGCGGGCCCACGGCGGCCCGCGGGCGAAGTCGCCCGGCCAGCGGCTCAACACCATCCGCGTCGCCGGCGAGTTGGACGTCCCGTTCACGACCGGCATCCTCGTCGGGATCGGCGAGGACCGCCGCGACCGAGCGCGTAGTCTCCTCGCGATCGCCGACCTACACGAGCGGTACGGGCACGTTCAGGAGGTGCTCGTCCAGCCAGTCGTCGAGAACGAGCGCTGGCACGGCGGCACGCCCGACCTGGCCACACTGCGCCACGCCACCGCGATGGCTCGCCACGCCCTCCCCGAGAGTGTCTCGGTGCAGGTGCCCCCCAACCTCGCGCCCGTGCGGGACGTGCTCGACTGCGGCGTCGACGACCTGGGCGGCGTCTCGCCGGTGACCGACGACCACGTCAACCCCGCTCACGAGTGGCCCGCCGTCCGCGAACTGGAGTCCATCGCCGAGGAGGCCGGCGTGCCGCTGACCGAGCGTCTGCCTGTCTACCGGCGGTTCCTGCCCGACGAACTGGCGCGAGTGGGTACAGAGGAGTCCGGGTCGGTCGCGGCGACCGACGGCGGCCGAGACGAGCGCGAGTGGGTCGGGGCGCCCGTTCTGGCGGCGATCCGGGCCGACGACGACGCCGGCCGTCGATACCGTGCCGTACTCTCCGAACCGGGCGGGTGAATCGCTGGGGGAGTAGAGGTGTTCGGACCTGACCGTGTCTCGTTCTCTCCCCCGCCGCCGTCGCCTGCTGTGACTGCTGGGGGAGAAGCCACCGGAGCCCTCCGCGCTGCCAGCGGCGCGTAGTGTCTCGTCGCCTTCCGAGTCCCTGCCCAGGAAGTCGAGTGACCCCCGCTACCGGGCGGAAAGGTTGGGGTCACTCGCCGTTGTCGCCTGGCTGCCGGAGAGACGCTGCGCGCTCGGCCGGCCTCTACCGACGCAAGCACCGCAGCGGAGCGGAGCAGAGCGAGTTCGGACCGTCCGGCGTGCCGAGGGGTTCGTGAATCCCCGCCATCGAGAGCGTCCGACCCTGAGAGCGCCGAGAACTCCAGGGACACGCTCAACTGTGGGTTCCAGGCAGACAGAGTCACCCGTCTCGCTTTCGGATGGCCCAGTGGTCCTCGCCCTGCGAGACGAGCGCGGCGGGGTCGCGCATACTGACGACGTACCCGGTGGGCGAGCGGGTCCGCTCGTGGGCGGCGTCGACGCGGACGAGGTTGCCAAGCAGTTGTGCAGAGGGAGGTTTCTGGGCGGCGCCGCAGTCGTAGACGGTCAGCAACTCGCGTTCGCGGCCGTCGTAGACGACGACGTGGGCGTGGGGCGGGAGGAGGTACCGCTCGCGGTCACCGTCCGCGTCCGGGTCGGGCGCGAGTCTGTTCACACGCACAGCAGGCGTCGCCGGATAAAAAGCGCTCAGGTCCGGGGCCGAGTCAGTCGACAAAGGGGTCCCAGGGTGGGGTGACAACTCCAAGCAGGGTGAGCAGGCCGACGGTCACCCAGTACAGCACCGCGACGTCGGGAGAGAACTCACCTTGCGTGAGCAAGACACCCGCGAGTCCGGCGAACCCGAGAACAAAGAATGCCCACACCGCGAGGGTGCGCTGGTCGTCGTCGTTCACAGTCGCTCCCGGCGGCCCGCGGGCATAAGCGATGCTGATCGGGTGTCGGACGAGCGCAGAGGTCAGACCAGGTCCCCGACCCGGTCGGCGACGGCGGGCAGCGGCGGGGCGTCGAAGCGGTCGCGGTCGGACGCGTAGGCGTCGGCAAAGGCGGCGTAGGTGTCGGCGGCGGTGTCGACCACGTCGGGGGCGAGCGGGTCGGGGTCGGGGGCGTGAGCGCGCCACTCGTCGTGGTCGGCCTTCGCCTCGCTGACGCCGTCGACCCACTCCGGTTGCGTCCGGCGGTGGTGCTCGCGCAACACCTCCTTCGAGAGCGGGACGCCGTCGAACGAGAAGCGGTTCTCGTCGAGGGTGCCGGTCACGTCGGCGACCCGTGTCTCGCCGTCGACGGCGAGACACTCTATCTTCCCGTCGGCGTGACGCAGGCCGGCGGCGGCGGCGAGGTCGGTGACGGCGTCGTTCGCTGCGCGGGCCAGTCGCTCTAGGTCGGCGACGTCGACGGGCCCGGCGATCCGGTCGGCCGCCTCGCGGTCGAGGTAGCGGTCGGCCGGTTCGTACTTCGTGGAGAACTCCACGACCGGCCGGGGCAGGTCGACGACGCCGTCGGGCCAGTCGTCGCGGTCGATCCCGTGCTCGCGGGGGGTGGAGCGTCGTCGCAGACTCGACCCGGGCGGGACGCGGTTGCGAAACACCACCTCCAGCGGGACGACGAAGCAATCACCCGCCGCGGCGTGGTAGGAGTCGTAGTCGTAGAGGGAGTCCTCACGCCCGCCGTCGACGGTGCCGGCGCTTTCGTCGTCCGCGACGGGCAGGTCGGGGACGGTGCCGACCTCGATCGCCATCTCGGTCGGCGGGTCGGTGCAGGCACCAAGCGGCCCGACGGCACCGGTGTCGGGGTCGACCACGCCGCGGTAGTGAGTGGGGACGCCGCGGTCCTCGAGCGTCTCGAAGGTGTACGCGCCGGTGGTGCACAGCGACGCTCCCTTCTGTGGGATCTCGTCGGGCATCGGTCCCCAGTCGAACACCGAGTAGCGGTCCGAGAACACGAACCGGCCGCGGCCGGGGGCGGCCCCGCTGGGGTCGCGCTCAACGGTGAGTCGCTTGACGCTGCCGACCGTCGGTGACATACCGGCGGGCAGGGCGGCACACACTAAAACCAGCCGGGTCACGGGGCGGCACTCGCCCGTCAGCGGCGAGAGGCGGGCCGGCCGTCGTGAGTGGCCGCCACACGACCCCGAACGGTTGAAAAGCGCACGACACGTTGGTCAAGGGGTGCGACGACGCCGACTACTCGTGGCGACGGCAGGCGTTCTCGGCTCGGCGGGCTGTCTGTCCGCGCCGAGGGCCCAGGACCGCCCGGACGAGACGGGCGCGTCCCGGGGGTCCGAGTCGGCGGCGACGCCCGGGCCACCGGACCCGGACGTCGACCTGCCGGTGCCGCGGTCGGACCTGGTCCGGGGGGCGGAGCGCGACGGTGTTCAGGCGGTGGTCGACCCGGCATTCGGGCCGGACTGGCGCAGCCAGGAGCGGTCGCTCGTCGACGACGACCTCGTGATCGGCGTCACCCGAGAGGGGGCAGCGCGGGCGTACCCCCTGCCGGTGTTGCGGGTACACGAGGTGGTCAACGACGAGTTCGGTGGACCGTTGCTCGTGACGTACTGTCCGCTGTGCGCGAGTGCGGTGACGGCCGAGCGAACGGTCGGCGGCGAACCGACGGTGTTCGGCGTCTCCGGACTGCTGTACAACGCTGATCTGGTGATGTACGACCGTGCGACGGACTCGCTGTGGAGCCAGATCCTCGCACGGGCCATCCGTGGTCCGGAAACCGGGACTCGGCTCGACATAGTGGCGTCGACGCTGACCACGTGGGGGGCCTGGCGTCGCGATTTCCCCGGGACGCAAGTGTTGCTGCCGCCGCCAGCGTCGGAGACCGTCCCCTCCCCACCGGACTACGGGAGCGGCCCGATCGGACACGGACAGCACGGACGGGTCGGCGTTGGCGTCCCGGGCGAACTCCAGAACAGCGACGACCGACTTCCAGCGACCGCGCTCGTCGTCGGCGTCACCCACGACGGCGTGTCGCGGGCGTACCCCTTTGACCGCGTGAGATCGGCGGGAGTTGTTAACGACCGCGTCGGCGGCCTGCCGGTCGTCGTGGCGACCGGGCCGACACCACACGCCTACGACCGCCGCGTCGCCGGCGAGACGCTGACGTTCGACCCCGGAAATGGCGGCCGGATGGTCGCCGGCGGGTCGGAGTGGTCGGTAGCGAGTGGGCGTGCGCTAAACGGCCCGCACGAGGGCCGACGGCTGCGCCCGGTGACTGGCGTCTCCTCGATGTACTGGTTCGCCTGGGCCGAGTTCAGCCCCGACACCGATGTGTACGGGGCGGACGGGTAGCGCATCGGCACCCGAGCGCGGTCGGCGGGCCGGCCCGTCGACTGGCACCGTCTCCACCCATAGTCGCCGCTGTTGTCGGTCGGACAGTCGAGCGGGAGTCAAAGGCTCAAGCCACTCCGGGTCGAACGTACAGAGAATGGCGACGAGCGTGCCAGTCGCGGTCGTCACGGTCCTGGTGGGGACGGCGGTCATCTGGAAGGGCAGCGACTGGCTCGAGGGCGCCAGCGAGGCGCTGTCGGATCACTACGGGCTGCCACAGGTCGTCCAGGGGGCCATCGTCGCCGCCGTCGGGTCGAGTTTCCCGGAACTCGCGAGCGTCGTCGTCGCCGCCCTCGGTGGTTCGCTCGGGCTGGGCGTGGGCGCGATCGTCGGGTCGGCCGTGTTCAACGTGCTCGTGATTCCCGCGGCCTCGGGCCTGGTCGCGGACGGCGACGTGGAGTCGAACCGCACGCTCGTGTACAAGGAGGCGCAGTTCTACATGCTCGCGGTCTCGGCGCTTATTATCGTCTTTGCGCTCGCCGTTATCTACTATCCGGTCGAGGGTGAGACGCTGTCCGGGGAGATCACCCGCCCGCTCGCGGTCGTCCCCCTGGGACTGTACGCGCTGTACCTGTTCATCCAGTACCAGGACACCGCCGAGTACGAGCCCCGTGGTGACCCGGCGGAGGTGAACGTCCGCAGGCAGTGGGCCCTGCTCGTGCTCGGGTTGGTCGTCATTCTCGTCGGGGTCGAGCGACTCGTCCACGCCGTCGAGGGGATCGGGACGACGTTCGGGTTCCCCGAGTTCCTGCTCGGGGTGACGATCGTCGCCGGGGTGACCAGCCTGCCGGACACGCTAGTGAGCGTCAGGGCCGCCCGGGACGGCCGGGGCGTCGCAAGCGTCGCCAACGCCCTCGGGTCGAACACGTTCGACCTGCTTGTCGCGATCCCAGTGGGCGTGCTCATCGCCGGCGCCCAACCGATCGCCTTCGACATGGCCGTCCCGATGTTCGGTGCGCTGACGCTGGCGACGCTGTTTCTGTTCACCACGCTGCGGACCGACCTCGCGCTGACGACGGGCGAGTCCGTCGGCCTGCTCGTGAGTTACTTGCTGTTCGTCGCCTGGGTGGTCGCCGAGACTGTCGACGTCCTGGTCGACGTGCTCCCGAACGCCTGACTCGTGGCATCCACCACCCTTTTGCACACCCCGGCCCGACAGACCGAGCGTGACCGCCCGCGACGGACCCCGCAAGTCCAGCGACACCGCGAGCGACGGCACCGACCTGGCGTTCGACGTGGTGCCCGAGACCGACCAGGCCTTCGAGAACGCGCTGGCGAAAGCACGCGCCGGCGAGCGTCTCACCGTCGACGACGGGATCGAACTGATCACGACGGGCACCGACCGCCAGGGAATCGACCGCGAGCGCAAGGAACAGGTGCTAGAGGCCGCCGACCGCCGGCGTGCGGCGGTGGTCGGCGACGAGGTGACCTTCGTCGCCAACCTCAACAACAACGTCACGACGGCCTGCAACACCGGCTGTCTGTTCTGTAACTTCAAGGACCGCTCCGAGCAGTTCC
>CAZQHW010000085.1:0-11021 GCA_964593395.1 uncultured Halobacteriales archaeon
AGTGGATGGGTCCGCTGCCGTGGCCCTCGCTGCGGGGGACCACGTGGCCGTGGACGTGGGGCACCTCCTGTCCGGCAGCCGTGCCGTTGTTGAACGCGACCGTCGTGGCGTCGGCCCCGACGGCGTCCTTGACGGCGGGGACGACGGCGTGGAGCGTCTCCATCACCGACCCCGCGAGGGCGGCGGGCATGTCCTCGATGTGTTCGTGGTGGGCCTTCGGCACGACGAGCGTGTGGCCGCGCGCCAGCGGATTCGCGTCGAGGAAGGCGTACGTCTCCTCGTCCTCGTGAACGGTGTGGCTGGGTATCTCACCGGCGACGATCCGACAGAAGATGCAGTCCTCGTCCCGTGCCATGTCCGACACAGGGGGGCGACACGTCTTCAAACTGGGTGGTCGCGTGCCCGTGTCCGCGCGACGGTGGGGATTTTTTGTCGCGCCCGCCCGACACCTCCGGTATGGACGACGCCCGTGAGGCGGAGTTGGAGGAGTCGGACCCGGCCGACGCCATCGCATTCGGGACCTCCGGGTGGCGGGCACCGGTCGCGGAGATGACCGACGAGCGCGTGCGGGCGTTCGCACAGGGTGTCGTCTCGTATCTCGACAGCGAGGGGCTCGACGGCCCGGTCGCCGTCTGCTACGACGTGCGCGGGTCCTCGCCGCGGATCGCCCAGGAGGTCAGCCGCGTGCTCGCGGCGGGCGGTCACGACGTGCTGTACAGCGACCGCGACCGGCCCACGCCCCTGCTCGCGTGGGCGATCCACGACCGCGACCTGGCCGGCGGCGTGATGATTACCGCCTCCCACAACCCGGCGGAGTACAACGGCCTGAAGTTCTTCCCCGAAGACGCCGCCCCGCCCACGCCCGCTGTCACCGACGCCGTCGAGGCCCGCCTCGGCGAGCCCGACCCCCTCCCCGCCGGCGAGCAGGGGTCGGTGCGCGAGGTCGACCTGTTCGAGTCGTACGCCGAGCACGCCCTCTCCTTCGTCGACCGGGACCTCTCGGATCTCACGGTCGTCTACGACGCGATGCACGGCAGCGGGCGGGACACGACGGACGAGCTGCTCGAGCGGGCGGGCGCCGAGGTGCGCCGCCTGCGCTGTGAGGGCGACCCCCAGTTCGGCGGCGGCGCCCCCGAACCACGCCGGGAGACGCTCTCGGACCTCGCCGAGCAGGTCCGCATGACCGACGCCGACCTGGGGGTCGCCAACGACGGCGACGCCGACCGCGTCGTCGTCGTCACCCCCGAGCGGGGCGTCCTCGACGCGAACCTGTTCTTCGCCGCCGTCTACGACTACCTCCTCGAATCGGACACGGGCCCGGCGGTCCGCACCGTCTCCACGACCTTCCTGATCGACCGCGTGGCCGAGGCACACGGCGAGTCCGTCGTCGAGGTGCCGGTCGGGTTCAAGTGGGTCGCCGAGGCGATGGCCGAGCACGACGCCCTGATGGGCGGCGAGGAGAGCGGCGGCTTCTCCGTGCGGGGCCACGTCCGCGAGAAGGACGGCGTCCTCATGGGGTTGCTCACCGCCGCCGTCGAGGCCGACCGCCCGCTGGACCGCCGGGTCGAGGCGCTGCTCGCCGAGCACGGTGCGATCCACCAGGACAAGCGAAGCGTCGACTGCCCCGACGACCGCAAGGCGGCGGCAATCGACGCGCTGGGCGAGCGCATCCCCGACGCCGTCGCCGGCGAACCCGTCGACGACGTGGTCACCGTCGACGGCTTCAAACTCCTGCTCGCGGACGGTTCCTGGGTACTCGTCCGTCCCTCCGGCACCGAACCCGTCTTGCGGGTGTACGCCGAGGCGGACTCCCGCGAGCGGGTCGCCGACCTGCTGGCGGCCGGGAGCGACCTCGTCCGCGAGGTCGTCTGACTGCCCGGGCGACACGACCGACGCGATCACCCGCTAGCACCGGTCACTCGCTGATCCGGTAGTACCGCACCGACTCGCCGTCCTGCTCCACCGCGGCGCTCTCGACGACGCCCTCCTTCTGCAGTGCCGACAGCGCCGCCTCGGCGTCGCCGTACACCATCGCGCTGGCGGCGACGTCGCCGGCGGCGTCGAGTGCCTTCGGGACGACGTTGCGGAGTTTCCCCGTGACCGTCTCGGCGTCCTCGGTCTCGCCGAAGTCGACCCCGCGCATCACCTCCCGAACGGTGAACGCGCTGCCGACGTTCTCGCCGAGAAAGGCGGTGATCAGGTCCTTTTCGGTCTCGTACTCTCCGACCGACTCCACCTCGGGGGCGGCGACCGAGTCGTGGAACTCCCCCGCCTCGAACTCCTCGTCGATAATGGGCATACTGTAAGGGAGACACCCCCCGAACAAAAGTCCCTCGCGGCCCCGGTCAGCGCCCCGCCCGCGCGACCGTTGGCGGTCCGGAGACAGTGACGCCCGCGGCCCCGTCGCCTCCGGCGTCCTCACCCGTCGGCACGTTCTCCGTCGCGACGTCGGTCTGGTTCAGCAGTGTCTCCAGCACGGCGACGTCCCGGTCCATCCGGTCGGCGTCGAGGGCGGCCCGTTCGGCCCGGAAGTACGCCGCGAACGTCGCGATCCGCTCGCCGTACGGCTCCGAGACGGCAAGATCGACCGACCGCTGCTCCCACTGTCCGAGAGTCGCGTCGGACCGGTGCTCGACGCCGCCGCCCACGTCGAACGCCTCGCCCTCGGCGAGTGCCCGCTCGTGGGCCGCCCAGTTGCGCAGCAGGTTGCCGTAGCGGGTCAGCGCGACTGCCTTCCGGACGCCCGTCGAGTCGTAGTGCGTGGCCTCGACCCCGTCGAACGACACCGACCGTGTGATCGCCCGCTCGCCGCCGGTCGGCGTCTCGTAGCTCGTGGTCAGCGTGACCGACTCCGCGCGCTCGTCGGTGCGTTCCAGTTCGACGAGGACCACGCTGCCCTCGGTCTGGTTGCCCTCGCGACGCGAGGGGAACAGCGTGGCCGTCCCGAACAACTCGCCGCCAGGGTCGTCGCCGGGGGCGCCGTAGACGCGCTCGACGCGGTAGCCCTCGGCGTCGACCGACACCGCCAGGTCGAACGCCAGCGGCGTGACCATGTACCTGAACCCGTCGGTCATACGCTCGCGAAACGACTCCGCCGAGTCGACGGAGTAGTGATTCGCCCCCCGCACGTCCGACAGCGCCTCGGTCAGTCGCGTGTTGAAGTCGACGCCGACGCCGACGAACGTCGTGTGGATCCCCTGCTGGGCGTCGGCCGCGACCCGGTCGCGCAGCGCCCTCTCGCCGCTGGCGCCGACGTTCGGCATCGCGTCGGTGACGTACACCGCCCGCGACAGTCGCCCCTCCGCCTGCCGGTCCGAGAGCAGGTCCCGCGCCCGGTCCATGCCGCTGGCGAGGTTCGTCCCGCCGTCCGCCGACAGCGTGTCGAGTCGCTCCGAGAGCTGCTCGTCCGAGACGTCGCCGACGCGCTCGAAGTCCTGGACGACGCGGGCTCTGCCGTCGTAGGCGACGACCGCGAGGCGGTCCTCGGCCCGCAACTGGTCGGTCATCGCCGACAGCGCCTGCCGGGCGACGGTCATCTTCTGGACGCGACCGGGCTCATCGCGGTCGCGGTCGCTCTCGTTCGCCGCCTCGTCGTAGTGGTACTCGACCATCTCCTCGGACATCGACCCCGAGGTGTCGACCACGACCACCAGGTCCAGCGGCGGCCGCTCGAAGTCCCGGGACAGCCCGGAGTTCAGCCCCACGGTGAGGTAGTGTTCAGTTTCGCCTGACACCGGGTCCGGACTCACCGCACGGCTGTACGACGGGCAGAAGCGTTTCTCACAGGTCCCGTCGCCCACGTCGAAGTAGTAGTCGTGGAACAGTCCCTCGTACTCGATGTCGGTCGGCTGAGGGACGAACCCGTTCTCGACGTTCGTCCGGAAGACGTTCGCGTCCTGTGCGCCGCCGACCGCGACGCCGACGCCGGCGTCGGCGTCGGCACCGTCCACGGCGGGGTCACCGCCACCGAGACTGCCGGCGTCGCCGCCGCCGCCGGCACACCCAGCCAACACCACGACCGCGACCACGACGAGCACTCCGTTCCACTCGTGTCGCATGTGACGGAGTACCACACGGTTGCTAAAGTGTCGGACGGAAGGTTAAACGAACGTCTCAGTCTCCCCTGCGAGTGTCTGAGCCGCCGCTCTCAGCCCTGGTCGCGAGCGTCGTCGATTGCCGACAGCAGGTCCTCGACGGAGGGCCGGTCGAAGGTCGTGCGCCCGCGGTGGACGTACACCACCTGCGCGTCGGCGGCACCCGACCGCAGGTCGACCACGACCGCCTCGGGCTGGCGACCGAAGAAGTCACTCAGCCGCCCGAGCGGCCCGAAGCGAACCGGCTGGTCGTAGTTCTCGCCCACCGTCGCATCGGGGTCGGCGAGCAGCGGGTACGGCAGGTCGTACTGCTCGGTCCACTCGCGGGCGCGCTCGACGGGTTCGGGCAGCACCGACACGACCTCGGCGTCCCGTGACTCGAAATCGTCGTAGCGGTCGGCGACGCTCTGGACCTGGTCGCGGCAGTTCGTGCAGTAGTGGTCTCGCTGCAACAGGAGGACGGCGAAGTCGTGGTCTGCGGCCACGTCCGCGAGGGTGAGCGGGTCCGGTCCCGGCCCGACGTTCGGCGAGTCGAAGGCCAGTGCCGCCGGCGGCAGGTCCAGGTCGGTCGGGTCGACGACCGGCACGCTACCCACCTCGCACGAACCGCAACACGCGCACCTCGCTGGTCTCGACGGGTTGGTCCGCGGGAACCGGCGAGTCGTCGACCAGCACCGACACCGCCTGGGGACTCAGGTCCACCGCGCGGGCGAGGTCGCCGTAGGTCGCGTCCGCCGGGACGCTCACCTCGTGTGTGTCCTCGCCCGCCACCGCGACCGTCACGTCCATACCGTCACTGGTGCCAGCGCGGACTTCAGGCTGTCGTCGCCCGTCCGTCTCGCGGGCTTTATGCGCCGTCGCGCGCAACCCGCGATCATGAGCGAATCCGGCGACGAGACCGTCGAACCCGACGGGGCGGCGGCACAGAGCGGCCGGGAGATCTGGATCGAAAAGTACCGCCCCCAGTCGCTCGACGAGGTGGTCGGCCAGTCGGACGTCGTCGAGCGACTCCAGTCCTACGTCGAGCGAGACGAGTTGCCCAACCTGCTGTTCTCGGGGCCGGCAGGCGTGGGGAAGTGCGTGACTGGCGAGACGCCGGTGCTGACGAACCGCGGCCTCGAGCGGATCGAGGACGTGGTCGGCGACACCGAGGGATTCGCCGACCCGGACGACGACCTCGCCGTGCTCTCACTCGGCGACGACGGCGCGTTCGAGTACGTCCAGCCGAGCCACGTGTTCGGTAAGCGAGCGGACGACCTCCGCCGGGTCGAGACGCGTGACGGCGGGACGATGACGGTCACGCCGGAGCACCAGCTCCTGGTCGTCGACGAGTCGGGACTCACGTGGCGGGAGGTCGACGATCTGGAGCGCGGCGACCGGATCGCCCGTCCGCTGAACGCGCCGGCACCGGACACCGACCTGACGGTCGACTGGCTCGACGCGCTCGACGGCGAGCGGGTGTTCGCGACCGTCTCCGAGGCGTTCGCGCGCCGTCACGACCTCTCAGTCGCGGCCAACAACGTCGGCACGAAGCGGGCAGTTGCTGAGCGTCTCCGCGAGGGTCACTCCGTCGACGAGATCGCGACCGAACTCGACACGCCCCGGAAGACCGTCCAGGCGTACCGCCGGCAGTTCGACGACACCGACCTGGACGAGACCGCGACGACGTGTCCGCTCTCTACGCTGCGGGACCTGGACGTCTCGGCGACGACACTGCGTGAAGCGGTCGAGACGATCGAGTACGTCACCACGTCGAACAAGCGTTCACCGCCGATAACGCCGCCGTCGGCCGTGACACCGGACCTGGCGGCGTTCGTCGGACTCGCGGTCTCGGAGGCGCGGATCGAGGCGGGCCGGGTGAAGTTCTACAACACCGACCCCGACCTGCTCGACCGGTTCGAGCGGACCGGCCGCGAACTGTTCGGCGTCGAGCCGACCCGTGGCGAGCAGGACAGCGTCCCGTACGTCGAGTTCCGGTCGCGGACGCTCACGCACTACCTCGCGTCCTGCTTCGACGTCGTCGCCGGCGTCACCGACGCCGACGGGCTCGGGTCGACACTCGTCACCGCGCCGGTCGAGGCCCGGACCGCGTTCCTCCGGGCGGTGTTCGACGCCGAGGCACACGTCCCCGCTCCCGACACGACCGGCGTCGTCGAACTCACCCAGAAGAACCCCCGCGTCATCACGCTGCTGTCGTACCTGCTCGCCACGCTCGGGATCCCGAGCAGACGACTGGTCGAGCGGAAGGCGGCGACCAACGGTACGGGCATCGAGCGCGAGTACCATACACTGCGAGTTTCCGGTTCCCGCCACCTCGCTCGCTTCCGTGAGACGGTCGGGTTCTCGATCGGGAAGAAGGCCGACCGCCTCGCCCACCACGCCGCCCGGGAGTCGAACCCGAACCACGACACGATGCCGGCACAGGCGGCCGTCGACGACCTCTGTGAGCGTCTTCACCTCACGAAGGGTGAGCTCGTCGAGTCGAACACAGACGCCGCGACCCGCAACCGGTCGGCACACCTCGCCGACCTCGACCGCGTCGCCGACGCGGCGGTCGACCGGGTCGAGACCGCACAGACCGTTCTGGAGGAGGTCGAAGCCCTGCGACGGTCGGTCGAGCGGATCGCGGCGGTCCCGGCGACCTGGACGGCGGAGCGCAGCCGGCTCGAACCGGTCGAGACCCGGCGCGACCTCCAGGCGGAGACGGGCGTCAGGGCCGACTCCCTCCTGACGTACGCCGACGGCCGACGGACGCCGACGGCCCGGCGCACGGAGCGACTGCTCTCGGCCGTCGGGGCCGTGGACGAGACGCCGGACGTCGGGGCGGTACAGGACCGTCTCCGGACGGCGATCGAATCACTCGGCGTCCCGTACGAGCGGGTCGCAGACGGCACCGACCTCCGCGGGACCGAGGTGATCAACCTGCTCAAGAGCGACGACCACGACCTCGCCTCGCTGCCGCGGTTCGAGACGGTCGCCGACCGGCTGACCAAGGTGGCGTCCGGGATGCTCACAGAGGCCGTCCTGGAGCGGGTGCAGATGCTCGACCGCCTCGCCGCCGGCGAACTGTACTTCGACCGGGTGGCGTCCGTCACGCCAGTCGACGAGTCCCGCCGCGTGTACGACCTCACTGTCCCCGGACGGCGCAACTACGTCGCCGGACGGGTCCCGACCGTGATGCACAACACCACCTCGAGTGTGGCAATCGCCCGCACGGTGTACGGCGAGGACTGGCGGGACAACTTTCTCGAGTTGAACGCCAGCGACGACCGCGGCATCGACGTGGTCCGGGGACGGATCAAGGACTTCGCCCGTGCGTCGTTTGGTAGCTACGATTATCGGATAGTTTTTCTCGACGAGGCCGACTCGCTGTGTCTTCCGCCTGGCACCGAGGTCGTCACCGGCTATCCGTCCTCTCCGGAGGTCAAGCCGATCGAGGAGGTCGCCGAGGACGGCGAGTCGATGCCCTCCGTCGACTTCGAGACGAACGAACTACAGTCCGACACCGGCGATCTCGTCGATTCAGGTGTCGCCGACTTCTTCGAGATGGAACTCGCCGACGGACGGTCGGTCACGGCGAGTCCGACGCACCCCTTCTTCGTCGTCGGCGACGACGGCCGGCTCGTCGAGCGCGAACTCCGGGAGTTGGAGCCCGGCGACGAGATCGCCGACTTCCGTGACGAGCTGGGTCTGTCCCGGTGTGACGTCTGTGGCGACTGGACCGCGGGCCGGTTCTGCTCGCTCGACTGCAAGAACGAGGGCCACAGCCGAGAGATGCGGGGCGAGGGCAACCCGATGTACGGCACGGAGTGGTCCGACGAACGCCGCGAGAAGATCGTCGAGAAACTCAGCGACGGGCGGTTCGCGGGTGCGGACAATCCGAACTACGGGGGAGAGTTCCACGGCGTCCACGTCACGGAGATGGACGAGGAGACGGTCGAACAGTGGAAGGAGACGCTGAGCGAGATGCGGTCGGGGACGCCGTGGGAGGAGTGGGTCGTCGACGCAGACCCGGAGGAGACAAAGGCGAAGATCGGCCAGTCGTCCGCCGAGTGGTGGGCGAGTCTCGACGAGGACGAGCGTGAGGAGATCCGCCGGAAAGCCGCCGAGAACACCGATTACCCCGTCTGTGACATGACTGGCGAGGACAATCCCATGCGGGATCCAGCGGTCGCCCGGAAGGTCTCAGACGCGCTGACCGGTCACGAGCCGTTCCACGACGGTACCACGGAGTACCGCGAAGAACTCGGGCATCACGTCCGGTCCAGCTGGGAGTACGAGGTCGCCACGGCGCTGCAGGACGCCGGCGTCGAGTACGAGTACGAACCGATGTTCGAACTGTCCGACTCGGCGTACTACCCCGACTTCTTGGTCGACGACACGGTCATCGAGGTCAAGGGCGTCGCGGAGCTCTGGGGACAGACCGAGAAGGTCGAGGAGTTCATGCAGCGGTACGGTGACGAGTACACGTTCGTCGTCGTCGGTGACGGGGCACTTCCCCACGACGAACACTACGACCGAGCGGAGTTCGACCCGGCGACGGTCTCCGACGGCGGCCGGCGCGAGGTCTCGACCGTCGAGGTGTCTAGCGTCGAGTACAGCCACCGCGGGACGGCGTACAACGTCACCATGGAGGGCACCCCGAACTTCGCCCTCGGCAACGGTCTCCTGACTCACAACACCGACGACGCCCAGGGTGCGCTGCGACGCACGATGGAGCAGTTCTCGAACAACACCCGCTTTATTCTCTCCTGTAACTACTCCAGTCGGATCATCGACCCGATCCAGTCCCGCTGTGCGGTGTTTCGCTTCTCGCCGCTACCCGACGACGCCGTGGCCGACTACGTCCGCACCATCGCCGAGGCGGAGGGCATCGAGGTGACCGACGACGCCGTCGACGCGCTGACCTACGTCGCCGACGGCGACATGCGCCGGGCGTTGAACGCTCTGCAAGCGGCCGCCGTCACCGGTGACACCGTCGACGAGGCGGCGGTGTACGCCATCACCGCCACTGCCCGTCCCGAGGAGATAGAGGAGATGGTCACCCAGGCACTGGACGGCGAGTTCGTCGCTGCTCGCGGTACGCTGGACGAGTTGCTCACCGACCGCGGCATCGCCGGCGGGGACGTCGTCGACCAACTCCACCGGTCGGTGTGGGACTACGACCTCTCGGACGAGGCGGCGGTGCGGGTGCTCGACCGCCTGGGCGAGGCGGACTACCGCATCGCCGAGGGCGCCAACGAGCGTATCCAGTTGGAGTCGCTGCTGGCGGCGGTCGCCCGCGAGAGCGAGCGCGACGAGGGGTGACTTGGGGTCAGGGGCCGGTGGCCCCGTCTCAGGCGTACAGTTCGACCTCGCACCACTCGCGTGACTGGCCGGGGAGGCCGCGGACCCGCATCTCCGGCCCGTCGTCGTCGCGGACGTCGACGCGGGCGTCACAGAACTGCCCGATGGTGCTGACGACCTGCTCGTCGACGGCGTCGGGGTCGACCAAGAGCACGCCCAGGCCGTCGACGCTGCCGACCCGACCGACGAGCGTGTGGACGAACCGCGAGACGGTCTGGAGGTCGCTGAACGACAACAGCGTCGACACCGAGATGACGCCGGTGCGGACGTGGGTGACGCCGGCGCGGTGGAGGTCCTCGGCGAGCCGGGAGTACCGCATCCCGATGCCGGTCAGGTCGCCCGGGCCCGTGACGCGGACGACCTCGGCGTCGATGTCCGCGTCGCGGTCGTCCTGGCCCACACAGGAGACGATTGCGCTGCGGTCGGGCGAGAGGCGGACGCCGGCGGCTCCGCAGTCCCGGGCGATCCGGGTGGCCCGCTGGTTCGTCGTGACGACGATCGTTCCCTCGTCCGGACCGCCGGCGAGCAACTTGAACGCCACCTCCCTGGTGCCGGCGTGGGAGGGCCCGACGACGAGCAGGCTCGTCCCCGGGAGCACCGGCTCCAGGGGCAACCCCTCGAAGGTGTAGTCGTCGGTCATCGGTCGTCCCCCGACTCCGGGTCGGCGTCCGACGGCGGTCGCTCGCTCGATGGCCCCTCGTTCGAGACGGGCGCCGGGTGGTCTGTCTGTCCGGCGCCAGCGAGTGGGCCGGACTCTCCCTCGGCGGCTCCCAGGCGCGCCTGGAGCACGAGACGGTCGGCGGTCTCGGCTGCCAGCAGTTCGAGTGACGCCCGGTCGTCGGCGGACAGCGACCGTGGCTCGTCGTCGTACAGGCAGAACGTGCCGACCTTCGAACCGTCCGGGGTCGAGACGGGCGCTCCGGCATAAAACCGGATGCCGGCGGCCGCGATCGCCTCGTTATCCGCGAACCGGGGGTCGTCACTGAGGTCCTCGATCACGGTGACGCCCTCGTCGAGAATGGCGTACGTGCAGACGGTGTCCTCGCGGTCGAGCGTGTCCAGGTCGATCCCTGCACAACCGACGAACCGCTCTTGATGGGCGTCGACCAGGCCGACGGCAGCGGAGTCGACGCCGAAAAGTGCCATCGCGATCGCGGTGAGACGGTCGAACGACGACTCGAGCGCCCCGGGGTCGGCCGCGAACCGTTCCAAGGCGGCCAGGCGAGCGTCCTCGTCGTCGGGAAGCGGGTAGGCGGTCTGTGCGCTGTTCGCGACGCTGAAGCCGACGATCTCGGCCAGGCGGTCGGCGCTGTCGGGGCCTTTTCGGAGGTACTCGGCGACGGCGTCACCCAGCGCGACGGTGTCGATCTCGTCGGGAGTGTGGTGCGTGTAGAGCACGCAGGCCACGTCTGGGACGGTCTCGCGGGCTCGTTCGATCAGTGTCAGCCCGGTGTCGTCACCGAGGTCGTGCTCGGTGACGAGACACTCGACGGAGCCGTCGAGCGCCGCCCGTGCCTCGTCCAGCGACGCGGCGGCCTCGACGGTGAAGCCGGCGTCCTCCAGTGTGGCGACCGTCTCGGC
>CAZQHW010000086.1:0-11004 GCA_964593395.1 uncultured Halobacteriales archaeon
GCGTGTCGTCGATGGCAGCGGCGACCTTGCCGACGGTGTTGGCGGTCGCCGGCGCCAGCAGGAGTACGTCCGCCCACCCCTCACGACCACACAGTTCGACGTGTTCGACGCGTCCCGTGATCTCGGTGACGACGTCGCGCTCGGTGGCGAACTCGAGCGCCCAGGGGTGGAGGATCCCCTTTGCAGCGTCGGTCATCACCGCACGCACCTGGGCACCCTGGCGACGCAACTCGTGGGCGAGTTCGACACACCGCACCGCCGCTATCGACCCCGAGACCCCGAGCGCGACGTTGACTCCCGAGAGACTCGCCATCGCCCTGTCTTCGGGAGCCGGGCCTAAAACCCGTCGGGGTCAGGCCGACGCCACACCGAAGAACACCCGGATCGGGAGCGTACCGTCGGCGCCGTCGGCCCCCGTCTCGACACCCACCTCGCTCCGGAGGGCGTACGCACCGGGCGAGAGGTCGCCGAGGACGGTGTAGGTCTCCGAGACACGGTCGCCGGCGGGGACCGACACCGTCAGGCCGATGTCGTGACCACCGGTCACCTGCCGGCCCTCGGTGAACACGTGGTCGCTCTCCCGGTAGGCGTCGGTCCACAGTAGGTGCTCCGCCCCGTCCTCCGCGCTGAGTTCGACCAGGCCGAAGGGGGTGGGCGCCCCGGTGAACAGGTCCACGTCCCGGTCGGCGTCGTTGTGGATCGAGATCCGGACCTGCGGCTCCGGGAGCGCGGCTTCGACGACCGTCGCCTCGACCCTGGCCGGTAGCGTCCCTCGACGTTCGAGACCCGCGAAGTAGAAGACGCCGTCCAGGTAGACGTACTGGTGCTCGGCAACGACGTCGAGAAACCGCCCGGGCAGGTCGTCGCTCGCGTACACGCCCTGCGCCTCGCCGGCGGCCCGGACCGCCTCGCGAATCCGCTCGCTCTCGTTCGTGGCGTCGAACACGGACTCACCGACCAGCGCGGTCGGCGCCACCGACCCGGCCGTGACGGTGTACGGCGGGCCGGGGTCCTCGACCGAGAACGAGAGTTCGTACACCGCGCCGCGGTACCGGACCGCCTCGTACGCCTCAAGAAAGGAAAGCAGCGAGGGCCACGGGTCCACTGTCGTGTAGCCGTCCTCGCGGGCGATCCGGACGAGTCCGCTGACGACGACGCCGTCGTTGGTGACGGCCTCGCGGTACGTCTCGGGGTTGGCGATCCGGCCTTTGTACGCACCCGGGTCCACCTCGGACGCCCGGACCGTGTACCGCGGCAGGGTGTGGTCGAGACGGCGGTACTCGCCGTCGTGGCGGACGACCCGCACGTCCGCGACGAACGTGGTGAGCCAGTCCGCCGCGGTGTCGGTGCGGTACGCGCCGTCGACGGCCGCCTGCACCACCTCGCGGCGTCGCTCGGACAGCGACTCGACGCTCGGCACCCGTCCGACCGGTGACCTCCCGAGGTCGTTCAGACGTACCGCGGCCGTCGGGCGCTCGATACGGTCGAGGACGAGTCGCCTCCCACCGTCGCCGTCGGGCGGTGTCGGGTCGTCGTCGTCCCCGGGGTCGTCGGTGTCGTCGGTCGTGTCGCCGTCGGGACCGTCCGCGTCGTCGGCACCCGGCGTGTCCGACCGGCCGACACACCCCGTCGTCAGCGCGAGCGTACCGGCGGCCGCGCTCAGGAGTCGGCGCCGTCGCATACCCGGCAGGAGGGGTGCCGACGGCTAAGACCCTCGCCAAACTGAAACGGGCGTTTGACTCATCCCGTCCTCACGGGGACCGACAAGGATTACTGTCGGGCGAGCGACAGTGGTATTTGATGACAGTCGTCGTGGTCGGCGGTGGAATCGTCGGCGCGGCCAGCGCGTACTACCTCGCCCGCCGGGGCGTCGACGTGACCGTCGTGGAGCGGTCCTCGGTCGGTGCCGGGTCGACCGGTCGCGCCGTCGGGGGGATCCGGGCGCAGTTCTCCTCGCCGACGAACGTCCGGCTCTCGCTCGCGGCGATGGAGGTGTACGACGAGTTCGAGTCGACGTTCGGCGTCGACATCGAGCACCGCCGGATCGGCTACGCATTTCTCGCCCGCGAGTCCGACACGGCGGAGCGGCTCCGCCGGACCGTCGGGACACAGCGCGAGTTGGGCGCCGACGTCGAGACGCTCCCGCCGGCGGAGTTGCGCGATCGCACCGGCGCCGAGGTCCACGCCGACGCGTTCGAACTCGCCACGTTCGGCCACGACGACGGAGTCGCGGACCCTCACCTCGCGCTCCAGGGGTTCGTGAGCGCCGCGCGGGACGCCGGGGCGGTGGTCCAGACCGACACCAGTGTCACCGACGTGCACACGGCGGGCGGGCGGGTCACCGGCGTCGAGACCGCGTCGGACCGCATCGACGCCGACTGGGTGGTGAACGCCGCCGGGCCGTGGGCCAGCAGGGTGGGCGAGATGGTCGGCCTGGACCTCCCGGTCGTCCCGCAGCGCCGCCAGGTGGCGGTCGTCGCCCCGGAGCGACCGGTGCCCGAGACCGCACCGCTGACGTTCGACGCCGACCGCGGGGTCTACTTTCTTCCGGACCGCGAGGGTGACGCACTCGTCGGCGGCCACTTCGGCGACGCCGACGCGCGCGATCCCGACCGCTATCCGACGGACTACGACCTGGACTGGGCTGCCGAGGCACTGGAGCGAGCCGCCAACTGCGCCGCTCACTTCGGGCCGGAGGCCGGTCTGCGCCGTGGGTGGTCCGGACTGTACGCCGTGACGCCGGACCGCAGCCCCGTTCTGGAGGAGTCACGTCCGGGGTTCGTCAACGCCGTCGGCTTCTCCGGCCACGGCTTCATGCACGCCCCGGCGACGGGCCAGGTCGTCGCCGACATCGTCACCGAGGGCCATCCGGAGACGGTAGACGTGTCCGGCCTGGGCCTGGACCGCTTCCGTGACGGGGGCGACAGGCCGGCGGTCGGCGGTCGGACGGAGGCGAACGTCCTCTGAGCGAGGGAACGACGGCCCGGGCGTTGTTCACCCCGTATCCTGTCACCGGAGCAGTCGGACGGTCAGTCCGCCGACGATGAACCCGGCGATCACCGCGCCCGGGACACCGATCACCAGCAGGAACTCGCCGGTGAGACCGACGGCAGGGCCGAACAGGAGCGCCAGCGCGGCGAACAGTCCGCCACAGGCGAGGCCGAGCACCCACCCGGTGCGCTTGACCCCCGCCGCGAGCGGGGCGAGCGCCGGCGTCGCGAGTGCGAGGACTGCGGCGGCCTCGAGGCTACTCGTCACGGCCCACGCTCGGTGCCGGCGGTCGAAAAGCCCCGGGGCGTCATCGGGAGGTTCAAGCGCGTCCCCCGCACAGTTGGGGGTATGAACGACGACCCCGAACCGGTCGCGGCGACGGTCCGGGACTACTACGCGGCGCTGCGGGCGGGCGAACCACTGACGCCGTTCTTTCTCGGTGACGAGACGACCACGAAGGTCGGCGTCTCCGAGCACCTGGTCGGCCACGAGACGGTCGCCGCCGGTCTCGAAGAGCAGACGGAGACGACGACCGACTGGGCGGTCGACAGCCACACGCTCCAGGCCGGCCGCCGCGGTGACACCGGCTGGTTCTCCGACCGCGTCGAGATGGGCTGGACCGGCGCGCAGCGCCACGAGTACGAGACGCGCTGGACCGGCGCGCTGGTCCGCCAGCCGGGGTCGCCGACCGACGGCCACGAGTGGTCGTTCGTGACGATGCACGTCAGCGCGTCACACGACCTGGCGGAGGACGGCTGAGATGGTCGGCCCCTCGATCAGCGACGAGCGGCGCGAGCAACTGAACGCCCGCGTCCAGGCCGCGGTGGTGCTTCTGGTCGCGGTCTCGGGGGCGACCGTCGCGGTGCAGGCCGGCGGCTCGGTGGTCGCGGTCGCCGGCGGCGCCGCCGTCGGAGGGGTAGTCGGCTACGCGGCGATGCGGTACCTCGCCGTGCTCGGCCGGCAGGCCCGGGCGAGCGAGCGCACCAGCGCCGGGCGGGAGCGCTCGTTCGGGACCGAGCAGAAAGAGGAGACAAAAGACGATGACGAGCGTCGGCGGCGACGACAGCGCCCCTGAGAGAGGGAGTGACGAGCAGAACGGGGTCAGGGGTCGATGCGGTCGATCCAGGCCTGCGGGTCGTCGTACTCGGCGTCGGTGGGAATCGTCTCGGGGGACTCCCAGACGACGCTCGCGGCCGCCATGTCGCGGGCCTCGACGACGGCGTCGAAGAACTCCCGGCCACGCTCGTACTGCTCACGCTTCTTGCCGAGTCCGAGCGCACGCCGGAGCAACTGCGAGACGGGGCCACCGCCGCCGCGGCGAGCCTCTAACTTCGCGCGGAGGTCGTCGTACTCCTCGTCGAAGGCGCGGTCCATCAGCAGTTCGGCGTACCCCTCGACGGCGGTCATCGTCGCCATCACCGTGTCCAGTTCCATGTCGGGTCGCGAGAGCACGTTGCCCTCGGCGAGGCCGTCGGCGGCCTCCTCGAGTGCCTGTTTCATGTTCTCCTCCATGTGGTCGGAGAGCCACGGGGCGGCGGCGAACTCGGCGGCGTGGGTCACCTCGTGAAAGGCGATCCACCGGCGAAAGCGCGGGTAGGCGACGTCGAGTTCCTCGGCGGTGGCGGCGATGTTCGGGCGGACGAAGTACAGGCCGTGGTCGGCGGGTTCGACGTCGGCCATCAGGAGGGGGTCGTACTGACCGAGGACGTTGCGGGCGAAAAAGGCCAGCGCGACGCTCATCGACCCGGTGTTGAGCACGCGGGACACGCCGGGGACGGCCCCCTGGGAGAGCCCCTCGAGTGGCTCGAAGATCCGCTCGAAGGTGGCGACGTTGGCGTCGATCCAGTGGTGGCGGTGCTGGATCTCGACGGTGTCGGGTAGGTCGAAGTCGACGCCGGCGGCCTCACCGACCCGGTCGCGGGCGTCGCGTACGTCGTTGGCGTAGCCCTCTTTCTCGCCGGCCGAGATGTCGAGTGACCCCGACTCGGTGGCGGCCTTTGCTGCCTCGGTGACGGCAGTCCAGTCCAGTGGGCCGTCCCCCGAGGCGCCGGCGACGGCACGCACACTGCGGTAGAGACTCATGGTCATGCTGGACACCGAATCGAAGTAAGCCTTCCCCCGTCACGGACCGGGCGGACTCGGACCGGTGCCGGGGGACCCGTCTCCTACAACGGACTGCGGGCACTCACTCCGCGGACTCGAACTCCTCGACGTTCTCCTGCTCGTCGGGCGTCTCGATCTCGACTTCCTCGTCGTCGCCGAGTATGCGGCGCACGACCGCCGCGATCAGGGCGAGCGCCACGACCCCCAGTAGTAGCGACACGGGACTGCCCTCGTCCTCGGCGTCGTCCTCGGCGGCGTCCTCGTCTTCGTCGTCGGCGCTTGCTGCCTCCTCGTCGTCTTCGCTCTCGCCGCCGAGTCCGAGCAGGCCCGATTCCTCGTCGTCCTCGCTCTCGGAGTCGCTCTCGCCGCCGATCCCGACAGTCTCCGGGCCGATCTGGAACCCGTCGTCGAAGTGCAGTTCGAACAGGGTCAGTTTGCGGTCTGACATACAGATCAGTTCGGTGAGAGGAGTCTTCAGCGTTCCGGTAGGTCGCGCGTCGTGCGACGAGGCCGCGGCCCGCTCGCGGGGCCTGACGGCGCCGTCGTGCCATCGGGGGATTGATACGCGCCCGCTCCGAGTTCGAACTATGGAACGACAACGCCAGGAGTTTCTGGAGTCGCTGCTCGAGACGCCCTCGCCGTCGGGGTACGAGGTGCGCGGTCAGCGCGTGTGGGTCGAGTACGTCTCCGAGTTCGCCGACCGCGTCGAGACCGACGAGTACGGCAACGCCTACGCGGTGTACGAGGGCGGCGACCCCACGGTCGCCTTTGCCGGCCACGCCGACGAGATCGGCTTCATCGTCCGGAAGATCGACGACGACGGCTTCGTCCACATCGGCCGCATCGGCGGCTCCGACCACACCGTCTCCCAGGGCCAACACGTCACCATCCACGCCGACGACCCCGTGTCGGGCGTCGTGGGCCAGACTGCGATCCACCTGCGCGACGACCACGACGTCGACGAGATCGGCGAACAGACCGTCGACATCGGCGTCGAGGACGGCGACGAGGCCCGCGAGTTGGTGGAGGTGGGCGACCCGATCACCTTCTCCTCCACCGTCGAGGACCTCGCCGGCACGCGGATGGCCGCCCGTGGGATGGACAACCGGATCGGCGTCTGGGCCGCCGCCGAGGGGCTCCGACGCGCGGCCGAGGCAGAGGTCGAGGCGACCGTCGTCGGCGTGGCCACCGTCCAGGAGGAGGTCGGCCTGAAGGGCGCCCAGATGGTCGGCTACGACCTGCAACCTGACGCCGCGATCGCCGTCGACGTGACCCACGCGACGGACTCCCCGGGCGCACCGGGCGACACGGGCGGCGACATCGAACTGGGCGAGGGGCCGGTGATAGCGCGGGGCTCGACGAACAACCCGGCCCTCGTCGAGGCGGTCCGGACGGCGGGCGACGAGGAAGAACTCGACTACCAGTTGCAGGCCGCTGGTCTCCGCACTGGCACCGACGCTGACGCCTTCTACACCCAGCGCGGGGGTATCCCCTCGCTGAACGTCGGCCTGCCGAACCGCTACATGCACACCCCCGTCGAGGTGATCGACACGGAGGACCTCGTCGCGGTCGCGGACCTGCTCGGGGCGTTCGCCGAGCGTGCCGGCGACTACGAGACCTTCGGCGTCGAGGTCTGACGCGACACCGCCCGCGAGCGGTACAGTTAAGCCTGCCCGCGGGCATATTTGCATATGAGCGGCCGACCGCTCGACGTACTCGAGGCGTCACTGGGCGAGGAAGTAACGGTCCGGCTGAAGGGTGGGACCGTCTACGAGGGCCGACTCGGGGGGTACGACCAGCACCTCAATCTGGTGCTCGAGACGCCCGCGCTTGTCCGCGCGGGCCAAGATGGCGGCGCGGCCGGTCTCGACGACGTGGACGTCGACACGGACGACCAGGGTGAGACAGTCATCATCCGCGGCGACAACCTCGTCTCCATCACGACATGACGGCCAACGGGGGTGTCGACGACCGCCCGGACGAACCGACCACCGGCCGAACGCGCGGCCCCACAGAGAAGTGTGGCGTCGTCGGCGTCTCCGTCGACGGCGAGGCCGCACCGTCGATCTACTACGCGCTGTACGCCCTGCAGCACCGCGGCCAGGAGTCCGCTGGGATCGTCACCCACGACGGCTTCCAGCAACACCAGCACGTCGAGATGGGACTGGTCGGCGACGCCGTCGGACCCGAGGACGTCGACCGGCTGCGCGGCGGGTCGGGCATCGGCCACGTCCGCTACCCCACGGCGGGCAGCGTCGACAAGGCCTGTGCCCAGCCGTTTTCGGTGTCCTTTCGCAGCGGCGCACTCGGGTTGAGTCACAACGGCAACCTCGTCAACGCCGACAAACTCCGTGAGGAACTCGCCGCCGACGGCCACCCGTTCACCTCCGACGGCGACACCGAGGTGATCGCCCACGACCTCGCCCGGCACCTCCTCGACCACGACCCCGTCGAGGCGGTCCGCCGGACGATGGACCGCGTCCACGGGTCGTACTCACTCGCCATCACCCTGGACGACACGGTGATGGGCGTACGCGACCCGCAGGGCAACCGCCCGCTGTGTCTGGGCGAACTCGATGACGGATACGTTCTCGCAAGCGAGTCCACCGCCGTCGACACCCTCGGCGGGGAGTTCCTGCGTGACGTGCGCCCTGGCGAGTTGGTGGTGCTCGCACCCGACGGCGAGGGGTACGAGTCCCATCAGCTCGCCGACCGAGCACACAGTGCCCACTGCTTCTTCGAGCACGTCTACTTCGCCCGCCCGGACTCGACTATCGACGGCCGTCTCGTGTACGAGGCCCGCCGGGAGATGGGCCGCCGTCTGTGGGCCGAAAGCGGCATTGACACCGACGTGGTGATGCCGGTGCCCGACTCCGGGCGAGCGTTTGCCTCGGGCTACGCCGAGGCCGCACAGGACGACGGCGCCGGCGTTGAGTTCGCGGAGGGACTGATGAAAAACCGCTACGTCGGGCGCACGTTCATCATGCCCAGCCAGGACGAGCGCGAGCAGGCGGTGCGCCTGAAGTTGAACCCGATCCAGTCGACCGTCGAGGGCCGCAGCGTCACGCTCATCGACGACTCGATCGTCCGCGGGACCACCTCGACCGAACTCGTCTCGCTGTTGCACGAGGCCGGCGCCGAGGCGGTCCACCTCCGCATCGGGTCGCCGCCGATCGCCGCCCCCTGCTACATGGGCATCGACATGGCGACTCGCGAGGAACTCATCGCCGCCGGAAAGGACGCCGAGGCCGTCGGCGAGGCGGTCGGCGCCGACTCCCTCGCCTACCTCTCGCCCGACGGGGTCGCCGCCGCCCTCGACATGGACCGCGACGACCTCTGTATGGCGTGTGTCACCGGCGAGTACCCGTACGACGTCGAGGGCGAGGCGACCGACCGCGACGTCGAGCGGCCCTCCGTCGGCCGGGCCGGAGCGGACGACTGAGAATCGGTGTCGGTCGCTGCCGGGGCCTCTCGTGGGCAGCGGTGACCCAGCGTGCCGGCTCCCTTACGCTCTTTGTGGCGCCCGTCGTGGCGTCGAACGTGACACGAGACACCGAGACGCCTCGCCCGGCGACGTTCTCGATCGTAGCCCGTGACCCGGCGCAGGACGCCGTCGGCGTGGCGGTCCACTCGAAGTTCGTCAGCGTCGGCAGCGTCGTCCCCTTTGGGTCCGCCGACGCCGGCGCCGTCGCCACGCAGAGTTTCGCCAACGTCGACTACGGCCCCGACGGCCTCCAGTTGCTCCGGGAGGGTCACACCGCCGCCGAGACGGTCGAGGCGCTCACCGCCGACGACCCGGAAGCCGAGCAACGGCAGGTCGGCGTCGTCGGGCAAGACGGCTCCGTCGCGGCGTTCACCGGTGAGGAGTGCTTCGAGTACGCGGGGGACATCCAGGGTGAGCAGTACACCGTGCAGGGCAACATCCTGGAGAACGCCGAGACCCTGGCGGCGATGGCCGACGCCTTCGAGAGCGAGCGCGACGCCGGCGGCGGACTCCCCGAGGGCCTGCTCGCGGCCCTGCACGCCGGCAACGAGACTGGCGGCGACAGCCGGGGCGAACAGGGCGCCGCGATGTACGTCGTGAAACCGGAGGGCGGCTACGACGGCCGCGGCGACCGCTGGATCGACGTCCGCGTGGACGACCACGAGGAGCCGATCGCCGAACTGGAGCGGGTGTTCAAGATATACGACGTGACCCTGCTCTCTCGCGAGGCACCCGACGAGACCCGTGCTCTGGACGGCGACACGGCCGCGGCGGTCTCGGAGACCCTGGCGGACCTCGGACACTTCGACGGCACGCCGGACGACGAGTTCGACGAGGCCGACCGTGACGCACTCGAGGACTTCCGGGGCATGAACAACTTCGAGAACCACGACCTTGCGGTGGTCGAGGACGCCCTGGCGCGGGGCTGGGCCGACGCGGAGGGTGCAGGCGAGACCCGGATGGTCGACGCGATCTGGCACGGCCTCTCCCGGTTGGAGCGGGACTGACCACGACGGCAGGTGTTTTGTCGCTCGCTCTCTCACGAACGGCCATGCGAGACGAGGAGGCAATCCGCGAGCAGTACGAGTTTCTGAAAGAGCAACTGGACAG
Source organism: uncultured Halobacteriales archaeon (assembly GCA_964593395.1). Taxonomy (GTDB): domain Archaea; phylum Halobacteriota; class Halobacteria; order Halobacteriales; family SW-7-71-33; genus SW-7-71-33. The sequence continues at coordinate 9,689 of CAZQHW010000086.1, forward strand.
CGAGGAGATGAGCCACGAGGGGGTCCGCCGGATGTTCACCTACTACCGCCGGGCACTGGGGTGGGTGCTCGAGGAGGAGCACATGTGACGGGCGGTCAGCGCTCGTTCTCGACCCACTCGGTGATCGCAGAGAGCACGTCGCCGTCGGGTCGCTCTGTCGAGTCGGCGTCGTCGTCGCCGGCCCACTCCCGGGGAACGTGGTCCGTGGTCGTGGACGTGCTGTCGTCGCCCTCCCGTCCCGATGTCGGGGCGGTCGCACCAGCGGCCGGTGTGGACTCCGTCGAGGACTCGTCACCGGGGTCGCCGAGCGTGGTCGCGACCTGCTGAGACAGCGGCGTGTCCGGTCCATCACTCGACGCCGGCGTCTCGCGGCCCACGCGGGCGCTTGGCTCGTCCGGGCCGGTGGACCCGGACCCGGACCGGGAGTCGGTCGCGTCCGTGCCGTCCGCGCGGTCGTCGCCGAAGACGAACGCACCCTCGGCGGCGTCCGAGAGGGTATCGGCGTCCGAGTCGTCGCCGAGAACCGTCGCGTCCGGTTCGTCGGCGACGAACGGGAGTCCCTCGCCCGTCACGCGAGTGGCGTGTGAGCGATCGAGGGTGACACTCTCCGGGAGGTCCGCCACGCTGTCGGCGTCGTGGGCCACGTGCCTGCCCGACCGATCGCCGCCGGTGTCTGAGCCGTGCGGGTCCCCGTCAGAGGACCCGGAGTCCGCGGCGTCGACCCCCATCTCCGGCGGGTCAGAGGGGACGAACCGGCCCCGTTCCGTGACGGGGTCGGCGTCACTGGTCCCGGAGTCGGCGTACCGCTTGCGCGGTCGCTCGGGCGCCGGTTCGTCCGTGCCGTTTGGGCTCCAGAGGGTGTCGTCGTCTGCCCGAGCGCCGTCGGCAGTGTCCCGACGGTCCGCGACCGCCCCGTCGTCGGTGGCCTCACTCGGGGACGACGGCGGGCGGCCGTCAGCGTCCGTGTCGTCGCCGGGGTCGGTCTCAGCGGCGAGGGTGGCGCCGGTGTTACGGAGCGCGGCCGCCGCCTCTCGGTCGAGGTCCGTCTCGAGGTCAATGGGGTCCGACCCGGCGGAGACCGGGTCGGTGACAGCGGTCCGTCGCATACGCTCGAAGGCGTCCTCCAGCGGTTCAGTGGGCACGGAGACGCTCTCGACGTCGCCGGGACGCTCGCCCTCGCCGGCGAGGTCGGCCGGTTGGTACGCCGCCAACAGCGGTTCGCCGAACACCTCGACCCGGTCGCCGAGGCGCTCCTGGAGTTCGGCCAGCCGCCAGCGCTCGACCAGCGCGAACCGCCAGGCGTCGCCGTCGTCGGC
>CAZQHW010000087.1:0-10974 GCA_964593395.1 uncultured Halobacteriales archaeon
CGTCTCAGCCTCCACAAGGCTGAAGGATGGGCCACTACCCTAACCCGGACACGCGCTCAAACGTCGGTGGCTGGCGGGCAAATACGTTACGACTCCCACAGACGGCGTTAGCTTCATTTACTAGCCCGATATTGTCACTCGCTGTGAACGAAGACAGTCCATCGATCGTGGTTCGAGCGGTGTACTTCCTCTTGATCGGGTGGTGGGCGACGGGTGTCTGGATCGGCGTGGCGTGGGCGTTGAACACCTCGATAATTGGGCTGCCGTTCGGCATCAAGATGGTCAACATGGTGCCGAAGGTGCTCACGCTGAAGACGGGCAGCGACGAGGTCGACCCCATCGGCGGCAGCAGCCAGCCCAGCATCGTCGTCCGGGCGATCTACTTCGTGCTGATCGGCTGGTGGCTCAGCTTTCTCTGGATGGGGATCGCCTACGTCGTCTCGCTAACCGTCGTCGGCTTACCGATCGGGATCAAGATGTTCAACTACCTCCCGAAGATCACCTCGCTGTACGACTACTGACCAGGGGCGGCCGCGGCGGCGGAGACCCCGGCGCCGCGGTCGTCGACGGCCGCAGTGTACCCTCGCCGGCGGGCCGACCACAGGCCCCCCATCACGGCCGTGGAAGGCTTATATACTCGCCCGCGTAACAGGAAACCGATGGAGCGGACGATCACCCGGGCGGCGGAGACGCACTCGGCGGACGAACTCGAAGTCGACCCCGAGGTCGACCCTGATGTCGTCGAGGACCTCCGCGCGATGGAGGCGAACACGATCGCCGACCGGGGACGGGTGCTCGCCGCCGTCGTCGTCGACTACGACGACCCCGACACGACGCCGGCGAGTGTCCGCTCGACCGTGCTGGAGCGGGCGGGAGTGGTCGAAGACCGCCTGACGGCGACCGCCGAGCGGGTGCTCGACCCCAATCCCGACCCGAACACCGTTCTCCCGGCCGAGCCACAGGGCACCCACGCGATCGTCGTCGTCGAACTCGGCGGTGGCGGGGTGTTCGCCGAGCGCCTGCCCGTCCCGGGCGAGGTGCCCCGCGGCCCCGGCGGGAAACCCCCCAGCGTGCGCCGCGCCGAGCAGTTCTTCGAGCAGTACGGCGGCGTCGAGACCCTCCCACAGTTGGAGGGCGAGCACGTCCCCGTGACCTACGGCGACGGGTGGCGCGTGCACCTCCCGGACGACGACGAGGCGGACCTGGCGAGGTGGAGCAGCCTCACGCTGCTGGCGACGGGGCTGCTCACCGTCTCGGTGGTCGCGCTGGCCGTGGGTGGTGGGGTGCCGTTTGCCGGGTTGCTGTTTCTGTCGGCGGCCGCACTCGCCGGTGCGGTGACTCTCGACTGGCTCCAGTTCGGCGCCGAGTCGGCCGGGAGAGGTGGTCACCGGTGACCGAGAAAGAACGCACCGTCGAGGTCACCGGCGAGACAACGGCACCGCCGGACGACCGACGTGAACACGACCCCGCGGTGTACGGCGGCGACGACCTGACCACCGGGTTCAACGACCGCGTCGACGACACCGCGACGGGCGAGAGACTCGGGCGGGTCGTCGGGCTGGCCCGCGAGGACGACCGGCTCACGCTGACCGTCGAGACACAGGACGGTCGGCTCGCGGAGTTCGCCCTCGCGGACCCGGCCGAGCGGCGACTCGACGGCCGGCTCCGCCGACTGTTCCACCACGTCGAGGGCACCGGACACGACGACCTCAAAGACGCCCTCGTCCCGCTGACGACCGTCGACGGCGAGGTGGCGATCGACTGGGAGCGGGTGCCGGAGGCGCCGGCGAACCCCTCGCTGGACGACAAGAGAGAGGGCGCGACAGGGACCGACGCCAGGTCTCCGGTCGAGCGAGTCGGATCGTGGGCTGGCGCGGCGCTCGCGGAGACGCTGGTAGCGGGCGTCGCGGGCGTGTCGGCGCTGACCGTGCTGGCACTCGGCCTGTCGAGTGCGGGGAGTGACCTGGCGTTCGTGGCGGTCGCCGCCCTCCAGGTCGTCGTCGCCGGCCTGCTCGTGGCGCGAGCGCGACTGCTGCAGTCAAACGCCGGTGAGAACTGAGTCCGTTACTCGTACTCGCGTTGCATCTTGCGGATCTGCTTGCCGGTGCTGTTGTGGTTGGGGACGCCCTTCCAGGTCATCTGGTCGTTTGCGGAGGTGCGGATCCGGATGTTGCCGAGGCCAAGCAGACCCTCGAGAAACGACTGCTCGGTGGTGATGCTCTGGATGTTGGCGATCCGGTACTCGCGAGTCTTTGTGCTCAGGAGGCCGACCTTCGCCTTTATGCGCTCGTCGGTGACGATGTACCGCGAACTCATCCGGGCCATGTAGACGTAGCCGACGAGACCGGCTCCGAGCAACAGGAAGAAGATTCCGGCGCCCGCGCTCTCTGCGAGCGTCCCGAGACCCAGTAGCCCCACCAGGGCGGCGAGAATGAGGGTGCCCGACCACACCGACCACCCGGGATGGTCGTTCGAGAGCACCCGTTCGTCGGGCAACAGGTCGATCCCCTCGGTCTCGGCCCTGTGCGTCGTCTGGCCCCCGGTGACGGCCCCGTCCGCCGTCCGCTCGCTGGGTGCCGACTCGCTCGTTATCGTCTCCTCTGACATGGTAAAACAGTATTCAGGGAGATTCTACAAATATCTGCCGGCGCACCGACCCGACGCGGTGCGTTTAACTCGCCCGCTCCCGATCTGGAAACGTGGCGATCACCGACAAGATCTACCTGAAGAACCACCGACAGATCGCCTCACAACTCGACCGGAACATTCCAAAGAGCGTGTTCCGTGGGGCGACGCTTGACGTGCTGTTTCAGGGCGAGGGCCTGGAGAAACTAGACGACGCCACCCGTGAGCGTGTTCTCGAGTTCGCCACGGACTTTCTCGACTGTGGCTGCCGGGACAATCCGTACTGTGGCCACCCCGAGCGGAAGTTCATGCGCTACCTGCTCGAGTTGCGCGAACAGGGACTCGGCCCGGAGGCGATGGTGGACGTGATGACAGACGACTACATGGTGTACGCCTACTCAGGCGACGTGCTCTCCTTTCTCGACAACGGGGTCCGAACCCTGGAGTCGGTAGAGCGACTGGCCGCCGTCGACGGTCACGAGGGGGCCGAGGAGACCGCACGCAGGCTACGGCGAACGCTGGAAGGCTGACTGCGGGGACCGGCCCGGGTCAGCCGAGCCGGAACGGCCGCTCTTCTTCGTCCTCGCCGTCGAGTTCCTCGAGACGGATGACCTCCTCCTCCGCGTCGGCCTCGTCGAGCCGGCTGCGCAGGCGAGTGACGTACTGCTTGTACTCCTCGAGTTGGTCACGGAGGTGTTCGGCCTCGAGTTCGAGGCGCTCGTGTTCGCGAACGAAGCTCTTTGGCACCTCCACCTTCGGCGGGAACTCGGAGGTGTCCTCCCCCGCGTCGTCGATCTCGTGCTCGGGGACGACCTGGACCTTGCCGTCGTGGGCCACCAGCGTGTCCACGTAGTCCCGAAACACCGCCGACAGCGACAGGTCCCGCTCCTCCGCGATCTCCTTCAGTTTCTCGAAGGCGTCCTGGTTCACCCGGAAGGAGATCGTCTTGTTCTTGTTGCCCATTTCGCGCGAAACTGGCGGGCGAACGCACTTAACCGTTTGTCAGACGCACGCCCGGTTCGTTTGGAGATCGTCACACGACGCCACACACGGGGCGAAAACCTGCGACAGCACCGTGAGTCGAAAGACGGGGCAGGTCACCCGGTCGGTCGCACGGGGAGTCAGGCGCTGGGTTCGGGTTCGGGTTCGGCGGTGTCGGTGTCCTCGAGACTCTCCAGCGCGGAGACGACCTCGCGGCGGTAGCGGTCGACGTTGTCGCCGTACTGCTCGCGGGCCATCGCGGCGTACTCGTTGCCCTCCTCGTTGAACGCACGAACCCGCTCGATCGTGCGTTCGGCGGTCTCGGCCACCCACCGGTCGCGGGTGGCGGCGTCGACGATGCTGATGGACTCGGGGCGAACGGAGACGTTCACCGTGCCGTCGTCGGTCTCGTAGGTGCCGGGCTTGCCGACGACCGCGACGTACTCTGGCGGCTCGACCTCCCGCAGCACCGCGGCCGGTTCGGGCTGGTACTGGCCGGCGTACACGAAGAACGTGCCCGTCGGGTCCACGACACGGCCACGCCAGTACTCGGCGTCCTCGCCGACGTCTTCGGTCTCGGTGAGGGTGCCCACCAGAAACACGCGGTTGGCGCGCTCGCCGGTCGGCATCAGCGCGTAGTTGGGTGCCATCTCCTCGTCGGACTCGCGGAACGTGTAGCCCATGTCGTTGAACTCGACGGCAAAGGCACGACGCGCCGTCTCGCGGCTGGGTGCAGAACTCATTATATCGACCTCGCCTTGACCAGCGTGCTCTCGGTGTCGACCGGCCCGTCGAGGCGCTCGACCTCGTCGGCCAGAACGTACCGGCGGAACGTCGGGCCGCGCACACGGTAGTACCAGCCCAACACGTCCGCCCGCATCTCCTCCGCTACGACCTCGGTGTCCAGCGCGTCCATCGCCATGTCCTTTGCCTCCTCGAGGGTCATACCGGTGAGGTCCTCGGTCGCCTCGCGGTCGAGGATGATCTCGTGGACCTCGTGGCCGTCGTCCACCACCCCCTTGATGCGGAGGTCGAACTCGCCGTCGACGTCGCCGTGCTCGGAGCAGCGACCGTTGTCGAGCACGCGCGTACAGTCGTCTTCCGGGCACCGCTTTATCAGCCCGGAGCCGCTCTGGACGGCCACAAGGGCGCCCTCGATTTCGACGCTGTCGTCGCCGACCTCGATGTCGCGGTCCACCTCGCGGACGGTCGTGGTGGAGTTGATCTTGACCGAGAACCGGCCCTCGTACTCGTCGGTGACGAGGTTGCCGAAGTCGTACACCTCGCCCGCTTCGAGGGTGGGCGGGTCGGACTTCGCCCAGGCGGTGAACTTCACCGTGCCGGTTTCGTCACCCAGCAGGCCCACCTGCGCGACGGCGTCGGACTGGGCGTCCCACAGTTCGACGACCTTCGCGGTGAGGTCGACCCACTGTTCGGGCTCGTCGACGTCCTCGACCTGGACACGCTCGTTGCCGGAGCCCATCGCATCGCGCTCCATGTCCGCCTCGTCGAGGTAGTGGTTCGTGACGCTGCGGCGAGCCTCGTCGATGGGCACCTTGTAGTCGTCGACGAGTCCCTGCAGGCGGCGCTCGACGTCGTCGACGGTCACGTCCAGGTGGTCGGAAAACTGCTCGTGTATCTCTTCCGCGTGGGTACGCAAATCGCTTTCTGACATCGGGATCACGTCTCCGCTCTGTTTTCGGTGGGAGACACCCACTCGTAGGGCGGGTTCGTACATAAACCTGTGCCCATCTCGGTGAAACTGTAACCGTGGGCGGGCGCCGCCGTCGACGGGACCAGAGGGGGCCGTGGCGCTTATCTCCGGGGGTGTTCTGAGAACAAACGGAGATGCCGACCGAGGGCGAGAAGGTGGCCGTCTCGCGGGCGGTGCTCGACCGAGTGTCCGAGGGCGTGGTGGTCCTCGACGCCGACCAGCGGTGCACGTACGCAAACGACCGCGCCGGCGAACTGCTCGGGCGAGACCGTGAGAGACTGCTGGGCGAGCGACTCGACGGTACGGTGCCGGGCGTGGCCGCCGACGACCTCGCCGACCGCGTCGCGGCGGCGATAGACGAGGGCACGACCGGCAGCGTCGAGGGACATGACCCACAGCGCGACCGTTGGATCGAGGTCCACGTGTACCCGACCGACGACGGAGCGTCTGTCCACGTCACCGACGTCACGAGAGAACGGGCCTACAAGCGCGAGTTGGACCGGACGACCCGCCAGTTAGAGGCCCTACTCGACAACACGGGCGAGGCGGTGTACGTGAAGGACAGCGACGGCGTCTACCGGCGGGCGAGCGAGGCCGTCGCCGACCTGTTCGGTCTCGGCCGGGAGGCGGTCGTCGGCAGCCGTGACGAGGACCTGTTCGACGCCGACAGCGCCGCCGAAATCCGCGAGATCGACCGCCGCGTCATGGAAACCGGCGAACACGAGACACACGAGACCGTCCGGTACATCGACGGGGAGCGTCACGTCTTTCTCGGCGAGACGTTCCCGTTCCACGACGGCGAGGCGGTCGTCGGCGTGATGGGGATCAGCCGCGACATCACCGACCGCGAGGAGCGTGAGCGCCGCCTCGAACGCCAGCAGTTTCTGTTCGAGCGCACCCAACAGATCGCAGCCCTCGGCGTCTGGGAGTACGACCCACAGGAGGAGTCTCTCGACTGGTCCGACGGGGTCCGGGAGATCCACGGCGTCGACGAGGAGTACGAGCCGACGCTGTCGGCGGCGGTCGAGTTCTACCACCCGGAGGACCGCGACACGGTTCGGGAGGCCGTCGACCGGGCGATCGAGAACGGCGAGGGGTACGACCTCCGCCTGCGGATCGTCCGCGCGGACGGCGAACAGCGACACGTCAGGGCCGTCGGCGAACCGGTCGTCGAGAACGGCGAGACCCGGCTCCTTCACGGGGTCTTTCGTGACGTGACCGACCAGGTGGAGCGCGAGCGGGAACTCACCGAACTGCACGACGTCGGGTTGGCCCTCCAGCGCAGCAACACCGTCGAGGAGGTGGCCCAGCGGACGGTCGACGCCGCCGCGGAGGTGCTCGACCTCGACCAGTCGGTGGTCAGCCGGGAGGACGAGGGCGTGTTACGGACCGTCGCCACCTCGGAGGACCTCTCGGTCGACGCGACACGGGCGATCCCCGTCGACGAGGGCATCGCCGGGCAGTCGTACCGCACCGACGAGGCACTGCTGGTCGACGACGCCCGCGAGCACCCCGCCGTCGACGACAACACCCAGTACCGCTCGACGATCAGCGTCCCCCTGAACGGCCACGGCAACTTCCAGGCAGTCGCCCGGGAACCGGGAGCGTTCGACGAGGACGACCTCGAACTCGCCGAACTGCTGGCCGACCGCGCGAGAAGCGCCCTCGACCGCGTCGAGCGCGAGCGGGAGTTGCGCCGGGAGAACGACCGTCTCGAGGAGTTCGCGTCCGTCGTCAGCCACGACCTGCGCAACCCCCTGGAGATCGCCCTTGGCCGGACCGCACTCTTGCAGGAGGACCTCGACAACGAGCACGTCCGGGAGACCGCCGAGGCACTCGACCGCATAACCGCGATCGTCGAGGACACGCTGACACTCGCCAGGCAGGGCCGGACCGTCGGCGAGACCGAGCGTGTCTCGCTGACCGCACTGGTCGGGCGCTGCTGGGACACCGTCGACACCGCCGAGGCGACACTACGGGTCGAGAACGAGATGGTCGTCCGGGCCGACGGCGACCGCCTGCGTAACGTCTTCGAGAACCTCTTTCGGAACGCCGTCGTTCACGGCGGCGAGAACGTGACCGTCCGCGTCGGGGAACTGGACGGCGGCTTCTACGTCGAGGACGACGGGCCCGGCATCCCCGAGTCGAAACGCGAGAGCGTCTTCGAACCCGGCCACACCTCCGCGACGAACGGGACCGGCTTCGGACTCACCATCGTCAATCGGATCGCCGGCGCTCACGGCTGGGACGTCCACGTGATCGACGGTCACGAGGGGGGCGCACGCTTCGAGTTCACCGGCGTCGACCTGGTGTAGACCGGGTGACGGCGCCGTCGGTCCGGGGAGGCGAGAAGCCTATGTGCGCCGAGCAAGAGAATCAGACGATGGACGACCGCCTGGAGCGGTTCATGCGCTCGAAACTGCAGTCGGCGGGCGAGCGACTCGACGAGGCCCAGCGAGCCTTCCGTACCGGGCGGGCCGTCGCCGACCTGCCACGCGACGACGAGGGACGGGTGCGCATCGTCTGCCGGCGCCACGTCGAGCGCCGCGCGACCCCCCTTGACGACCAGGGCCGGCCGGTCTGTTTCGAGGCCGACCACCCCGACTGCGAGGGCTGTGTCGAGGACATCCGCGAGGGACGGGTCGAGACCTGGTAAACGACCGCGGGGGTTTTCGGGCCGGCGGCACACCCCCCGCCATGGACCGGACGGTCGTCGCGGTGGTGATGGCCGGCGGCAGCGGCACGCGACTGTACCCCGCCAGCCGCGGGGATCGGCCGAAACAACTGCTCGCGCTCGGCCCTGACCCCGTCGGCGAAACCGGGGACGACACGGAAGCAGGCGACAGCACCGGAGACGACCGGGCGGGAGACGACGACGAGGCCAAGAGCGCGGGCGACACCAGCGAGGGGACCGCGGCGGGTGTGCGTTCGCTCCTGGTTCGCACTCTCGACCGCGCCGCCTTCGCGGACCACCGCGTGGTGCTAACGGGACCGGACCACGCCGACCGGGTGCGCGACCACCTCGCTGACGCCGCCACGGACACTGCCACGGACGCCGAGGTGTGGGTCGAACCCCACCCCCGGGACACCGGCCCGGCGCTGGTGTACGCCGCCGGGCGAGCGGGGGCCGAGTTCGACCGGGCGGTGCTCTGTCACCTGCCGAGTGACCACCACGTCGCCGGCGACTTCGGGACGGTCGCCGAGCGTGCCGTCGCCGTCGCCGGGGAGACCGGCGGTCTCGTCTGCGTGGGCGTCGAACCCGACCGCCCGGCGACCGGCTACGGGTACGTCCGGCCGGGCCGCGAGGTCGACGGCTACGCGCCGGTGGCGGCGTTCCACGAGAAGCCCGACCGCGACGGCGCCCGCGAGTTGCTCGACGAGGGGGCGCTGTGGAACGCCGGCGTGTTCGCCTGGACGCCGTCTACACTCCTGTCGGCCGCCCGGGAGACGCCGCTGGCGCCAGTTGTCGAGGCGGTCGACCCCTGGAACGGAACCAGGGCGGCCAGTGCGGGCTACCGGCGCGTCGACCCCGTGAGCGTCGACCACGCCGTCATGGAGCGGGCAGACCACGCCTTTGTCGTTCCCGCCCGCGAGATCGAGTGGGACGACCTCGGCACGTGGGACGCCCTCGGGCGGGTGTTGTCGGCGGACGAAGACGGCACGGTCGTCGCCGGCGACGCGCTCACCGTCGACACGCACGGGTCGGTGGTCGCGACCGGCGAGGACACCCACGTCACCGCGGTCGGCGTCGAGGACCTCGTCGTCGCCGCCTACGGTGACCGGGTGCTCGTCGCCCCCCGTGGCGCGTCCGACCGGGTGCGCGAGGCGGTCGAACGACTCCGCGAGGAGGGCCGGTTTTAGCTCCGCAGTCGCCCGCCGTCGACCGGCAGGGCGGTGCCGTTGACGAAACTCGCCCGCTCGCTCGACAGAACGGCGACGATGTCGCCCAGTTCGCGGGGGTCACCGACCCGTCCCTGTGGCACGTCGCTCGCCCAGTCAGCCAGGCCCTCGTCGTAGTCGTCGTACTCGCCGCGTTCCATCGACTGCTCGACTAACTCCTCGATACGGGGTGTCTCGTGGGGACCGGGGAGAACGGCGTTCGCCCGCACCTCGGGGGCGAACTCCCGGGCGGCGGTCTTGACGAGACCGATCACCGCTCGCCGGACCGCGTTCGACAGCACCAGGCCGTCGATCGCCTCGCGGACGCTCGTGGAGGTGATCGCCACCCACGTACCGGTGCCGTCGCCCGCCGCGAGGTGGGGGTGCGCCCGTTCGAGCGTCCACACCGCGCTCATCACCAGCGTGTCGTAGGCGGTGTACCACTCCCGCTCGCTCGTCTCCAGAAGCGGTCCCGACGGCACGCCGCCGGCGGAGGTGACGAGGTGGTCCAGGCCGCCAAAGGCGTCGACGGTCGTCGTCACGAGGTCCTCGACGTCGTCCGGGTTCGTGATGTCGGCCTGCCGGGCGAGTACCTGCCCCTCGCGGTCGGCGAGGTGTGCCTCTGCGTCTGCCAGGCGGTCGGGGTCGCGGCCACAGACAGTGACGTTCGCCCCCGCGTCGGCGAGGGCGGCGGCGGAGGCCAGTCCCAGGCCCGAGGTGCTCGCGGTCACCAGTGCAGTCTCGTCGGCCAGTCCGAGGTCCATACTTCCGCGATCGACCGGCAGTCACTACTGCTTTCCGACGCCAGGGGCGGCGCCGACGGCGCAGGGATCACGACCGTCGCCACCGCCAGTCACAGCGCTTATGCGCGGCTCCGAACTATCTTGAGACGATGCGAGTGATCGGGACGGTCGGCCTGCCGGGCAGTGGAAAGGGAGAGGCGGCGACGGTCGCCCGGGAGGCCGGTGTCCCCGTGGTGACGATGGGCGACGTGGTTCGTGACGCCTGTCGCAAGCGCGGCCTCGACCCCGAACAGCACCACGGCAGCGTCGCCAAACAGTTGCGCGAGGAGAACGGCCCCACCGCGATCGCCGACCGTACCGTCCCGCGAGTGCGCGAACACCTCGACACCCTCCGGGCCGCCGGGGACGACCCCGTCGTTCTCGTCGACGGGCTTCGCTCCGAGGTCGAGGTCGAGCGCTTCCGCGAGGCGTTCGAGTTCCTGCTGGTGAGCGTGCAGGCGCCCTTTGAGACCCGCGCCAGTCGACTCCAGGGCCGCGGGCGGGACGCCTCCGACCAGGACCACGCCGCCCTGATCGAGCGCGAGGAGCGCGAACTCACGTTCGGCATGGGCGAGGCGATGGCGATGGCCGACCTCGTTCTCGAGAACGACGCCGGACTGGAGGCGTACCACCGCCGCGTCCGCACGCTCTTCGAGGACCCCGACGGCGTTCTCGCCGGGGAGTACGACCTCGCCGGCGTCGTCGTCGACCCGACGCCCGAGCGGGCCCGCCCCGACCGGTCGTACGCCGACGCTGGCGACGACGGCGACGAGAACGGAGGCGACGATGCGACCCCCGGGAACGCGAGCGGAGGCGAGTCGCCGTGAGCGACGACGGCGGCGACATCGAGGGCACCGGTGCCGTCTACCGCGTCGAGGTGCGGGTCGTGGCGCCGGTGCACCCGACGGAGGTGACCGACCGCGTCGAGGACGCCGTCGAGAACCTGTTTCCCGACGCCGAGATCGAGCGCGAGGCGGGCCGCGTCGTCGGCAC
>CAZQHW010000088.1:0-10957 GCA_964593395.1 uncultured Halobacteriales archaeon
CGCGGTCCATCTCGTACCACCGCACCGGGAGGTCGCGGTCGACGAGGTCGTTCATCCGGGTCTCGACGTCGGCGAGGTCGGTGTCGGTAAAGCGGTCGTGGGCGACGTCGATGCGGGCGCGGTCGGCGTACAGTTGGTTGCCGGTGGTGCTTGCGTCGAACTCCTCGAGAAGCACCGCCGAGAGGAGGTGCTGGGCGGTGTGGTACTGCATGTGGGCGTACCGTCGGTCCCAGTCGAGTTCGCCCTCGACGGTGGTCCCCTCGGTGAGCGTCTCGGGGGGGTCCGCGAGGTGGTGGTAGACGGTGTCGCGCTTCTGGACGTCGACGACGGCGACGGACTGGTCGTTCGCCCGCAGTCGACCGGCGTCGGCGGGCTGGCCCCCGCCCTCTGGGTAGAACAGTGTGCGGTCGAGCGCCACCCGGTCGTCGAGTCGGCGCTCGACGGTCGCCTCGAACCGCCGGCGCTCGGTCGCGTCGAGGTACAGCGCGTCGGTCACACCGGAGAGATGGGCGCCAGGGGCTTAGCCGTGTCGTCGGCGACGCCCTGCCCGGCCCGGGACCAGGCGCGATCCGGGTCGCCCACGGCGACGACAAGACTAAAGAGCAAGACAGGCCTTGTTTCAGGCAAGATGATCGACGACAACGCCGCTGGGGGGTGGCACCGTGGGGGTTGAGATAAAGGAGTCCGACGTTGATAACGAACAGTTCGCCGCGATGGAGGAGTTCGTCCGCGAGTATCTCGTCGCAAGCGTCGAAATGGAGGACGAGGGCGGCCGGATGCGCTGGTACCCGTGGCACTCCGCGGAGTACCGGTTCAACCACATCCGCAACGTGGTCGCCCTCGGCGAGGAGATCGCCCGCGAGGAAGGAGCCGACGTCGACGTGGTACGGGTGGCCGCGGTGTTTCACGACGTGGCCAAACTCGAGGCCGAACAGGACGAACACGCCGCCGAGGGCGCCCGCGTCGCTCGCGAGTACCTCACCTCGCACACCGACCTCCCGGAGTCGTTTGTCGACGAGGTGTGTCGCTGCATCGACGACCACTCCTACCAGGGAGACGTGACCGACCTCGCTCTAGAGACCCAGAGTCTGATCGAGGCGGACATCCTCGACAAGGTCGGCGCAAACGGCGCCGCACTGATGCTGTTGCGGATGGGCTACGAGTCCCGCACCCACCTCGACGCCGCCGAGATGATAGACCGCGTGTTGGAACGCGGCGCCGAGGCAAAGGAGCGCATCGAGTCGGACACCGCGGAGTCGGTCGCCCACCGACGACTCAAGCGTGTAAAGTGGCTCCGCGAGTGGCTCGCCGAGGAAGTCGCCGTCGTCGAACACCGCGAGTGAACACGGGCAACGCCGGTCCGGGAGTCACACCAGGCCGACCGTCCCGAGCGCGTCGACGACGAACACCACGCCAAAGCCAGCCAGCACCGCGGCACTCGCGTAGGCGACGGTCGGCGCGAACCGGTCGACCCGGCGACCGACGCCGACCAGCGCCGCCGGGAAGCCGGTTATCCAGACGACGATCCCGCCGAACAGCCCCACGAGCAGGGCTGGACTGCCGGTCTGCACCACCAACAGCCCCGAGAGCGCGTCACCGACGTACGGTGTCTGCTCCAACACGTCGATCCGGCCGGGGCGAAGCAATCCCACGCCGACGGTGAGCCAGAACACGATCTGGTAGGGGTTGGTGATCGCCAGCACGAACGCCTTCCGGAACCCACGCGAGTCGCCCTGGCCGTCGGGGTCGGGCGTACCAGTCCGGGTCGTCCCGTCGCCGGCGTCGCCGCCGTTGGGGACAACCGTGTCGGCGTCGTCAGTCTCGGTCGTGGCGTCGCCGCCGTTTGTCACCGTCGGGTCAGCGTCGTCGGTCTCGGCCGTGGCGTCGCCCGTGTCGGCGTCGTGAAAGGCACCGCCGGCGGCGTCGACGGCGGCGCCGTACGCGAAGTACAGCATCAACAGGCCGCCGGCGCCGACCATGCCGGCCCGCAGGACCGGGACACGCTCGACGGCGGTGACGGCGCCGAGAAGTGCGAGCACCAGAAAACACAGGTCGGCGACCATCGCCCCGAGGCCGGCGAGAAAGCCGCTGCGCCAGCCACGCAGTACGCTCTCCTCGGCGATGACGGCGTTCATCGGGCCCGGCGGGGCGGCCAGTGCGAGGCCGAACACCACGCCGGCGGCGCCCGTGACCAGCGGAGTGACTGCGGACACGTCAGGTTACAGTCCACGGGCGGGCATAAGCCTCGCGTGTCGACACCTCTCAACACGGGCGAGGCAGTACGGAGAGACACCACGGGGACGGCCGGTGTCGGTCGGGTCAGGCCTCCTCGACACGGGGGCCGTCGGCGTGACCGAGGTCCCCGCTGGAGTCGTCGTCCCCGTCGAGGCGGCGAACGCTGACCGAGCGGGCGACCTCCTCGGGGAGGCTGACAGTCTCGGCGTCGTCCGGTTCGACGGTGACCATCCCGAAGGGAGCGACCTCGGTGACGACGAGCGGGGCGCCGGGAGTGAGACCGGCGTCCTGCAGGTACTCGAGCACCTCGTCGTCGGCGTCGGGGACGCGGTCGACGACCGCGCGGTCGCCCTTCGTGAGTTCGTCGATACGGGTGCCCATGCGAGGGTCGGGCGGCGAGAGGTCGGCGCCGGGGATGGGGTCGCCGTGGGGGTCGACCTCGGGGTCGTTTAGGGCGGCGGCGACGCGGCGCTCGAACTCCTCGGAGATGTGGTGTTCGAGGCGGTCGGCCTCCTCGTGGACCTCGGTCCAGTCGTAGTCGAGGTGTTCGGCGAGATACGCCTCCAGCAGGCGGTGGTGACGCAGCACCTCGAGGGCGACGGTCTCACCCTCGGCAGTGAGTTCGACGCCCTTGTACTTCTCGCGGGTGAGCAGGCCACGCTCCTCCAGGTCGCCGACCATGCTCGACACCGTCGGCGCGGTCACGTCGAGGTACTCGGCGATATCGGAGGTGGCGACGGGCGGACCCGCGTCGATCTGGAGGACGTACACCGCCTTGAGGTAGTCCTCCATCGCGTCGCTGAGCACGCCGGCAGTACGGGCGATGGCGACAAAACCCTGTGGGTCGACGCCGAAAACGCTATTCGATCCCGGCTCTCCGTAGCGTACGATGAGCGCACCGCCGCTCACGGCCGAGGGGGTGACGCTGCTAGTTCCCGCGCTGATGGCCGCGCTGGTGCTGTCGATGCTGTACGTTCTGGAGCCGCCGGTCGACAGGCGTGTCGTGCTCGCGTTCACGCCGTGGATGGTCGTCGGCGGCGCGGTCCACGCGCTGTACACCGCCGGCGCATACCCCACATCGTTCAGTCTGCGGCCCTTTTTCGGACCGGTGACGGTGTACTTCACGACCGTCGTCGCCGCCGGACTGGTGTGGGCGATGATGACGACCGCCTCCCGGCTCGCGGAGGGCGGCAGCCGGGACGCACAGTACCTCACCGCGGCGGGCGCGGGGACGGCGCTGTCGGCGCTCGCGATCGTTCTCGCGCGGGCGGACAACACCGAGGCGATCGTCCCCGCCTTCGCCGGACTGATCGTCGCCGCCGTCGTCGCCGCCGCCGTCTACTTGACCGTGACCGTCCTCCACACGCCGACGCTCGTCCAGACCGGACTGCTGGGACTGGTCGTCGTGTTCGCACACGCACTCGACGCCGTGACCGCCGCCGTCGGCGTCGAGATGCTGGGCCGGGGCGCTGGCGACGGCCGCAGTGCCTGGCTGCTCGCCTACGCTGCCGACCTGCCCGTGCCGGCGGTGGTTGGAACGGGCGTGGTCCTGGTCGTCGCCAGGCTGGCCGTCGCCGTCGCCGCCGTGGTGATGATCGCCGCCGTCGTCGACCGGCCGGGGCAGCGGGGCCACGCCCGGGTCGGCCACGTCGCCCTAGGCGCCGTCGCCGCCGTCGGTCTCGGCCCCGGCGTCCACCGCTTCCTCTCGCTGGTCGTCGGGTGATCACCTCCCCGCCCTGGCGACGCCCGGACCGCGACCGCGCCACCGGACGACGACCGCCGTCGCCGCCAGGCCGACGAGCAACGCGACGCCGAACACGCCCAGCGCGGTCGTCGGGGCGACCGTCTCCGCGAGCCATCCGGCCGCGAGTTGGACGCTCCCGCCGGCGACGTTGTACGCCATCCCCAGCGCCGACAGCGTCGTCGCCCGGCCGACGGACTCGATCCGGTCGTTGACGTACTGGCCGGCCAGCGTGCGGGTCACCGACCGCCCCCCGCGGGCGACGACGAACACGGCGAGCGCGAGCGGCGGGACAAGGGCGACGCCAACGAGCAACAGCCCCATCGCCAGTGGGAACGCCCGGAGCCAGCGTCGCGTGCCGACCCGGTCGCGGATCCGTCCGGCGTTGTCGCTGACCGCCGCGCCGACGACGGTGAAGACGCCGTACAGCCAGCCCAGGCCCGACAGCGGCACGCCCAACCCCCGGGCGACCGGCTGAACGTAGAAGTTCACCGCCCACATCGCACCCAGCGTGAGCGTGGCGAGAGCGACCACGGTCCGCACGTCCGCCGCTCCCGTCCGCTCACGAAGCAGCCGCCACGCCCGGGCCGGGCCGAGTCTGCTCTCACTGTCCTCGCTGTCGGTATCGGCGCTCTCGGGGGCGGCGCGCTCGCCCCGGAGAGCGTTCTCCTCCGGATCGGCGGCGTCGGTGTCGCCGTCTGCCCCGGGCGAGACCGCCGGGAACGATAGGGCGACCGGGGCGGCGAGTAGCGTGCCCGCGCCGGTCAGCAGGAACACCACCGACATCGAGGTCGCGTCGGCGGCGTACCCGCCGACGACGGCTGTCACCCCGGAGGAGAGAAACATCGCCGCGTCGCCCCGACCCCGGACGCGTGTGAACTCGTCCGTCGAGAGGTGCTCGCGGAGGGCGTCGTACAGCCAGGCGTCGTCGGCGCCGGTCCGCAGCGTCGACAGGAGCGCGGCCGCGCCGAACGCGACCGCCAAGCCGGCGAAGTCACTCGCCAGGGCGATCCCGGCGTAGGCGACCGCCAGGCCGACGTTGCCGGCGGCGATGCTCAGGCGACGCCCGTAACGGTCGGCGACGAAGCCGGTCGGCACCTCGAAGGCGACCAGCCCGAACCACCAGACCGCCTGTAACACGCCCGCGGGACCCGGCCCGGTAACGTCGATGAGATACAGGTACCAGACCGGCGCCGTGAACGCCGCCGCGACGACCGCCCGGTAGGCGTAGTAGCGGTGAACCAGTCCCACACCCGCCCATCGGGCGCCGACGCCGTAATCCTAGTCTGAACCGCGTTTTTGTAACTGCAGTAACACGCGCAGACAGTTTGATGTAGGGGTCCCCAGTACACGTGAGTGATGCGTCGCCGTCTGAAGATCGCCGCCAACGTGGACCGCTCCGGGATCGGCTACGCCTTTCTGTTCGGAGTGGTCGTCGGGGGGCTACTCGCGTACCCCGCGTTGCCCTCGTCCGTGCAGTTGCTGAACCCCTCGACGATCCGTCTGGAGGCGGGCCCCATCGCCGGGCCGCTGATCGGGGGCGTGGCCCTCTTCTTGCTGTTCTTTCTCGGGGTGTTCGCGTTGAACTGGCTGTTTATCGAGACCTCGAAGTGATCACTGGCCCTGGCCCATCAGGTGGCTCCTGAGGAGGTCTGCCTCCTTGTTGCTGGTCGCGGTGTTCAACAGGACGACCGTGTCGTCCTCGCCGAGTTCGCCGCCCTCGGCCAACTTGCGGGCGCCGCTCGCGGCGGCGGCACACGTCGCGCCCATCTCCAAGCCGGTCGCCCTCGCCACCTCGACGCCGGCGCCGAGGATCGCGTCGTCGTCGGTGGCGACCGCGGTGCCGTCGCTCTCCCGTATGGCGTCGAGGATCAGCGGACTCGCGCCGGGGTCGGGGATCTCGATGCCGCCACACACGGTGTCCGGCGTCTCCCACTCCTCGTGCGTGTCGAGGCCACGCTCGTGGGCGTCGACGACCGGCGCACAGCCCTCGGACTGGGCCGCGACCATCGCCGGCAGGTCGTCGATCAGGCCCAACTCGCGCAACTCCTTTGCGCCCTTGTGCATCCCGACGAGACCGACGCCGCCGCCGGTCGGGTAGACGACGGCGTCGGGCACCTCCCAGTCCATCGCCTCGACAGTCTCGTACAGCATCGTCTTCTTGCCGTCGTGGCGGTACGGCGTGACGAACGTCTGAACGGGATGCCAGTCGTCGTGTTCCGCGAGGGCGTCCTCCATCGCGGCGCCGGCGTCGCCGATCCGCCCGCCGACCACCGTGAGGTCGGCGCCGTGGACGTTGACCATTGCCTTGTTGACGAAGTCCGCACGCGAGGGCAGAAACACGTGGGCGTCGAGGTCGGCGCGGGCGGCGTAGGCCGCTGCGGCCTGGCCGGCGTTGCCCGCCGACGCGAGCGCCACGTCCGACGCACCCGCCTCGCGGGCGGCGGTAACCGCCACGGTGGCGCCACGGTCCTTGAACGACCCCGTTGGGTTGCGGCCCTCGTCCTTCAGGAGCACGCGACCCAGGCCCCACTCCTCTGCGAGTTCCGGGCACTCGACCAACTGCGTGGCCCCCTCGTCGAGGGTGACCGCCCGCTCGCGGGGAAACGGCAGCAGTTCCTCGTAGCGCCACATCGTGTCGAACGGCCGCTTGGCGAGGTCTCCACGGGTCAACTCGACCGCCGAGAGGTCGTACTCCGGGTCGAGAATGCCGCCACACGCGGGACAGCGCCCGGTCGCCGCCCCGGGGGCGTGGTGCTCGCCACAGTCGACACACGAGAGCCCCTCGAACCCGGACGTCGTCTCGATGGACATACCCTCCGCTCGGTCCCCCTCGACTAAGACCTGTCTCTCCCGGCCGCTCGCGTCGGGGGCTATCGACGGAGCGACGGGGGGAGCAGTCGCCGAAACCGCGGGTTTTTCACCGGGGGCACGCACGTTCAGGGTATGCAGGGCAACCTTCCACCCGAGGCACAGGAGAAACTCGAGGAGCTACAGGATCTTCAGGACACCGCACAACAGGTGGCCGTCCAGAAGAACGAGGCCGAGACACAGCTCACCGAGTCCCAGAACGCACTCGAGGAACTCGAGAGCATCGACGAGGACACCGGCATGTACCGCGAGGTCGGCGACCTCCTCGTGAAGACGGACTACGAGACCGCAAAGGAGAATCTCGAGGAGAAAGTCGACAGCCTCGAGTTGCGCGTCGAGAACCTCGAGCGCCAGGAGGGCCGCGTCCAGGAGAAGTTCGAGACCCTTCAAGAGGAACTCCAGGAGATGCTCGGCGGCGCTGGCGGCGCCGGCGGCATGCCCGGCGGTCCCGGTGGGCCCGGCGCGGGCGACTGACCGGCGACCACCCGTGGACGAGCACAGCGACGACTCGGACGCCGACGGCGCGCCCGACGACGAGACCGTCGTCGAAACCGGTGCCGCGGCCGCCCGCGATCTCGTTTTCTCGCGGTTCGACACCGGCGACGTGCGCGACCTCGACGTGACGGTGCGCTTCGAGAACAGTGTACTGGAGGTCGACGTCTACCTCGACGTTCCCGACCCCGGGGTGCGCGACCCCGAACAGGTCGCCGACGACGCCGCTCTCGCCGCCCGCCAGGCCGTCGACCGGCTGGTCGAGGGCGACGGCACGGGCGGGTAGTCGGCGCAGACTGGCGGGCCCCGGTCGGCACTCGTCGAGCGGTCAGAACAGCAGAAAGACGAGTGCCGACAGTGAGACGGAGGCGAGAACGACGACCCCCGCCAGCGCAAAGCCCATCGACACCATGGCGTTTGCCGTCGAGGCGAGGGTCTCGGTGCGGTCGTTGCCGAAGACGGTCACCTCGGCGTGTTCGCTTGCCATCCCCATCTCGACGGGTTCGCGGTCGGCGAGGGCGTCGCGAGTCACGTCGACAACGACCTCGGTCAGGCGCTCGACGTCGAGGCGGTCGCCGACCTGGTTCTCGGAGTCGACCGTGTTGACGACGTGGTTGTCGGTGGTCATCGCCTCGGCGTGGTCGACGTCGTCCATCGCGACCAGGGCGTCGACGAGTCCGCCCCGGACGCCCGGCTCCATGTTGTTGCCGTCGACGAGCGCGTACACCGTGGTCTGGCCGTCGACCTCGACGACGGCGGCGCGCACCCCGAGCGGGCCGACGCCGTCCGCGGGCTCCCAGTCGGTCTCGGTCCAGGCGACGCCCGCACGGGCCGGCTCCCGGGTGGCGTCGGTGAGGTCGTCGGCGACGGTCTCGACGGCCTGCATCAACTGGAACGACCGCGTCGACCCCGGAACGACGTGGCCCAGGTCGTCGCCCTCGAGTCCGTCGTTGCAGTTGTGTGCGTCGACGAGCAACACGTCGTCGAACCCGCTCGAGCGAGCCTCCGCTGCCGCCGACAGGCCGACGGAGTACTCGACGTCGTCGGCGCAGTTGGGCGCGAAGGTGGTGACGACGAACAGGTCGTCGCCGACGGCCTGCCCGAGAACGGTCGCCTCGCCGACCTCCGCGCGAACGGCGCGGGTCGCCCCCCGGTCGTAGTCGACGGCGCGGTGTGCGCTGTCGGCCGCCTCGAGCACCGTGTCGACCTCGCGGTCGGTGACGAGGTTGAAGTCGTGGCCGGCGGTGGCGTGTGGCGGAAAGCAGAGGCTGTCGGTCTCCCGAGCGACCCGGGTCGGCAACGCGCCGCCACCTATCTCGCCCATCGGTCCGGGGTGGATCATCGGGAGAACGACCCGAAACTTCTCCTCGTCGTCGGGACGGCGAGCGGAAAGCACCGTCACCGGGACGACCGCCTCCTCGCCGATCTCCTCGAAGAAGGTCTCCAGTTCGTCGGTACCCTCTGCCATGTGGCCGATGAACCCGCCGACGAAGTCGAGCACGGAGACGCCAAGCGAGCGCCGCCACGGACGGTCGATCACCCGAACAAAGGCGACGACGGCGACGGCGTACAACACACACAGCAACACCAGTCGCGTGAAGTCCTGCGGGACGACGATGAGTAACTCGGCGGGAGCCTGTTCCTGGCGGGCGAGATAGGCGTCGGTCAGCGGGCCGGAGAGGTGGCTCACCTCGAGATACCGCATCGTGCCGCTGTAGACGAACAACAGGACGCCGGCGACGACCGTCTGGATCGCGGCGGGGACGGCGGCCACCAGCGGCCGGTGCCGGGAGACGCTCATCACGACGAGCAGCCGGAAGCCGAAAATTGAGGCGAGACCGACCAACAGGGCGTCGAACACGAAGTTCTGGCCGAGCGCGGGCACCGGGCCGATCGTCCCCGCCGTGGCACGGGCGCCGAGCATGACCGCACCGGCGGCAAGCAGGGTGATCACGACGATCAACTCACAGGTCAGTGCCAGAAACGACGAGCGGTTGGGCGTGAGTCGACCGCCGAGCGACCGGTCGACGGCACTCGTCAGCGCGCTCGCGGCGACCGTCGGCACCCCGATAAAGAACACCCCCTGGGCCATGTCCGACAACAGGAGCCGCGAGTCGAACAGCGCCACCCCCGTCAGCGCGGCGACCACCAGGGCGAACCCCAGACTCGTGTACCAGTGCGGGGTGCGGAAAATGTACCGCGACAGCCCCGCGAGGTTGCCCTGCGTGGTCGTCATCGAACGATACAACGACCCCTCAGAGAAATAAAACCTACCGTCTCATCTCGCAGGGTGAGACGGTCTGCACAGCCGTGTGGTCGGCTCACTCCCCGGACTCCGCCTCTGGTGTACCTCTCAGGCGACAGACAGACAGAAAGTTCTCGAACACCTCTTGACCGCGCTCGGTGTGAGACACCTCGGGATGGTACTGAACACCGTACAGGTCACGGTCGGGGTCGCTCATCGCCTCGATCTCACAGACGTCCGAGCGGGCGGTCCGCTCGAAGCCAGGTGGCACCTCGGTCACCTCGTCGGCGTGACTCGCCCAGGTGCGCGTCTCCGGGGCGAGCGACCCCACGACCGGGTCGTCGGCGTCGAGAATCTCGACCGTGACGTCGGCGTACCCGCCGTAGTCACCCGGGCCGACCGACCCACCCAGTTCGCTGGCCATCACCTGCATCCCCAGGCAGATCCCGAGCACCGGGCGCCCGTCGCGGAGGTACTCACCACAGCGACCGGCCCGCTCGATGTCCGGACCCCCCGAGAGCACGAACCCGTCGGCCGTGACCGCCGCCGGCGGCGTCTCGTTGTCGACCACCTCCGTGTCCACGCCCAGTTCACGGAGCGCGCGGTGCTCCAGATGAGTGAACTGGCCGTGGTTGTCGACGACGACGATCCGTGTCATGTGCCGTGTAGCGTGCGAGTCGGCAAAAGCGCCCCGACTGCACTGGACGAGAAGCGACACGTGCTATCACCACCGCGATCGCGACAGGTCTAAGCCGCCCTCGCCCGACCGTGGCGTATGGACCTGCCGGACGCCTCGGACCTCCCGGCACCTCTCGCACGGTTCGCCGAGCCAGCGTGGGTGACGGCGGTCGGCACCGCCGTCGCGTACGGCCTCGTCCTGCTGGTGATGTTTCTCGTGTTGTTCGTCCTGCCGTTTCTCGTGTTCAGGGCGCTGTGAGACTGCAGAAAAACCAGTCCGAGAGGTCAGGCGAACGTCTTCGAGACGTCGGCCTCCTCGTTTTCGGCCTTCACTTTCTCCCAGGCGTTGCGAAAGTCCTCCATGCAGATCTCGGTGCGGTCGTCGCGGATGGCGAACATCCCTGCCTCCGTACAGACAGCCTTTATGTCCGCGCCGGAGGCGGCGTTTGTCTCGGCCGCCAGCGGGGCGAAGTCCACGTCGTCGGCGATGTTCATGTCGCGAGTGTGGATGTCGAAGATGATCTCCCGGCCCTCGTCGTCGGGCTTGGGTACCTCGATGAGACGGTCGAACCGACCGGGCCGGAGAATGGCGCGGTCGAGCATGTCGAAGCGGTTCGTCGCCGCGATGATCCGTACCTCACCGCGGTCCTCGAAGCCGTCCATCTCCGAGAGCAGCTGCATCATCGTCCGCTGGA
>CAZQHW010000089.1:0-1194 GCA_964593395.1 uncultured Halobacteriales archaeon
AGTCCGCCGACCAGCCCGAGCGTGCGCTCTAGCTCGGTGCCCTCCTCGGTGACGGTGGCGTCGCCGTCGGCGGTGGTCTCGCCCTCGACGACCGCCGGCGTCTCGCCGTCGCGGTTCGCCGCCTCGGTCGGCGCCTCGGTGGCCCCTGTCATCCGTGGCCCGCGTTACAGGCCCGGGAGTGATACCAGCACCGCCCGGGTGTCCCGTGTCCGTCGACGCCTCAGTCGCCCACAGCCGGGCGCTCGGGCGCGGTCGACGCGCCGAGCCAGCGGACGACGAGCGGCTCGATCCGGCCCGCGCTGCCCATCAGCGTCGTGCCGAGCACCGTCATCACGAGGACGTTGCCGACCGCGAGGGCGTTTATTATCTCCGCCAGTTCCGCGGGGAACGTCCCTGAGCCGGCCCCGGCGAGCGCGACCGCCGCGACGATCAGCGAGAACTCCCCTCGCGTGGTCATCCCCAGCGCGACCCGCGTCGAGCGCCAGGCGTCGAGTCCGAACGTCCGGCCGCCGAGGTAGCCGCTGACGAGCTTCGTCGGCGTCGTCACGAGAACGGCCACGGCGACCAGGCCGGCCACCCCGGCCACGAGCAGCGGGTCGGTCACCAGGCCGATCCAGAAGAAGAAGACGGCGGCGAAGGTGTCCCGCAGCGGCTCGAGCAGCCGCTCGACCGCGAGGACGCGGTCGGTCCCCGAGACGGCCATCCCGACGAAGAAGGCCGCGACCGCCTCGCTCACGCCGAGTGCCAGTGCGACGCCGGCGACCAGCACGACCGCCCCCAGCGACCGGAGGACGACCGCCTCGTGGTCGTCGGTCGACAGCATCCGCCCGACCAGCGGCGTCCCGAACCGGGCGCCGGCGAGCAACACGAGGATCACCACGAGCGCGACGCCGACGTCGACGGCCGCGCCCGCCGTCCCGCCCTCGCCGAGCACGACCGCCGAGACCACCGCGAGGTACACCGCGATCGCGAGGTCCTCGAAGACGAGCGTCCCGAGCATCGGCTCGGCCTCGTCGTTCGCGATCCACCCCAGGTCGATCAGCGACTTCGTGATCACCGCCGACGAGGAGACGTACACGATCCCCGCGACCAGCACCGCCGGCAGGACCGCCCCGAACAGCACCCACCCCAGCGCCAGCCCGGCCCCGAAGTTGACCGCGAGGTCGATCACCCCAGCCGTCCCGATCGCCCGAC
>CAZQHW010000089.1:1294-10954 GCA_964593395.1 uncultured Halobacteriales archaeon
GGACCCGCGCGGTCTTTACGCACGGAGTCCCAACGAGGGGTCATGACACGGATCGGCGACTCGACGGTGTTGCTCCCGGTCGACGTCTCCGGCGACGCCACGGCTCCCGAGGGGGTGTTCGCGCTGCTTGACCCCGTCAACGTCGTCGTCCTCGGGTACTACCCCGTGCCGGACCAGGCCGCCCCGGCACAGATCAAGTACGCCAACGAGGACGACGCCGCCGAGCGGCTCGCGGCGGTCGCCGACCGCCTCCGCGAGGACGAGGGCACGGTGACGGAGGTGCTCGTGTTCACCCACGACCGCGGCGAGACCGTCGACCGCGTCGCCGAGGAGTACGACTGCGCGGCGGTGGTCACGACCGGGACCGTCGACCGCGTCGAGCGCGTGCTCGTCCCGCTGCGGGGGCGGGGCAACCTCGACGGGATACTCGCCGTCGTCGCCGACCTCGTCGCCGACACCGGGGCGTCGGTGACGCTGTTTCACGCGGTCGACGGCGACGGTGACGGCGACAGTGACGGCGACGAGGGCGAGCGACTGCTCGCCGACGCCGCCGACCGCCTCGCCGAGGCCGGCCTTGACGCCGCCCGGATCGACCGGCGCCGCGTCGAGACCGACGACCCCGCGGCGGCGATACGGGAGGCCGCCGCCGGGTTCGACGTCGTCGTGATCGGCGAGAGCGAGCCCTCGCTGCGTGACCGGATCCTCGGGGCGACGCCGACGAGCGTCGTCGACCGCACCGACGCTCCCACCGTCGTCGTCAGGGACCGCTCCTGACTCGCGGCCGACGACGCAAGCGGTCCGGCCGCTCGCCGACGCCTCTGACCACGGCGACCGTTTTATCAGTGATGGGCCGTTGCCTCACCGTACACTCGATGTGTTCGTACCTCACCGGTGAGCAACCCGTGACCTCCGCCGCCAGAGACCGATGAGCGCCGAGACGAGCCAACTCGAGCGCAACCTCGGCTTTCTGGAGGCGATGACACTCGGTGGCGGGACGATGATCGGCGCCGGTATCTTCATTCTGCCCGGCCTGGCCGCCGAGGGCGCGGGGCCGGCATCCTCTATCTCGTTTGCGATCGCCGGATTCGTGGCGCTGCTTGCGGCGCTATCGCTGTCCGAGCTGGCGACGGGGATGCCGATCGCCGGCGGCAGCTACCACTACGTCAACCGCGCGCTCGGCGGCGCCTTCGGCAGCGTCGTCGGCTGGGGGATGTGGACCGGACTGACCTTCGCCTCGGCCTTCTACATGATCGGCTTCGGGCAGTACATCGTCGTGCCGCTCGGATTCCTCGACGGCCGAGCACTCGTCGTCCTGCTGGGCCTCGTCGGGCTGCTCCTCATCACCGGGATCAACTTCTACGGAACCGAGGAGTCGGGCGGAGCACAGAACATCATGATCGGGGCCGAGGTGGTGGTCGTTCTCGCGTACGTCGGATTCAGTGTGTTCTTCGTCGACCCAGGTAACCTCGAGAACTTCGCCCCAGAGGGCGCGACGGGGATTCTGGCCACTACCGGGACCGTGTTCGTCACCTACCTCGGGTTCGAGATCATCGCCACCGTCGCGGGTGAGATCAAAGAGCCCGGGCGGCTGATCCCGCTGACGATGGTCCTCTCGGTGGTCTCGGTGACGATCCTGTACGCGATCATCATGATCGTCAGTACTGGTGTCGTCCCGTACCAGGAACTGGGGAATTCGTTTGTCCCCGTGTCGGACGTCGCGTCGATCACGATGTTCGGGGGTATCGGAGTCGCAGCGGTCACCGTCGCCGCGGCGATCGCCGCGATATCGAGTTCGAACTCCTCGGTGCTTGCGGCCTCGCGGGTGGTGTTCGCGATGGGCCGGGACGGACTGGTCAGCGACCGGCTCAACGTCACTCACGACCGCTTCGCGACGCCACACCGTGCGATCATGGCGACCGGCGCCCTGACCGCGTTGCTAGTGCTCGCCGGTCTCCAACTCGATGAGATCGTCGCGCTGCTCGCCCAGGTCGCGAGCTTCAACTTCCTGGTCACGTACGCGCTGGTCCACGTCGCCGTCGTCGCCTTCCGCCGTGCGGACCCCGACGAGTACGACCCTGACTTCCGGATGAAACGCTCGTACCCGTTGGTGCCCGCGCTGGGCGTCGTGATGACCGTCGTCGTCGTCTCACAGATGCGCCCGGCGGTGATCCTCGTCGGCACCGGGATCGTCGTCTTCGGGTTCGTCTGGTACCTCGGGTACGCCCGTGACGGCGCTCTCGAGTCCGACCTCGGGCTCGCCGTCGAGGCGTTCGGCGGTCTCCCGGGGGCGACCGCCGGTCGGCTCCGCGGCGGCGCGTCCGGGCCCGAGGCGGTCCCGTACCGCGTCGTCGTGCCCGTTGCCAACCCCGAGACCGAGCGCGGGTTGTTGCGGCTCGCGGCGGCGACCGCCCGCGCCCACGCAGACGAGAGTGACCCCGAACTGGTCGCGGTCAACGTCGTCGAGGCCGACCCGTCGCCGTCGGTCAACGTCGCCGACGAGCGCCTGGCGGGGCAACGCGAGTTGCTCGCGACCGCCGGGACCGTCGCCGAGGAGATCGGCGTCGACCTCCGGACGCGGTCGATGGTCCGCCCGGACGCCGGCGAGGCGATCCTCGAGGCAGTCGAGGACGCCGACGCCGATCAGGTCGTGATGGGCTGGCGGGGCGAACTCGACCGCGACGAACACGTCTTCGGGGCGACACTGGACCCGGTTATGGAGCGTGCCCCCTGTGAGGTCGCCGTCGTCCAGGTGCGCGACGAGTCGATCGGCCAGCCAGTCGCACTCGCCGGGCCGGGCCCACACGCCCCGGTCGCGGCCCGCCGGGCGGCCGACTTCGCCACCGTCGACGGGATGACACCCGTGTTGTTGAACGTCCAGCCGCCGAGCCACCGCGACCCGGAGGCCCGGGGCGAGGCCGCCGTCCAGCGGGTCGCCGAGCGGGCCGGCCTCGACCCGGGGGCGTACGAGTCCCGGGTGGTCGTCGACGAGGACGTCGAGACGGCGATCCTCGAGACCGCCGCCGAGTACGACACCGTCTGTGCGGGGCTGTCCGAGCGGAGCCAGGCGTCACGGGTCCGCTTCGGGTCGATCACCGAACGCATCAGCCGGGAGTCGCCAGGCAACGTCGGGATCGTCCGCGGGCCGGACCCAGTCGGCGACGACGAGCGGGAGGAACGGGCGGCGCTGGCGAGCGACGGCAGTACCGACGCGCCGTAGCCCGGCCGTCGGGGTCGGGAACAGTACGGTTTTCACTGCACGTTTCGACCGCGATATATGGACGACATCCGACGACGCACCGGCTACTACCTCGTCACGGTCGCGGTCGTCATGGTCGTCTACGCCCTCGTCTACAGTTGGGGGATGGCGACCTTCGAGGGGGCCGACCGCTCGTTTCTCGACGCTCTGCAGTTCGTCGTCGAGACGTTCACCGCGACGGGGTACGGCGCCGACTCCGCCGAGTGGACGACGCCGGAGATGTTCCTGATGGTGATGATGATGGACATCACGGGCGTGGCGGCGCTGTTCGTCGCGCTGCCGGTGATCGGCGTGCCCCTCCTGCAGAACGTGCTGTCGACGACCGTGCCCACCGCCGCCGAGGACCTCACCGACCACGTCGTCGTCTGCACGTACTCCTCGCGGTCGGACCCGCTGGTCGAGGAACTCCAGTCGCGGGACGTGGACCACGTCGTCGTCGAACCGGACCGCGACCGCGCCCAGGACCTCTACGAGGGCGGCGGCCGGGTGATCCACGCCGACCCCAACACCGTCGAGGGGCTGGAGGCGGCGAACCTGCCGGCGGCGCAGGCGCTGGTCGCCGACGTGAGCGACGAGGTCGACGCCTCCATCGTGCTCACCGCCCGCGAGGTCGCCCCCGAGGTCCACGTGGTGAGCGTCGTCGAGGAACCGGACCGCGCCAGCTACCACGAACTCGCCGGCGCCGACGAGGTGCTGTCGCCACGTCCCCTGCTCGGCCGCTCGCTCGCCCAGAAGGTGACCACCGGCGTCACCACGGACCTCGGGGACGGCGTCGAGATCGGCGAGGACCTGGAGGTGGTGGAGCTGCCCGTCGACCGCGACTCCGACCTCGTCGGACGGACGATCGCCGAGAGCCGCCTGCGGGAACGCACCGGGGTGAACGTCGTCGGCGGCTGGTTCGACGGCGACTTCGAGAGTCCGCCGTCGCCGACGACGAGGATCGGCGGCAGCACCGTCCTGCTCGTGACCGGCCGCGAGGAGCAGGTCGAGGAGTTGCGCTCGCTGTCGAGTTCGGGCCTGCGCCGCCCGGACACCGGCGAGACCGTCGTCGTCGGCGGCGGCGAGGTGGGCCGCGTCGTCGTCGAGGCGCTCGAGGACGCCGACATGCCGCACACGCTGCTGGACCGCGAGGACCTCCCCGGCGTCGAGGTGGTCGGCGACGCGAGCGACCCCGACGCGCTGCGACGGGCCGGCGTCGACGGGGCCGACAACGTCGTGCTGGCGCTGCCGGACGACACGACCACGGAGTTCGCCACCTTGGTCGTCCGCGACCTCGACCCCAGCGTCGAGGTGGTCGCCCGCGTAAGGGAACAGGAGTCCGTCTCGAAGGTGTACCGCGCCGGCGCGGACTACGTGCTGTCGCTCGCCTCTGTCGCCGGCCGGATGATCGCCGCCGCGGTGCTGCCCGACGAGGAGGTGCTGTCGCCGGACACCCAGGTGAACGTCGTCCGTCTGCCGGCGCCCGGTCTCGCCGGGCAGACACTGGACGGCGCCGCCGTCAGGGAGCGCACCGGCTGCACCGTCGTCGCCGTCGAGCGTGACGGTCGCGTGATCACCGACCTCGGCCCCGACTTCCGGGTCGAGGAGGGCGACGACATCGTCGTTGCCGGCGCGGACGAGGGGGTCAACCGCTTCCGCGAGGTGTTCGGGTGAGCCGGCGGTCGCGTCGCTCCCCTCACCGCCGCGTCCCGAGCACGAACTCTGCACTGGACCCCAGCGGGTCGTCGACGGTGCGGGTGCGGAGGTTCTCGAACCCCGCCGCCTCGAGTTGCTCCAGGGTCTGCTCCCGGCCCGGCGCGGAAAAGAACATCTCCCCGCCCATCCACCCCCGCCTGACGGTCTCGAAGCGCCCACCCGGCAGCGTCATCAGCAGTTCCCCGCCCGGCGCCAGCACGCGGGCGAACTCCTCGTACACCGCGGGGTGGTGCTCGCGGGGCACGTGGAAGACGGCGTGGTAGGCGGTGACGGCGTCGACCGCCCCGTCCGTGACCGGCAGTTCGACCATGTCTCCCTGGGCGAGTCGTCCCCCGTGCTCGGCGGCGGCCAGTTCTAGGCCCGCTCGGGAGACGTCAAGACCGACGCTGCCCGGCGGGAGGTTCGCCAGGGTCCGGGCGCCGTCCCCACAGCCCACGTCGAGGACGACGGCGCCGGAGCCGACGCGGTCGGCCAGTTCCTGCACGAGGGCGGCGTCCGACCCGGTTGGGTCGCGCTGGCGGGCGTACTGCTCGGAGACCTCGTCCCAGGCGCGGCGAACGGCGTCTCTGTCCATGTCACGGATAGGGGCCGGGCGGACAAAAGTCAGAGGGTGAACTCGAACCGCGCCCCGCCCGTCTCGGACGCGACCAGACCGATCGTCCAGCCGTGTGCCTCGACGACCTGCCGGACGATCTGCAGACCGAAGCCGGTCCCGTCCGTCTCGGTCGAGAACCCCGCCTCGAACACCCGCTCGCGCTCGGCCTCGGGGATGCCCGGCCCGTCGTCGGCGACGTAAAAGCCGTTCTCGGTGTCGCCGACGGTGATGGTTACGTCCGGGCCAGCGTGCTCTACTGCGTTCCGCAGCAGGTTCTCGAACAGTTGGCGGAGCCGAGAGCGGTCCGCGCTGACCGTGCGGTCCGTGTCGACGACCAACTCGGCGCTCTCCGCTTCGACGATGTCCCAGCACTCCTGCAACAGCACGGACAGGTCGATAGACTCGGTTTCCCCGACGGTCTCGCCGGCGCGAGCGAGCGTGAGGAGGTCGTCGATGAGCGCTTCCATGCGGTCGACCGCCTGGTAGCACCACTCGAAGTGCTCCTCGTCGCCGGTCCGCTCGGCGTACTCGAGGTGGCCCGACAGCGTCTCCAGGGGGTTGCGCAGGTCGTGACTCACAACCGAGACGAACTCTTCCAGGCGCTCGTTCTGCCGGCGAAGCCGCTCGCTCTTTCGTTGCCGGACCAACTCGTAGCCGACCCACTGCGCCATGAGGTCGACGACGGTCGTCTCCCACCCGGTGAAGTTTCCCTCGCGGGCGTCGCCGTCGTAGAAGCAGAGGGTGCCGTACACCTCGCCGTCGACGAACACCGGCGCCCCGATGTAGCAGTTCACCGGCCTGCCGACGTCGCCGTTCGCGCTCTCGACCCGGTCGGCGACCTCGGGTGCGTCCTTGCCGATATCGGCGAGAACGACGCGTTGTTCCTTTTGAACGGTCCGCTCACACACCGTCGCCGACAGCGGTATCGTGGCGTCTACCTCGACCGCCGCGTGCGACGACCGGGTCACCTCGAAGCGGTACTCGTCGTCGCTCACCGACGCCAACACGCCGTGGTGCGTCCCGAGCAGGTCCCGCCCGAGGTCGATCAGTCCCTCGACCTGTGACTCGAAGTCCCGTCCGGCGTCGTTCGTGATGGCGTACATTCTCGTGAGCACCCGCTCGCGCTCGGCCATCGCCTCCTGCTGTCGTCGACGCTCGGTGACGTCACGGAGGTACACCGACAGTCCCGTCGGCGATGGGTACACCCGCACCTCGAAGACGGTCTCCAGGGGATCGTACGCCGCCTCGAACGTGACCGGCTCCTGGGTCTCCATGGCCTCGTGGTAGCGGTCGTAAAACAGCGTCTCCGTGCTCCCCGGCACCGACTCCCAGAGGTGTCGACCGACGACCTCGTTCTCGTCGTCGGTCTCCATCGCCCGCACCAGCAGCCGCCGACCGCGGTCGTTTGCGTAGGTAACCGTCCAGTCCTCGTCGAGCGTGAACACCGCGTCGGTGGTCCGGTCACTCACCTGCTCGACCTCGGGGGGGCCGTCGGGGCGTCTCCGCCCGATGCCGACGACGCCGCCGCCGTCGGTCGCCAGCCTGATCTCGAACCGCTGTGGAGGGTCACCGACGGCGACGTCGACGGTCGCCGCTCCCTCGGTGCGGGTGTCGTCGAGCGCCGCCTCGACCGCCGCCCCGTCGACGACGGCTGCGAGGGGCGTCCCGTCGAGGTCGTCCCGGTCGCCGACGGCCCGCTCGAACCCGTCGGTCCACCGGCGGAGTCGTCCCTCGCCGTCGAGCACCACGACGAACTCGCCGTGAGCGTCGAGGACGCTCTTTAGAACGCCCGTCGGCGGCTCCGTCGCGGCCGACTCGTCTGTCACTACTCCCCGATAGCACTCGAACGAACATAAGACCGCGGGCAGAGGCAGGGAGCGTCCGACGCCCGGGGCCAGCGCTTATATCGGCTCACCACACAGAGAACACGTGCATCGCGCTCAGGACCGGATCGAGAACGAGAGCCACCTCGCCGACCTGCAGGCGGCAGCCGACCGCCTGGAGTTGGGTGCCGACGCCCGCACCTACGCCGAGGAACTGTTTCTCTCCGAGGCTGCCGGCGCGGACCTCGACGACCGCTCGAAGCGGGCCGTCGTCGCCGCCGCGCTGTACGCGGGGGCGCTTGTCGCCGGCGAGCGCCGCTCGCAGCGAGCGGTCGCCGACGCCGTCGGCGTCTCCCGGCTCACCGTCCAGTCGCGCTGGAAGGACCTGCTCGAGGGCGCCGGCCTGGAGCCCCCGGACTGGTGACTCACTCTCGTCGGGCCCGCCCCTCGCGTTCGGGGGTGAGATTGCCGTGTTCGTCGATCTCCCCGCGGACGACCCGCGTCGATGAGACCCGCTCGCCGTCCTCGGCGAGTACGTGGTCGACGACCTCCACCTCCAGGGGGTCGAGTCCACGCTCGCGGCGGCTCTCGTTCACGCGGCGGGCGCCGTCGACTGTCTCGGGGGAGACGACGAGGTAGTCGAACTCCGGTTCGACGGCGGCGATGCCGGTCGGCTCGGTGAGTTCACGCACCTCGAACTCTCGGTCGTGTGCCGCCGCGAGTGGCTCCAACTCGCGGACGAGGTCGCGCCGTCGCTCATCGAAGGACCGGACGTACCGCTGTTCGCGGCGGGTTTCCGGTGCCAACTCGTCGCTCGTCAGCCCGACGGTCACGTCGCCCAACTCGAAAGCGCGCTCGAACAGCGCGCGGTGACCGTCGTGTACGGGGTCGAACGTGCCACCCAGCGCGACGTCCATGCGAACCGCTCGAGGGCGGGGGTAAAAACGGCGTCGCCTCTCGGATCCTCACGGGACGGGCCGACACCGCGAGCGTACCCGGGATTCAGGCGTCCTCGGTGTCGGGCTCGTCCGTGTCCGTCTCCGTCTCTGCGTCGGCGTCGGTCTCGCCCGCGTCGGGCTTGCTGCCGCCCTCCTCGACCGTGATCGTGACGGGGTCCTCGTCGTCACCGGTGTCGTCTTCGGGTTCGCCCGCGTCCGCGTCCGTGTCCGTGTCGTCGCCACCGAGGCGGTCGTCGAGCCGGAACACGGCGTTCAACTCGCCTTGGATCTGGTCGACGACGTTCGAGACGAGGTCGCTCGGGGCGATGGCGGCGTACTCGTAGGGGTTGTTGCCGGCGCCCTCGTTCTCGCGCTTGCGGCGGGTGACCACGCCGTCCTCGTGCAACTCCGCGAGAGCCTCGCGGACGGTGCTGGGGTACAGGCCCGTCCCCTCGGCGATCTCCTTGCTCGTTGAGTGTGGGGCCGAGCGGAGGTGGACGTAGATGCGGGCACGGGTTTCCGTGTCCAGCACCCACGACAGCAGGTCGATCACGCCCTCGTCGAACCCCTCGACGGCGCGGTCGGCGCTCTCGCTGAGGCGACTGCCGTCGCTGCCGTCGTCCTCCGCGACAGGGTCGTCCTCCGGCGCAAGCGGGTCCTCGTCGTCGTCCGGTGCGAGCGGGTCGGGGTCTCCGTCCGCTGTGTCGTCGCTAGACATGACCTCTCGTTGAGGACACAAGTGCCGGCCGCAGAAAAAGCCGTCGTTAGCCCCGCTCGACGGAGAAGCCCCCACAGGAGGGGCAAACGTAGTGTTCCAGTTCGTAGCGCTCGCCGCAACTGCGGCACTCGTACGGTCCCTCTCGACTGTCCCAGGGTCGCAGGTCGTCGATACTCATACTCCCCCCGCCTCTGTGTGCGCATACCTGTCGGTTAAACTTAATCTATATCTGTCGCCATGTCCCGGCGTGGAATCAACCCACGACAAGCGACTCGTACAGCGCCCGCGGTCCCGACTCTCTCCGGTGCCGGCGCTGGCGGGCGGCGCCGCTCTCACCCACCAGTGCGGGCAGGCGGTCGAGGTCGAGACGGTCGGCGAGCCGGTGTACGGCCGTTTCCAGGGTGACGGTGCCCTCGCCCGCCCGCCGGAGAAACCGAGCGTCGTGGCCGTACCGTAGCGCCCGCCAGCGGTTCTCCTCGAGCAGTTCCCGGCGCAGTCGCGGCGGCGACTCGCCGTCTGCGTGACGCTTCGCGAGGTCGACGACGAGTGCGTGGACCGCCTCGACAAAGGCCAGTACGCGCTCCGGGTCGCGCTGAGCGTCCGGCGCCCGCACCTCGACGGTGCCGTGGCCGGTG
>CAZQHW010000090.1:0-10857 GCA_964593395.1 uncultured Halobacteriales archaeon
CCGTGAAAGAAGGCGGCCTCGATGTCGTTCTCGCGGGCGAACGCCTCGATCCCCCCGCGCCAGTCCTCGCCGCCGTCGAAGCGCAGGACGTACTCGTCGGTGGGGGTGACCTCCCGATGGTGCATGTCACAGTCGCTCGCGCGGCGACCGCAAAAACCCCCGGGTATCGGAGCCACGCGACGGCGGCCGTTCCACGGTGACGCTCCCGTCGACTGGGCCCCGGTGGTCCTGCCGACCCGACGTTCGTTTTCAGCCCGACGGGCCGACTGGCGAACACCGATACGAACCAATTCGATATGGGTTTGACCAACGATTCAAAATATCCGGTCCCCACACCGGTGAGAACGTGACGAGGACTTTCTGAGAGGCGTTGCGTTGGAACTATAAGACCTGATTATGCAAATACGGATGGCATGACAGAAGACCCTGAAGATAGAAGCCGAAGGCGGTTTCTGAAAGCAACGGGTACCGCCGCGCTCACCGTCGGAATCGCCGGTTGTACCGGTGGTGGCGACGGCGGCGACGGCGGTGACGGCGGCGACGGCGGTGACGGCGGCGACGGTGGCGACGGAGCCGACGGCGGCGACGGCGGCGACGGCGGTGACGGCGGCGACGGCGAGGACGGTGGTGACGGCGGCGACCAAGGCGGCTATCCGTACTCGGCCAACGAAACCGACGTCCAGAGCGCTATCCAGGTGATGGAAGAGGCCGGCTACGGATCGAACAACCGGTTCGAACTCGATTGGCTCCAGTACAACAGCGGCACCTGGGAGGAGATGGCCAACACCATCCGCGAGCGGCTGAGCTCCGCCTACATCGACATGAACATCAGCCAGGCGGACTTCAGTTCGCTACTCAGCCAAACCGAGCAGGGTCAGCACCAGGCGTTCACCCTGGGGTGGATCGCCGACTACCCTGCACCCCAGAATTTCCTCCAGCTCGTCGACCCACCGAACACTGTGTACGACGCTGAGGGCACCACGCCGAACGGCGCCCGTCTGTTCTGGGACGAGGACTCCAACTACCCGGAGGGCTCCCGTCAGGCGATGGTCGAGGCGTTTGATCAGATCCAGAACAACTCCGGCACGAGCGACGAGGCCGTCCAGGCCCGCGCCGAAGCGGTCCCTCTGGTTGAGGAGGCTCTGTGGGAGTCGGCGGCGATGCTGCCGGTATACCACCGCGTCGACGAGGCGTTCTGGTACGACCGCGTCGACTACGACCCGCCGGGCGCGATGGGTGGCTCCCGTTCAAAGGCGAACGCCTCCGTCCGGGGAATCGAGGGGAAGGACACGCTGAACGGTATCTCTTCGACGTTCAGTTCGCTCGACCCGATCGCCTCCGGTAACACCGCGAGTGGGGCGAAGATCATGAACATGTTCGACGCGCCGATGAACTACCCCAACGCCTCGCCGGAAGTCGAGCCCCTGCTCGTCGAGGACTTCTCCGTCAGCGACGACCTCACTTCCTACGAGTTCAAACTGAAGGAGGGTGTCCAGTTCCATGGCGACTACGGGGAACTCACCGCCGACGACATGGTGTACTCGATCCGCCGGCTGGTCGAGTCCGAGAACTCGACGAACACCTACTTCCCGAATTCGGTGCTCAACATCGTCCGGGAGACCGACGACGACGACAACGTCGTACCCGGCTCGACCGGTGTCGAGGCGACCGGCGAGTACACCTTCACCGTCGAACTGCAGGGGCCGTTCTCGTTCGCGCTGTCGGTGCTGGCGTACTCCGCGTTCTCGGCGGTGCCGGAGGGTATCGTCGGCGACATCGAGGGGTACGACGGCGACATGGAGTGGACGGAGTTCTCGCAGAGCCCGATCGGCTGTGGTCCGTACCAGTTCGAGCAGTGGGACTCCGGCAACGGTGGTCAGTTCCGTGCGTCCGCCTTCCCCGACTACCACGGCCAGTCCTCGGCCGTGAGCGAACTGAAGTCCGACATCATCACGGACCCGACTGCTGCGTACAACTTCTTCATCAACGGCAACGCAGACGTTGCCGGCATCCCGACCGAGCAGTACGACCCCAGCCTGGTCAACATCGAGAACCGCGAGGGCGGCCAGGGGACCGGCACCTACGGGCCGGTCGAGGGCGGCACGACGTTCAACATGTCCCAGACTCCAACGATCAACACGTTCTACATCGGATTCAATATGCGGGACGTGCCGACCCCGGTCCGTCGGGCGATGGCCTACGTCATCAACCGCGAACAGTTCGTCCAGAACGTGTTCAAGGGTCGTGGCCAGGCCGCGTTCCACCTGACGCCGACGCAGATCTACCCCGGCGGTGCCGAGGCGTACCAGAGCCACTGGCAGGGTAACTGACCCCGGTCCGACCCCGGTCTCTCCACGACGGAGTTCTTCCGTCCTTTCGCTCAACGCTCGCAGACACCGACATTCATAAACCGATGAAAATCATCGCTCGTTCAAATGCTACGTCTGCCCATCACCCGGCTCACTAGCCACGACCAGCCTCGCGAGTTCCAACCAGTGGTACCCCAGACAATACCGAGTCCGTGATAGACCGATGAGACGGCTTACGTACCTGTTCAAGCGGTTGTTGCTCGGCGTCCCCGTCATCGTCTTCGGGATCACCGTGTCGTTTGCCATTCTCTACATCGGTCCGCTGGACCCTGTGCTGTCGATTCTAGGCCGGGACGCGAACCCTGCGGACGCCCGGCAACTCCGGCTCCAACTCGGACTCATCTACCCCAACGGCGACCCGGTGCCGCTGTGGGACCAGTACTTCAAGGTCGTCACCGATCTCGTCCTGTTCGATCTCGGCCAGTCCTGGGTGATCCAGCGCGGCGTCCCGGTCGGCGAAGTAATAAAGGGACGGCTGCCGGCGACGCTGTGGCTCGGTTGGTGGTCAGTCGTTATCGCGCTCGTGTTCGGCATCCCGATCGGACTGTACGCAGGTCTGCGAGCGAACACCCTCCGTGACTACTTCGCGTCCGGTGGTGGAATCGTCTGGCGGGCAATGCCGAACTTCTGGCTCGCGGTGATGATCTCCGGCATTCTCTCGGCCGGCGGCGCGCTGTCGTGGTACCGCGGGTTCATTACGAAGACGCCCGTCATCGGGACGCCAGGCGCGGTGCGGAAACTGTTCACCGTTCGAGACCCGTTTGACGGTGTGCCTGTTCTTGACCTGCTCGTCGTGCCGGTGCCAAACGTCCTGGAGATGGGCGTCGCGTTCAAGTGGATCCTCCCAGCGGCACTCGTACTCGGGTCGGCCTCGATGGGCAACGAGATACGTATCGGCCGTACGGCGGTCCTCGAGAGCATCAACTCGAAGTACGTCGAGACCGCCAAGGCAAAGGGGCTGTCCACCCGCTCCATTATCGTGAAACACGTCGGCCGGAACGCCGTCGTCCCACTCCTACCGGTGATCATGGGCGAATTTTACCTCCTCATCGGCGGTGCACTGCTGGTTGAGCGGGTGTTCGCGATCAACGGCCTGGGGAACCTCTTTTTCCGGGCCGTGCTCGGTGCCGACATCCCGGTGGTGATGTCGCTCGTGTACGTCTTCGTGCTCATCCAGGTGGTGTTCAACATCACCCAGGACCTCTTGTACACGTTCATCGACCCGCGGATCGCCCTTGACGGAGGTGACAACTGATGGCGGACGCACCGCCAACGGCTCATTCCCCGGGATCGAACACCGAGGACACCCTCCGCGAGCGCATCGCACAGAACCCTGGCCCAGCCGTGCGATGGGCGGCCGTCGCGGCGGTGCTCGTCGTCGTCCAGTTGGGCTCGCTGATCGGCGGGCTCGCTGCGCTTTTAGACGCGGCTATCGTCGGACTGACTGGCGCGGTCGACGTCGTCGTCGGACTGTTCTCGCCCGGTGCGTCCCGGTTCGTCGTGAACATACAAACCAGCATCTCGGGTGTGCTCGACGGTGTGAAGTCCTTTGCCGCCGACCTCCCGACGCTTCTCAGCCGTGACCTCATTCCGAACCAGGGGTACCAGACCGGGCCGAACGGCCCATGGAAGGGGACGTTCCTGGGACTTCAGCCCGCGGTCGCGTGGGCGATCCGGGCGACGCTTGTGGTTGCCTACTCCGTGGCGTGTTTCTACTGGACGTTCCGCGGCTGGCTCGTGTTCCGCGAGTACTACCGCGCGGCAGACTGGACGCCCTCGGACGACGTGGTCGACCGTCTTCGGAACCACTACTGGGGGCAGTTCGGGATCGTGGTGCTCATGTTGTTTCTGACGATGGCGCTGTTCGGCCCCACGCTCGGCACGACCACCGTTGAGCAGAACATCCTCTCGCCGTACAGCTACGAGACGAACTACTACGACGAGGCCGCCGGTGAAGTAAAGACGATCCCGGTCGGACAGGCTAACTTCCAGTCGAAGTCGAAAGGCGACCCCTCACAGAACGTTGGTCCACTGAGTTACGACGACTACGACCGGTTCCACGTGTTCGGGACACTCCCCAACGGACGGGACCTGTTCAGCTACATGATGGGCGGCGCGCGGATCACGCTGATTGTCGCCGGGATAGCGATCGGGCTCGCCGCGTTGGTCGCGATCCTGTTGTCGATGGTGTCGGCATACTACGGCGGCACCGTCGACCTAACCGTACTCACCGTCTCTGACGGAGTAGTCTCTATCCCGCAACTACTGTTGTTGATCATGGTCAGCTTCGTCTTCCAGAGTCACTGGCTCGGGGAGGCATTAAACGGGGGGCTGTTGCTCGCGCTGGTGTTCGGGATGACGACGTGGCCGTTCCTGTGGCGTGCAGTTCGCGGGCCGTCCCTACAGGTCGCCGAGGAAGAGTGGATCCTGGCTGCACAGAGCTTCGGACAGCGACCACGGACGATAATGCGTAAACACATGTTACCGTACGTGCTCGGTTATCTGCTCGTGTACGCCTCGATGACCGTTGGCGGGATCATCATCAGTCTGTCGGCACTTTCGTTCCTCGGTAACGGCCTCGGAATCACCCAGCCCACGCCCGCATGGGGACGGGCGATCTCACAGGGACAGAACTACGTCTCGACGGCCTCGTGGCACATCTCGCTCATATCGGGGATGATGATCGTCATTCTCGTGGTCGGACTCAACGCTCTCGGCGACGGCATTCGTGACGCGATCGACCCTGAGAGCGGTGCCGGGTCGGACGACGCCGAGGAGGCCGCGATGGGAGGTGGTGGCTGA
Source organism: uncultured Halobacteriales archaeon (assembly GCA_964593395.1). Lineage (GTDB taxonomy): Archaea > Halobacteriota > Halobacteria > Halobacteriales > SW-7-71-33 > SW-7-71-33. The sequence continues at coordinate 5,172 of CAZQHW010000090.1, forward strand.
TGGCCTCTTCCGGTACCGACGCCTCAGACCGCTCCGACACCGGGACTCGCGGAGACACACGCGACGGCGAGGAGCCGCTGTTGTCGGTCTCGGACCTCAGCACGGTGTTCTACACGGACCGCGAGACGATCTACGCCGTCGACGACATCTCGTTCGATATCTACCGCGGCGAGACCGTCGGCATCGTCGGCGAATCCGGGTCGGGCAAGAGCGTGACCGCACGCTCGATAATGGGTCTCGTGGACTCCCCTGGCAAGATACTTGATAAGTCGTCGATCAGGTTCAAAGGCGGGGAGTTGACCGACCTCTCGGACAGGCAGTACCAGTCCGTCCGGGGCAACGGCATCGGGATGGTGTTTCAGGACCCACAAGAGTCGCTCAATCCGGTGTTCACCGTCGGCAATCAAATAAAGGAGACCCTGCGGGTGAACCGCGGCATCACCGGGCAGGCGGCCAGCGACGAGGCCGCCGACCTTCTTGAGGCCGTTGGGATCCCCGATGCCCGACGCCGACTCAAGGAGTATCCCCACGAGTTCTCCGGTGGGATGCGTCAGCGGGCCGTTATCGCGATGATGCTGGCCGCCGAGCCGGACTTTCTGATCTGTGATGAGCCGACGACGGCACTGGACGTGACGATCCAGGCGCAGATCCTCGACCTCCTCCGGGACCTGCAGGAGGAGCGGGATCTCTCGATTCTGTTCATCACCCACGACATGGGGGTGATGGCAGAGATTGCCGACCGGGTCAACGTGATGTACGCCGGCCAGATCGTTGAGTCCGCGCCTGTCGAGGAACTGTTCAGGAACCCGAAACACCCGTACACGCAGGGACTGTTGCGGTCGATCCCGGGCCAGACCTCCGTCGAAGAAGGTCTGGAGACCGTTGAAGGCGACGTGCCGACGCCGAACGAGCCAGCCGCCGACTGCCGGTTCGCCCCGCGGTGTCCGAAGGCGTTCCACGCCTGCGAGGCAGTCGAGCCCGCTCACGTTGACGTCAGCGACGTCGAGGGTCACACCGCCTCCTGCCTGTTGTACCCCGAGGATCTCCCCGAGGGGCCGCGGGTGAGTCGCCACCGGGAGTTGAACCGGAGCGGCCGCGACGACGGAGGTGAGCAGTCGTGAGCCGTGCCGTCGAGACTGACCCCGAGGGTGACCGGCCGGCAGGCTCCGGCCCTGCGTCCGGCGAGACGCTAATCGAAGTCGAGAGGCTACGGAAGTACTACGGCAGCGAGGGACTACTCGCCGACGCGCCGGTGAAGGCCGTCGACGGCGTCGACTTCGAGGTCCGACGTGGGGAGACACTAGGGCTGGTCGGAGAGTCCGGCTGTGGCAAGAGTACACTGGGCCGGACACTCATCCGGCTCGAGCGAGCCACCGAGGGCACGATCTCCTTCGACGGGACTGATATAACGACGCTGTCCGGCACCGAATTAAAAGAGTGGCGGCGCAACGCCCAGATGGTGTTCCAGGACCCGCAGTCGAGTCTGAACGACCGGATGACAGTCGGCGAGATCGTTCGCGAGCCGCTGGACGCTCACGGGTGGAAGACGAAGCGCGAGCGTAGTCGGCGGGTCAGGGAGTTACTTGACGCCGTCGGTCTCCAAGAGGAGCACTTCTACCGCTACCCTCACCAGTTCTCCGGCGGCCAGCGTCAGCGGGTCGGCATCGCCCGTTCGCTCGCGCTGAACCCCGAGTTCATCGTTCTGGACGAACCCGTCTCCGCGCTCGACGTCTCCGTACAGGCGAAGATCATCACGCTCCTTGAGGATCTTCAGGACGAGTTCGATCTCACCTACCTGTTTATCGCTCACGACCTCTCGGTGGTCCGGCACATCTGTGACCGGGTGGCGGTGATGTACCTCGGGAAAATAATGGAGATCGGCGAGACCGAGGACCTGTTCACCGACCCGGCGAACCCGTACACACGGTCGTTACTGTCGGCGATCCCGCGGCCGGACCCGGACGCTCGCTCACAGCGGATCACGCTCCGCGGAACGCCGCCGAGCCCGCGTGACCCGCCGGCTGGCTGTCAGTTCTCTACCCGGTGCCCGGCGAAGATCCGGCCCGACGAGTACGACGACATCGACGACGCGGTCTGGGATGCCCTCGAGCGCTTCCGCGAGGTCGTCCGCGAGCGGTCGCGGGTCGACCTCTCGCTACGGGCGATGATGAAACGACGCCTCGGAACGTTCTCGGCGTACGACGAGATTGACGACACGGTGACCGAACTGTTCGGCCATCTCGAGGTGCCGTCCAGAGTCATGGACCACGTTGAGACCGCCGCACAGCGGGTGAAGGAGGGGTATCCCGAGAAGGCGGAGGCATACCTCGACGGCGAGTTCAACAGCGTCTGTGACCGCGACCGGCCGGAGATGTACGACGTGAGTGCGAGCGGACGGCTGAGTTACTGCCACCGTCACGGTGACGGCTACGAGGATGTCGACCCTGTGGTCAAGCGCCGGACACATGACGACTGAACGACGACTCCGCGTCGCCGACTTCCTGTTGTGGGTGCTCGGCGCGACGACGGGCGTCGTCGTCTCGCTCGGGGTGCTCTCGTTCGCCGCAACCGGGGGACTCGTCGGGTTGAAGTTCGCGTTATTCCTTGTTGGGTTCGGGCTGTTCGGGGTTTCGGCCTTCGCACTGCAACCGAAACACTCGGGCCAGGGCTCGAAGATGGTCGACTTCGAGCGCGACGACCCGACCCGGTTCGAGCGACTGCTGTACGAGGTGCCGCCTCTGCGTGGGGAGTGGCTCCCGGTCAAGCGCCGGGTGAGCCGCAACTGGAAATTGTTCGCGACGAGTCTGTTACTGCTTGCGGTCTCGCTTGCGCTCGAGGACGTGTTCGGTATCGCGGTCGCCTGACCAGGGGTACGACGGACATCACACCGCTTATGAACTTTGACTGTCCACAGTGGTGATATGAATGGACCGACCGGGAACGAGCCGATGGCCGAACAGGACCATCTAGTCCGGACCAGCAACGTCGCCCGGGACGGCTGGAAGCGGACCCTTGAGGACGTTGAGGCGATGCTCAACGACAGACAAGCGGCCGGCTACGAGACACTGTTCGTTCCCGGGGCGAACACGGCGGCATCGGCCCCGGACACCGGCGAGACGGACGAGTGGGGGCTGTCCTACATCGTCGGCTCTGAAAAGGCCGAGGAGTTTCTCGCGTTCTACAAAGAAACCGACTTCGACGAAACCGCCGTCTACCAGGCCGTATCGACCGGGTACGCCTTTGTCGTCACCGAGTTAATCGACCACGACACTGACCACATCCTGTTCGTGGCCGGCTCCTACCAACTCCGGTTCGCCGGACCGTTGGTTCGCACTGCGACCGAGCGTGGCGAGATGCAGACTCACCTCCGGACGATCGACGGCACCACGCTCGCAGTTATCGAACACGACGACGTCGACGCGTTCTTTCCGGAGCCCCAGCGGGAACAGATCCTCTCCTACGGGCTCTCCGATGGCTGACTGACTAGCCTCCAACACTCACAGCTAAAGTAATCACCTCAGGCACTCACCACCGCCGGGTCGCAGGTTCGTCGCGGCGCTATGGCTGTCGTCTGGTTCAGCGGAGTGTGGGCCTGGACGTGCTTGTTCGACCGTCTACGCTACGAGAAACAAGGCACCGAGAAGAGAGTTTACCGCCAGGCCGGCAGCGTCGGAGCGTCCGAGGCGTCGATCGATACCCAGGCGCCGTCTTCGGTGATGTCGGCGATGACGTACTCCGGGGCACGACCGGCGTCGTCGACCGAGGCGACGACTTCTCCCTCTTCGTTCGTGGTGGACGCTTCCATGTTAACTACTCACACGTCGCTGTGTATAAAACTGTTGAATCGGAGCAATAGTTTATTTTTGCTACTCAATATACGTAATTAAGTTGGGAACCCAAACCACACTCCGTCGGGCGGTTTCGGGACGCCGGTCCTGGCAGACGAGGGCGGACCCGGCGGTACTATAGGCTCGGCCGCCGGAGTGTGGCCCATGGCAGGAGACGGACCCGAAGGCGGTCCCGCGCCCGTCGGTCCCGGGCCGGACCCCGAGCGACTCCGGGCCGCGTGGCAGGGGACCATCGAGGACATGTCGGCGATGGCCGACGCACGGCGGGAACAAGCCTGGGACGTCGCGGCGGTGCCCAGCGGCGACACCGCCCCGGAGCACCGCGCCGTCGGCGACACCGACCGCTTTGGACTTACGTTCGTCGTTCCCGAGAGTCACGCTGGTCGCTTCCGGACGCTGTTCCAACAGGGCTCGTACCCCACGTACGAGGTGTTCCGCCGCGAGATGGAGGGCCGCGTGTTCCTCGTCGTCGAGTACCGCGACGACGAGGAGGAACTGTCGATCCTCGCCGCCGGCCAGTACGACCGCCGCAACGCCGCCCGGATGACCCGCGACGCCACCGACGCCGGCGAGTTCTTCACCCACTTCCAGACCGTCGACGGCGACCACCTCGGCACGTTCCGTCACGACGCCCACGACAAGTTCGTCCCCGAGGCGGACGACCTGGTGGCCAGTCTCGACGAGACCTCGAACACCGCGGACGACGCGGACGGCGAGACCTGACCCCGGTCACCGCCACCGGAACACCACGAACAGCGACTCTCGGGGAGACGCCGTTTCCCGACCCCTCCGGTGTCGGCGCCGGTGACCGACGGTCGTGTGGGTCGACCCCGGGCAAGGGCAAGTCTTTACCTACAGGTGATCGAACGAGGGTCCATGGACGTAGCAGACGCAATGACGCCTCGCTCGTCGGTGGTCACCGTCGAGCTGCCGGGCACTCGCGACGACGCCCTGGAGTACCTCCAGGAGCGGGCCTTCTCGTCGGTCCCGGTGATCAAGCAGGAGGACGGCGAGGAGCGCTACCGGGGGATCGTCAGCCGCGACGCCCTCATCGAACAGCCCGACGAGGACCAACTCGCGCTGTTGATGGAGGAGACCCCGACGATCGGCCCCGACGAGGACCTCGAAGCGCTGGCCACCCTGATCCTCGAGACGGACGAGTACCGCGTGCCCGTCGTCGACGATGTCTTCGCCGGTATCGTCACCGTCACCGACGTCGTCCGGGCGGTCGCCCACGGCGAGGTCGAGACCGACGAGAACGTCGAGGCCGTCTACAAGCGGTCGGTCAACGCTACCTACGCGGCGACGCCGTTGCCGGTCGCCGAGCGCGAACTGTACCACGCCGACGTGCCGTACGCCGTCGTTCTCGACGACGACGGCGAGATGGGCGGCGTTCTCACCGAGGTGGACGTGCTGGCGGTCGCCGAGATAGTCGAGGGCGAGGCGATCACCGGTCAGTCGATGGCCGACCAGGACGACGCCTGGATGTGGCAGGGCGTCAAGGACACCGGTTCGCGGTACATGCCCACCCGCAACGTCTCCATCCCGGACGACCCCGTCAGCGACCACATGACTGCCGATGTCGTCACCGTCTCGCCCCGCAAGTCCGTTCGCGAGGCCGCACAACTGCTCGTCTCGAACGACATCGAGCAACTGCCAGTCGTCAGCGGCGGCGACCTCGTCGGTGTCGTCCGTGACATCGACCTCATCGAGGCGCTGCTCGACTGACATGAGCGACCCCGAGCGCGTCCGCGACCGACTCGTCGAACTCGCAAAGCGGCGTGGCTTTTTCTTTCCCGCCGCGGGAGCCTACGGTGGCGTCGCCGGCTTCTACACCT
>CAZQHW010000091.1:0-4181 GCA_964593395.1 uncultured Halobacteriales archaeon
GAGATCGGTGTCCCCGACGAGACCGGCCGCGAGGAGATCCTCCAGGTGCAGACCCGCAACATGACCCTGGCCGACGACGTCTCCATCGACGGCATCGCCGAGCGGACCCACGGCTTCGTCGGCGCGGACCTCCACGCGATGGTGACCGAGGCGGCGATGGAGGCGCTGCCACGGTTCCGCGAGGCCGCAGAGGACGGAGAGGAAACCGCCGAGACCGACGGCGGCGAGGGCGGCGGGCCCGCCGTACGACGCTCTGACTTCGACGCGGCGATGGCCGCCGTGGAGCCGAGCGCGATGCGGGAGTTCGTCGCCGAGGCGCCGACGACGACCTACGACGACGTGGGCGGCCTGGACGACGCGAAGCAGACGCTCACCGAGGCCGTCGAGTGGCCGCTCACCTACGAGACGCTGTTCGAGTCGACGAACACCGACCCACCCTCCGGCGTCCTCCTGCACGGCCCGCCCGGCACCGGCAAGACGTCGATGGGCCGTGCACTCGCCGGCGAGTCGAAGGTCAACTTCATCCACGTCAACGGCCCCGAACTGATCGACAAGTACGTCGGCGAGTCCGAGAAGGCCGTCCGCGAGGTGTTCGACCGCGCTCGCCAGGCCGCGCCGACGGTGATCTTCTTCGACGAGATCGACGCCATCGCGGGCACCGCCGGCAGCGACACCCACGAGGTGACCGAGCGGGTCGTCTCCCAGTTGTTGACCGAACTCGACAACATCGCCGACAACCCCAACATGGTGGTGCTCGCGGCGACCAACCGCAAGGCCGACATCGACCCCCGCCTCCTTCGACCGGGTCGGCTTGACACCCACATCGGCGTGCCGGCGCCCGACGCCGACGCTCGCAAGGAGATCATCGAGGTCCACGCCCGCGGCAAGCCAATCTCCGATGAGGTCGACCTCGACGAACTCGCGATGGATCTCGAGAACTACACTGGCGCCGACATCGAGGCGATCGTCCGCGGCGCCTCGATGCGGGCCATCCGCGAGACCGCCACCGACTACGAACCGGAGACCGCCAACGAACGCGCCGACGAGGTGTTGATCACCCGCGAACACTTCGACGACGCCATCGAGGAAGTCGACCCCACGCTGGGCTGAGACGACACGTCACGACCCGGTCCGGCCGGCTACGTCTCCTCGCGCAACTGTTCCATCTCCGTCTCGACGTCCGGCGCCGGTCGCGGCTCCTCCTCGTCGCTCTCCTCCAAGTTACGCCTGGCCTCCATTCCGGCGGGCGCCTCGGGCTCCGGGTCGGAGGAGAAGTCACGCATCACCGCCCAGGTGACGGCCCCCGCCAGCGCCGCGACGCCGGCGTAGACGGGGAGGTTCACCACCGGACCGATCATCTCCCGCAACAGGGGCAGCGCGAGGTAGACGAACACCGCAAGCGTGACTGCCGCGCTGATTCCGAGCGCGCGGAGCCGACTCACCATATCCACTCGTTGCGTCCGCAGAATGAAAAGCCCCGGGTCGGGCACCTGGCAGGTGACTGCCGTCGTCGGGCGTCGACGACGACTACGACGAGTCCGGCCTCGCGGCCGGCGCGCGGTCGCGGTCGGCGTGACCGAAGGCGTCGGGCGGGACGACGACGGTCTCGCCGGCGCGAACGGTCTCACCGGGGTCGACGGCGACGTCCTCCGGGCCGACGCCGGGGGGCAGGAGCACGTCGGTGCGGGAGCCAAAGGCGATGTGACCGACGCGCTCGCCGCGACGCACCCGGTCACCGGCGTCGACGTACGGCGTGATCCGGCGGGCGACCGCGCCGGTGAGCATCGTCACCCGCAGGCCGTCGAACGTGACGTGGACCCGCTCGTTCTTTTCGGCACGGGCCAACTGCGCGGGCCACCGGGGCCCCGACTCGCGGCGCACGTCGTGCACCTGGCCGCCGGCGGGTGCCCGGATCACGTGGACGTCGGCCGCGGAGAGGTAGATCCCGACGCGAGCGCGGTCGTGGTCCTCGTCCCACCGGAGCACCGTGACGGTGCCGTCGGCCGGCGCCACCAGACCACCGGGCGGCGTCGTCCGCTCCGGGTCGCGGTAGAAGTACAACACGCCCCCGGCGAGCGCGAGTAGCAGTAGGCCCACCGGCGGCGCCGCGACCGTCGCCGGCAGGCCCGCAAGCGCCAGCGGCCCGGCGATCCAGAACGCCCCCGGCGCGAACGAGGTCGTCGCCATACTCCGGGGAGAGGCGGTGGGCGCCTAACCGTTGTGCTTTCACGCGACCCCGGTCTGAGGCGTCTCTCACTCGGCCAGAAGTGGCACGACCACGGCCGCGAGTGCCTCGATCCCGTCGGTCGCGACCGCGACGGGAGTCTCGTGCGACTCGTCCCCGACGTACACCGCCTCGAAGCCCGCCTCACGGGCCGGGACGACGTCCTCCTCGTCGGTGTCGCCGACGTACACGTGGGTGTCGGCCGGCAGTCGCTTTCGGGCCCGCTCGAAGATCTCCGGGTCGGGCTTGCGTACGCCCACCGCGTTCGACACCAGAACGGCGTCGACCACGTCCGCGAGACCGTGCGCCGTGAGTTTGCGTCGCTGCATTCGGCCCTCGCCGTTCGTGAGGATCCCGGTCGGGTGGTGGGCAGCCACCGCCCGCAGGAGGTCTCGTGCCGGGTCGGGGACGTGGGTGGTCGCGACCTCCCGGTCGCGGTACTCGGCGGCGAGTTCGTCGGGGTCGGCGTCGAGACCGTGGGCGTCACAGACCGCCGCGAACGCCCGCTCGTACGGCGCGTCTCGCTGTGCAGAGAGTGCCCCAAGCACCCGCTCGGTGTAGGTGTCGGCGGCCGCTTCGGGTGCCTCGGCCGGGAGCGTGGCGCGGACGAGGTTCTCGAAGGGCGTCTCGTACTGCAGGAGCGTGCCGTCGAGGTCGAAGTACACCGCTGTCGTCACGGTCGAGTGACGTGGCGGGCCTGAAAAGGCGTTGCCGTTCCCCGCGAGGCGCTCACAGGGCGTCGACGGTGGTCGGCGGCACCCGAGTCAGTCGATGACGACCAGCAGGTCACCCATGTCGACGCTGTCCCCCTCGACGACGGCCACCTCGCCGACCGTGCCGCCGTTTGTTGCCTCGATGTCGTTCTCCATCTTCATCGCCTCCAGCACGAGGAGAGTGTCGCCCGTCTCGACGGTGTCGCCCGGACCGACCTCGACCGAGAGCACCGTCCCCTGCATGTCGGCGGTCACCTGCTCGCCGGTGACGCCGTCGCCGGACTCGACGGCGTCCGTCGCGGCGCCGCCACCGTCACCACCGCCGCCGGCGTCGCTTCCGTCGTCCGTGTCGGTCGCGGCCGCGGCGTCGCCTACCGGCAGCGTGGCGCCGCGCTCCTCGAGGTCGACCTCGAAGCGCTTGCCGTTGACCTCGACGGTGAACTCCCGGCGGACCACCTCCTCGTCGCCGTCGTCGTCCACGTCGCCGGGACCGTACCGCTCGACCGCGTCCACGACCCGGGCCGGATCGAGTTCGTTGTCGAGGTACTTTGTCGTGTGGTGGCTGTTCACGAAGGTGTCGTCCGACAGCATCAGGCGGTGAAAGGGGATCGTCGTGTGCACGCCCTCGACGTCGAACTCGGCGAGCGCCCGCCGCGAGCGGGCGAGGGCTTCCTCGCGGTCGCCGGCGTGGACGATCAGTTTCGCGATCATGGAGTCGTAGTCGCCGCTTATCTCGTCGCCCTGCCGGACGCCGTCGTCGATCCTGACACCGATACCGCCTGGCGGGTCGTACGTCTCGAGCGTCCCGGGCGTGGGGGTGAACTGGTTGGCGGGGTTCTCGGCGTTGATCCGGTACTCGACGGCGTGGCCGTCGATCGACACGCCGTCCTGGCCGAAGGTAACCTCCTGGCCGGCGGCGACCCGCAGTTGCCACTTTACGATGTCGATACCCGTGATCATCTCGGTGGCCGTGTGTTCGACCTGGATGCGGGTGTTCACCTCCATGAAGTAGAACTGCTGGCCGTCCTCGCCCTCCTCGACGAGGAACTCGACGGTGCCGGCGTTCGTGTAGCCCGCGGCGTCGACGCCACGGCGGGCGGCCTCGCCGATCTGGTCGCGGGTCTCGTCCGTGAGGATCACCGAGGGCGCCTCCTCGACGACCTTCTGGTGGCGGCGCTGCAGCGAGCAGTCCCGCTCGCCGAGGTGCCGGACGTTGCCGTGGTGGTCCGCCAGGATCTGCACCT
>CAZQHW010000091.1:4191-10686 GCA_964593395.1 uncultured Halobacteriales archaeon
CGTTCGAGAAGTACGCCTCGCCCTCGCGTTGGGCGCTCTCGAGTTGGTCCTCGACCTCCTCCTCTGACCGCACGACTTTCAGCCCCCGGCCACCGCCGCCGCCCTCGGCCTTTATCGCGATGGGGTAGCCGTTCTCCTCGGCAAAGACCCGGATCTCGTCGGCGTCCTCGACAGGTTCGGTGGTGCCGGGGACGATCGGCACGTCGGCCTCGTCCATCACCTGTCGGGCGCGGGTCTTCTCGCCTAAGCGCTCCATGGCGTCGCTCGGCGGGCCGACCCACGTCACCTCGCTGTTCTCGACGAGGGCGGCGAAGTCGGCGTTCTCCGCCAGAAAGCCGTAGCCGGGGTGGATCGCGTCGGCGTCGGCCCGGCGGGCGGCGTCGAGAACGGCCTCCTGGTCGAGGTAGGAGTCCGCCGCACGCGCCGGGCCGACGTTGTACGCCTCGTCGGCGTACCGGACGTGGCCGGCGTTGCGGTCGGCGTCGCTGTAGACCGCGACGGTGTCGACGCCGAGTTCCTCGCAGGCGCGCATCACCCGGACGGCGATCTCGCCGCGGTTAGCGACGAGCACTCTGTCGAAGGCGACCTCGGTCATGCGCCAGCAAACAGTCAGGGGCGACCTTAGTGTGTCGATCCGGGATCAGGAGCCACCCGGGCCGCCCGGGGACTCGGTGCCGACCCCGCTCTGGACCCAGGCGGCGTCGGGCGGCGGTCACCCCCCCAGATAGAGGCGTCCGACCTCGGGGTCGTCGAGCAGTTCCTCGCCGGTGCCGGTGTGTTTTATCTCGCCGCCGGCGAGAACGTAGCCGCGGTCCGCCACGGAGAGACCCTTCTCGGCGTTCTGTTCGACCAGCAGGAGCGTGGTCCCGAGGTCGTTGAGTTTGCGGATGCGGTCGAACACGTCGTCGATGTACCGCGGTTCGAGCCCGATCGACGGCTCGTCCAGCAACATCACGTCGGGGTCGACCATCAGCGCCCGCGCGAGTTCGAGGAGCCGTCGCTGGCCGCCAGACAGCGTGCCGGCCGACTGGTCACGGATGTCGCCAAGCAGGGGGAACTCGTCGTACAGTTCCTCCGCCCGGGCGGCGGCGCGGTCGTCGTCGGCGAACACGTACCCGCCCATCAGCATGTTCTCGTGGACCGTCATCCGCGGGAACACGCTCGCGCCCTGCAACACGTAACTGATCCCGTCGCGCAGACTGCGCCGCGGCGGCCGGCCGGTGACGTCGGTCCCGTCGACGCGGACGGTCCCGGAGAACACGTCCGCGAACCCGTAGACGCTCTTCATGAGCGTCGACTTCCCGCTCCCGTTGGGGCCGATCAGACAGACGATGTCGCCCTCCGCGACGGCGAGGTCCACGTCGTGTAACACGGTCGTGTTGCCGTACCCGGCGGTCACGTCCTCGAGTTCCAGCAGGACCGTGCTCGCGTCGTCCGTGGTCGGTGGGGCGTTCTCGCTCACGCTCACTCCCTCCCGAGGTAGGCGTCGAGGACGCGCTGGTCGTTCCGGACGACGTCCGGCGGCCCCTCGGCGATGCGCTCGCCGTGAGCCAGCACGTAGATCCGGTCGGCCACCTCCATCACGAAGTCCATGTTGTGCTCGATCAGAAAGACGGTGGCCGCCTCCTCCTCGTTCGCGGTGCGGATGTACTCGACCAGATTCCCCAGCATCGAGGGGTTGATCCCGCCGGCGGGTTCGTCCATCAACAGCACGTCCGGCTCCGACATCAGTTCCATCGCGAACTCGAGCAGTTTCTGCTGACCGAAACTCAGGCGACCGGCCCGCGTCTCCGAGAGCCCGTCCAGGTCGACGTACTCGAGCAGTTCCTCGACCCGCGTCCGCAGACTGTCGCCCGGCGGTCGGACGAGACGGCCGACGCTCGACCCGCCCTCCTGTGCGGCCACCAGCAGGTTCTTTCGGACGGTCATACCGCCGAACACCCTGGTCTGCTGGAACGTCCGGCCGAGGCCGGCGCGGGCGATCCGGTGTTCCGGCCACCCGGTTACGTCCTGCCCCCGGAGAAACACCTGCCCCCCGTCCGGCGTCAGGTGCCCCGTGATGCAGTCGAACAGCGTCGACTTGCCCGCGCCGTTCGGGCCGATCAGTCCGACGATCTCTCCCTCCCGGACCGTCACCGACACCGCCTCGGCGGCCGTCACCCCGCCGAACCGCTTTGTCACGTCGACCGTCCTGAGCACCTCGGCGGCGCCCGACCCGTCGCTCCCCGTCGTGTCGCCCGCGGCGGACGTACTGGCGTCGGCGGCGTCACTCATCGGGAGACACCCCCCCGATGTCGCCGGTTCCGGTGGTCCCGCCGTCCGGGTCGCCGGTGTCGGCGTCCGGGTCCGGCGCCGTGGTGTCAGAGTCGGGGTCGACGGCCGCCATCCCACCGCGCTCGAAGTAGTCCATCGCCGCGGCGTACTCCGAGAGCGTGCCGAGTCCGCCGTCGGGGATCAGGACCACGGCGAGGATCACGGCCAGTCCGAGCAACACCAGTTGCCAGCCGGCGAAGTAGACGCCGACGAACACGATGACGAGATGAAGTCCGAACGCCCCGACGACCGGGCCGGCGACGGTGCCGGACCCGCCCAGGATCGCCATCGCGATCAGTTCGACGTTCCAGGCGTCGTTGTACGCCGAGTTGGGGTCGAGAAAGCCGTTCTCCAGGCTCCAGGCGGCCCCGATCAGACCGGTGAACAGCGCGGCCAGCGCCCAGGCTGCGGTCTTGTAGTACGTCGTGTTGAACCCCATCGCGGTGGCCTTCTGTTCGTCGTCGCGGATGGCGTTCAACACGAACCCCATCCGGGTGCCCGAGAGGTAGTACACGGTCGCCACGTTGAGAACGAACACCCCGAGAAACACGAAGTAAAAGGCCTGCTGGTCCGGCGTGTCGAGCAGGATGATCCCGCTCGCGCCCCCGGTGATCTCGAGGTTCCGTGTGACCTCCCGGGTGGCGAGCAACACGCCCAGCGTCGCGATCGCAAAGTAATGGCCCCGGAGTCGCAGGACCGCGGCGCCGATAACGGCGGCGAATGCGACGGTGAGCAGGCCGGCAGCCAGAAAGGCCGCCGGGAACGCGATCGCAAACTCCTCGGTGAGGATCGCCGTCGTGTAGGCTCCGAGACCGAAGAAGGCCATGTTCCCGAAGCTCGGGTAGCCCGTCTGGCCGCCCACGAGGTCCCACGACAGCGCCAGCACCGCGAACAGGAACATGTCCATCACGACGGTCATATAAAAGCCCGTGTCGAGAACGACGCCGACGGCCGCGAACAGAACGGCGACGCCGGCGATCAGCGACCAGGCGTGGTCGTCGCACCGGGACAGGAACCGGTCGACTGTCTCCGGCGGGAGCACCCGCTCCAGAGCGCGGCGAGCGACGCCGGTCAGTCGGGACGTGTCGACGGTCACGCCTCGACCCCCTCCTCGCTCCGGCCGAACAGCCCCTGTGGTTTGACGACTAGCAGGACGATCAGCAGGGTGAAACTCACCGCGAGCGTCCACTGCGAGGAGATCAGTCCCGTGGTGAGTTCCTCGACCGACCCGAGCAAGAGCCCGCCGATCATCGCCCCGGGGATCGAGCCGACGCCCCCGAAGACGACGATGACGAAGCTCTTCAGCGTGTACACGAGCCCCATCTGTGGCTCGACGGTGAGGATGACCGCGATAAACGACCCCACGCCGCCGGCGATCCCCGAGGAGAGCCCGAAGGTGACCGCCCGGGTGTGCGTGACGTCGATCCCGACCAGCCGGGCGGCCTCGGCGTTCTGAGAGACCGCCCGGATGGCTCGTCCGGTCCGGGTTCTCCGGAGAAACAGCCACAGCGCGACGGTGAGGACGATCCCACCGAGAAACGCGACCAGTTTCATCTTCGGGACCACCACGCCGGCGGCGCTGAGCGACGGTTCGGCAAGAGCGACGTTTATCTGGCGGTTGTCGGCGCTCCAGGCCTGCAACGCCAGTTGCTGGATCGCGATGCTGGCCCCGAAGGTGGCCAACAGCGTGAGAAACATGTCCGTGCCAGTGACCCGGGAGACGACCACCCTGTGCAACAGGTAGCCGACGACGAACACGACGGCGACGGCGACGGGCACCGTCGCGAGCACGAGCGTCGGTGACCCGCCGGCGGTGCCGGTGGTCAACTTCAGTACCCAGTAGGAGGTGTAGCCGCCGAGCATCACCATCTCGCCGTGGGCGAGGTTGATGATGTCGGCGACGCCCCAGATGAGCGCGAAGCCGACCGCGATGGCCGCGAACAGGGCGCCGACCAACAGTCCGTTCACGACGAACTGTTCGACGGCCATCTGTCAGCGTTCGCTCCAGTCCGGCATCGGGTAGATAGGTTCGCTCTGGGCCGCCGAGCCCGGGTAGACGATCTGGAGTTCGTCGTCCGGTTGCCACTGGTACACCAGCATGTTCTTGTCGATCACCCCTCTGTCGCCGAAGGACACCTGTCCGTACACCGTCGAGAACGGTTCGGCGTCGCGGATCTGGTCGCGGACGGTTCTCGGCGTGAGTTCGTCGACGCTCTCAAAGGCGTTGACGAACGTCTCGATCACCGCCGCCCCGGCCGCGCTGTGGTAGTCGGGTGCGTACCCGAACTCGTCTTCGACCGCCGAGACGTACTCCTGGGTGTCGCTGTACACCTCGTCGTCGAAGGTCGCGTTGATCGCCCACGAGGACGGTCCGTACATGTAGTTCGAGTTACTGCCGACCTCGTCGCGGAACGCGTCGTTCAGGCTGCCGACCGTCCCCATCACGGCCATCGGGGCGACGTCCTGGTTCTCCATCTGGTCGGCCAGGATGATGTTGTGCTTCTGGTGGGCACACAACAGCAGGACATCCGCCCCCTCGTCGCGAACCCGACCCAGGTTCGTCGACAGGTCAGAGGTCTCCGTCGGAAAGCTCTCGTCGACGACTAGATCCATGTCGAGGTCCTCGATCCGGGAGCGGGCCCCCTCCGCCGTCGACTGGCTGAAGATGTCGTCCTCCGACAGGATCGCGATACTCGACGGCGCAGGGTCCTGGTTGGCGACCATCTCCAGAAAGCTCAACGCGTACAGGTTGGCCGTCGGCAACAACCCGAATATCCAGTCGTTGCCCTGGTTGAAGATCTCCGGACTCGCGCCGCCGCCCTCGACCATCGGTCGCTCGTTTTCGGCGGCCACCTGACTGGCAGGCAGCGTCACCGAACTCGCGTACGGCCCCAGTAGGTAGTCGACCCCCTGCCGGTCGATCAGTTCCTGGTATATCTCCTGAGACTGCGACGGGTCCGTCTCGTCGTCTCGCAGGTCCATCTCGAGTTCGTAGGTGTTTCCATCGCCGGCCTCGACGCCGCCGGCATCGTTGATCCGGTCGATCGTCAACTGGTACGAGTCGCGGTACAGTTTCCCGAGGTCAGCGTTGTCCCCGGAGAGACTCATCGACCCACCGAGCGTGATCACGTCGTCGCCGCTACCGCCGCCGCCGAGACATCCCGCCACGCCGACGGCGCCGGCCAGCCCCGCCGATTTCAACATACTGCGGCGGTCGATAGTCGGTCTGTCGTCCGGTTCCCCCATCGAAGACCGGGTCATATGGTCAGACATGTCGAAGCACCCGTGATAATCTGTGACAAACGTAGTTCTTAATGTTTATTATTATCAGAGCTTCGGAACGTACATCCAGAAACCGGAAACTGGGGCGCCGTCGCAGGGACGGGACCCATCGACTCAGAGCCGGTCCGAACGTCCGGCGGCGGTCCACGGGTCAGTGGGTGTGCTGTCTGTCGGCCGCGCCGGTCGCCCGCCGACGGCCTCGGTCCGACCCGCGAACGACCAGCGGTGGCCGTCCCACCCCGTCTCGTCGTCCGCGTCGGCGGCGGCCGCGGCCGCCGCGCGGTCCAAGTCGGTGAGGTGGGCACCGACGGCGGCGACGATAGCCGCCGCCTCGCCGTCCGTGGCGGTCTCGGGGAGTGCGAGGGTCCCACCCTCGACCGGCACCCGGAGAGGTCCGCCGGGCACGGGGGTGTCGTCGGGGGTCGCTCCGCCGTCGGCGGTCGCCTCCTCCGACTCCGGCGGCCCGGCCTCCTCGCTCATAGCGGGATGTTGCCGTGTTTCTTGTCGGGGTGGTCCTCTCGCTTCGAGCGGAGCATCTCGAGATCGTTCACCAGTCGCTCGCGGGTCTCGCCGGGTTCGATCACGTCGTCGACGAACCCACGGTCGGCAACGGTGTACGGGTTGGCGAACTCCTCGCGGTACTCGTCGATGAGTTCCTCACGCAGCGCCTCGGGGTCTTCGGCGGCGGCGAGTTCGTCGTCGTAGAGGATGTTCACCGCCCCGCGGGGGCCCATCACGGCGACCTCGGCGGTGGGCCAGGCGTAGTTCACGTCGGCGCCGAGGTGCTTCGAGGCCATCACGCAGTAGGCGCCGCCGTAGGCCTTCCGGGTGATCACCGTCAGAAGCGGCACGGTGGCCTCGCTGTAGGCGTACAGCAGTTTGGCGCCGTGGCGGATGATG
>CAZQHW010000092.1:0-385 GCA_964593395.1 uncultured Halobacteriales archaeon
CTCGTAGTCGATCTCGGGGTCGGGGTTCGCCATCGCGAACACGATGGGGTCGTCGGCCATCGACCGCACCATCTCCTGGTCGACGAGTCCGCCGACGGAGAGACCGACGAACACGTCGGCGCCCGCCATTGCGTCGGCCAGGTCACCGGGTGGGTGGTCGCTGGCGAACTCCTGCTTGTACTCGTTGACGTCGCCGCGCTCGGCGCGGTCCTCGGTGATGACGCCCGTGGAGTCGACCATCGTGATGTTCTCTCTCCGGGCGCCCAGCGAGAGATAAAAGCGGGCGGTCGCGATGGCGCTTGCCCCGGCACCGGAGAAGACGATCCGCATGTCTGCGAGGTTCTTGCCGGCGATATCGGCGGCGTTCAGCAGGGCCGCCCCGGAG
>CAZQHW010000092.1:395-10679 GCA_964593395.1 uncultured Halobacteriales archaeon
TGGAAGACGGGGACGTCCATCCGCTCGCGCAGGCGCTCCTCGATGACGAAACAGTCCGGCGCGGCGATGTCCTCGAGATTGACGCCGCCGAAGGTCGGCTCCATCGCGGCGACGGCGTCGATCAGCGCCTGGGGGTCGTCCTCGTCCAACTCGACGTCGAACACGTCGATGTCGGCGAAGCGCTTGAACAGCACGCCCTTTCCCTCCATGACTGGCTTCGAGGCCTGGGCGCCGATGTCACCCAGTCCGAGAACGGCGGAGCCGTTCGAGACGACGCCGACGAGGTTGCCCTTTGTCGTGTATGAGTAAGCGTCGTCGGGTCGGTCGCGGATGGCACGGCAGGGTGCCGCGACGCCGGGCGAGTACGCAAGCGAGAGGTCTCGCTGTGTGCTGGTCGACTTTGTCGTCCGGATCGCGAGCTTGCCGGGTGGCTCCTCGCGGTGGTACGCCAGTGAGTCCTCGTCCAATCCCATGCCCCCCCCGAGCGGCGGGGCCATAATAAGAGATGCGCCCTCCGACGGCGGCGGCGCGGTCCGTCACGGACACCGACACGCGGGACGAGATTTATGTCAGACGGGACGCTACCTCTTGTCGTGAGTTCCCGGACGAGTGCCCTCGACGCGGTCGTGTACGGGGTCGACATCCAGAGTGGGGACGTGCGCGGGACGGCACCGCAGTACGCGCTGGCGGTGTACGACGGCGACGGCTTCGAGCGTGACGTCGTCAGTTACCGCAAGCTCCGCCGGCTCATCGACGACGAGGCGCCGGCCATCGTCGCCACCGACAACACCTACGAACTCGCCGAGGACAAGGACGACCTCGTGCGCTTTCTCGGCGCACTCCCAGACGAGACTCGTCTCGTCCAGGTGACCGGCGCCAACAGCCCCGAACCTCTCTCGCGGGTCGCCGACCGCCACGACGTCCCCTACGCGAAAGACCCCATGAGCGAGGCCGAAGCCGCCGCCCGCCTCGCCGCCCAGAACGTCGGCCAGGAGGTGCGCGCGTTCACCGACAGCACCCGCCTGAAGGTGGCCCGCGGCCGCTCGACCGGGGGTGGCGGCGGCTGGTCCGAGGACCGCTACACCCGCCGCATCCACGGCGCCGTCCGCAAGCGCGCTCGTGAGGTCGGTTCGGCACTCGACGACGCCGGCCTGGAGTACGACCGCGACGTCACAGAGAAGTACGGCGGTCTCTCGCAGGCGATCTTCGAGGTGGAGGCCCGCCCGGAGGACATCCCCGTCTCCCGGGAGCGGTCGGGCGACGTCCGCGTTGAGATCGACCGCGTCCGCACCGACGGCATCGAGTTCCGCCCGCTGGCCAAGCGCCGCGACCACGTGCTCGTCGGTGTCGACCCCGGGACGACGACCGCCGTGGCGATCCTCGACCTGGAGGGCGAGGTGCTCGACGTGCTCTCGACGCGCACCGCCGACACCGGCGACGTGATCGAGTGGATCGTCGACCGCGGGCGCCCCCTGGTGGTGGCCGCAGACGTCACCCCGATGCCGGAGACCGTCGAGCGCATCCGCCGCTCGTTCGACGCCGCCGGGTGGACACCAGACAGCGACCTCCCGATCGACCAGAAGCAACACCGCACCCGCGAACTGGCGTACGACAACGACCACGAGCGCGACGCCGCCGCCGCCGCACTGGAGGCGTACGACGACCACGCCGACCAGTTCCGGCGCGTCGAGCGCAAGGTGCCCCCCGCCGTCGACACCGGCAGCGTCCTCGCCAGCGTGCTCGACGGCGAGTCCGTCGAGACCGCCCTCGCCGAACACGCCGAGGACGACGGCGACGACGGCGGGGCGAGCGAGCACCCCGACAACGAACCCTCGCCCCAGCAACGCCGCATCACCGACCTGGAGCGACAGGTCGAGCGCCTGGAGAACCACGTCGACGACCTCGAGACGACCGTCGACCGCAAGGACGAACGCATCGCCGATCTCGAGACCGAACTGTCGGAGACCCGCCGCGAGGAGCGTCGCGAGGCCCGCGAGCGCCGGGAGGTGTCCCGCTTAGAGCGGGAGGTGTCCCGTCTGGAGGGCGACCTCGCCGACGAGCGCGACCGCGTCGAAGAACTCGAGGGGAAAGTCGAGCGCATGAAGGCACTCTGGCGGCTGGACCACTCGAACTTCAGCGACGTCGAACAGGAGAAGGAGGGTCTCGTCCCGGTCAAGCCCGTCGAGGAGTTCACCGTCGCCGCCCTCGAGGCCGCCGAGGAGGCGTACGGCCTGGCCGCAAACGACGTGGTGTACCTGCGAAACGCCGGTGGGGCCGGCCGCTCGACCGCCCAGCGACTCGTGGCGGCCAACCCACGGGTGGTGCTCAAACGCGGCGGTCTCTCCGACGTCGCCGACGAGATACTGTTCGAACACGGCGTGCCGGTCGGGCCCGCCGACGAGGTGGCGATGCAGGAGGTCGACGAACTCGCCGTCGCCCGCGAGGACGACGTCGAGCGCGTCATCGAGGACTGGGAGGACCGCGCCGAACAGCGCCGCAAGGAACGCACCGCCGAGACGATCGACCGCATCATCAGCGAACACCGTGCCGACCGGGACCACGAGCGGGCCGCCGGCGACGGTGTCGGCGACTGAGACCGAGATGCACACAAAGACTGCCCTGGAGACGGTCGAAGACGTCGCCGCCGTCGCGACGCTCGCGGTCGGGATCCTCGCCGCGATGTTCGCCGGGTGGCAGGTCGCGGCGGCCGTGTTTGTCGTCGGGTGGTTGCTCGTCGTTCCCGTCGCCGACGAACTGGCCGACCGCGCCCCGGCCCCCGACGAGGAGCCAGCGACGGAGCGGCCAGCCGACGACACCGACGCCGAGACCGTCGACCCCCTGGAGACGCTGCGCGAGCGGTACGCCACCGGCGAGATCGACGAGGTGGAGTTCGAGCGCCGCCTGGAGGACCTGGTCGCCACCGAGGGCGTGACGGTGCCGCCCGAACTGGAAGTCGAGGTGGACGACGACGCCACGACGGCCGACGAACACGACTCGTCCCGGGAGCGCGACACCGCCCTGGAGCGCGAGGGCTGACGACCGAACGCTTATTCTCGGGCACCCGGAACATCGCCCAATGAGTGGACTCCCCCCCGTTCTGGAGATGGACGACACGATAGAACGACTCGCGGAGTCGGCGCCGGCGTCGGCGCGGGCGGACGTCCAGCAACTCCGCCGCGAGTACGAGATGCTCAAGGCGAAAAACGCGGGCGGCCGCGAGAGCGCCGTCGACGACATGTCGAACACCGTTCTCCACGTCCGGGAGGTGATCGACGACGACACCGACGCGGCCCGCATGGCACGGTCGATCGAGGCTCAACTCGACGAGTACCGCCGCACCCGCCGGCAGGTGAGCGAGACCCTCCACCTGTCGGGCACCACCTTCGAGGCAGACGGGACCCGGACGGCACCCTCGCGGGCCGCCGGTCGGACCGTCGACGTCTCCGCGACCGTCGTCAACCAGGGCGAGACCTCCGGCGCCGTCGTCCGTCTCGTCTTCTACCACGACGACGTGGCCGTACGCACGGTCATGTTGCCGATGGGTCGGGTGGAGGCCGGCGAACAAAAGCGCCTGGCGACGAGCGTGTACGTGCCGACCCCGACCACCGACCACTCGGTCACCGTCGTCGACCCCGCCGAGGACCGCTCCTTTCTCTCCGACGACGAACTCCGGCGCGTGCGGACCTGACCCGGGCGCTACGCCGACCGCTCGCCGACCGTCACCTCGTCACCGACTGCCACCTCGACGCCGTCGGTGCCGGGCCGGCGCGTGTTCACCGCGAGCTTGAAGAAGTGGTCGAACCGCTCCGCCGGCGCCCACTCCGGGAGTTCGTCGCGACGCCCCTCGATCAGTCGCTCGCGGAACCCCGTCGTCTCGACTCCGGTGTCGGGGTCCCGCAGCGGCACGACACACCGGTTGCACGGCCCCGTTCCGAGGAGGTCGAGATCACCGACGCGAAAGCGCACGGGGCTGTCCGCCGCGTAGAGGCGGTCCTCCCAGAACGGCTCGGTCCCGCCGACCTCGACGTTCGCGCGGAACCGACGGCGCACACTCTCGACGGACACGCCGGTCCACTCGGCCACGCGTTCGAGGGTGGCCGTCGAGACCACCGTGGGTCCCGCGTCGGTCGTGTCGTCGGGAAAGCCCCGTTCCCGGTCGCGGCGTAGACGCACCTCGTACCCGACGTACCGCGAGAGCAGCGCTGGCAGGTCGCCGCCGGGCCCGGCGTCTGCCGGGAGCGAGAACCGCTCGCCGTCGCGCAGGCGGGCCGGGGCGTCGTCGGCCTCGGCCCTGAGATCGAGCGTCGCGGGGCGATCCCCCTCGACGGTCACGCTCGTCCGCAGGCGGTGGACGGCGGCGGTCCGTTTGCCGTTGACGTACTCGCCGTCGGCGTCGACGACGGCGTACTCGCGGTCGCCGGCCAGTGCGCCGCTGTCGAGCACCCGGACTCGCTCGCGGGGTTCGGGGTCGAGTGACTTCACGGGGTGGACGGCGAGACGGGCGACGTGTGCCACGTCGGTCCATCGACTGTGACGGACATATGCGTTCGGGAGGTCGCGACGGACACCACGGGTTCGGCGGACGACGGGGCGGCGGGCGACGAAACCACTACAGGGGGGCCGCTCGATGGCCCGGACATGGACGAGCAGTCCCGCGAGTTGTACGGTCGTGCGCTGTCGGTGCTGGTCGGTGGGGTGAACTCGCCGGTGCGGGCGGTGCCGCGCCCGTACCCCTTCTTTGTCGAGCGCGGCGACGGCGCACACGTTATCGACGCCGACGGGAACCGCTACCTCGACTACGTGATGGGGTACGGACCGCTCCTCTTGGGCCACGACCTGCCCGACCGGGTGCAGGCGGCGGTCCAGTCCCACGCCGCCGAGGGGCCGATGTACGGCGCCCCCACCGAGGTCGAGGTCGAACTCGCGGAGTTCGTCGCCCGGCACGTCCCCTCCGTCGACTCGGTGCGGTTCGTCAACAGCGGCACGGAGGCGACCGTCGCCGCGGTGCGGCTGGCGCGAGGGTACACCGGTCGCGAGAAGATCGTCGTCATGCAGGGCGGCTACCACGGCGCCCAGGAGTCCACGCTGGTCGAGGGCGACGCCGACCACCCACGACCCTCCTCGCCCGGCGTCCCCGACGCCTTCGCCGAGCACACGCTGCCGGTGCCGTTCAACGACCAGGAGGCCGCCGCCCGGGTGTTCGAGCAACACGGCCACGAGATAGCCGGTGTCCTCACCGAACCGATTCTCGGAAACAAGGGGATCGTCGCGCCGGTCGAGGGCTACCACGAGCGCCTGCGGGAGTTGTGTGACGACCACGGCGCACTGCTGGTGTTCGACGAGGTGATCACCGGCTTCCGGGTGGGCGGTCTGGCCTGTGCGCAGGGGAAACTCGGCGTCGAACCGGACGTGACCACCTTCGGGAAGATAGTCGGCGGCGGCTTTCCCGTCGGGGCGATCGGCGGGCGGAGCGCGGTGATGCGGGAGTTCACTCCCGTCGGTGAGGTGTTCGAGTCCGGCACGTTCAACGGCCACCCCGTGACGATGGCCGCGGGCCTGGAGACGCTGCGGTACGCCGCCGAGAACGACGTGTACGACCACGTGAACGACCTGGGCGAACAGCTCCGTTCGGGCCTGACCGACCTCCTCACGGACCACGCCCCCGAGTACACCGTCGTCGGCGAGGACTCGATGTTCAAGACGGTGTTCACCCGGGACGCCCCGGCCACGCTCGCCGACCAGTGTGAGGCCGGGTGCCAGCAGCGCACCGCCTGTCCGCGCTACGACCACTGCCCGAAGTGCGGCCAGGACGTCGTCGAGGCCGAGACCGACCGCTGGGAGCGACTGCTGTGGCCCGCGATGAAGGAGGAGGGCGTCTTTCTCACCGCCAACCAGTACGAGTCGCAGTTCGTCAGCGCCGCACACACCCGCGAGGACGTCGAGGCGACCCTGGAGGCGTACAAGCGGGTCTTGCCGGCGCTGTAGTCCGGGTTCGCCGGCGGCGACTGCACAGCGGCGACCTTTTGAGTCCCCCGCGTCCACGCTCGGGCATGGCAGAGCAGGTGCGCCTGGCGACTCGGGGGTCGGACCTGGCGCTGCGGCAGGCACGGTCGGTCGCGCGGACCCTGGAGCGGCGCCGCTTCGACGTCGAGTTGGTGGAGGTGAGCACCCGCGGCGACGAACTCCGCGACGAACTCATCCACCGGTTGGGGCGGACCGGTGCCTTTGTTCGCGCGCTGGACGAGGAGGTGCTCGCCGGCGAGGCCGACGCCGCCGTCCACTCGATGAAGGACATGCCCACGGAGTCGCCGCCGGAACTGGTGGTCGCCGCCGTCCCCGAGCGGGCCGCCGCCGGCGACGTGTTCGTCACCCCCGACGGCACCGCACTGGAGGACCTCCCAGAGGGCGCGACCGTCGGCACTGCGAGCGTCCGTCGTCGCGCCCAACTGCTCGCTCGCCGCCCCGACCTCACCGTGGACCCGATGCGGGGCAACGTCGACACTCGCGTCGAGAAACTGCTCGCGCCCCACCTGCAGCGCGACCACGAGCGCCGCCTTGCCGCCGAGGAGAGCGACGACGAGAGAGACGACGGGGACGACCCCGACCGGAAGTACGACCGCACGGCCGAGGAGTGGTTCGACGACCTGACCGAGGTGGAGCGTCGCGCGCTGGGCCGTGAGGTCGACCGCGAGTTCGACGCCATCGTCCTGGCGGAGGCGGGACTCGACCGGATCGGTCTCCTGCGACAGGTGCCCCACGAGCGACTCGACCCGTCGACGTTCGTCCCGGCGCCGGGCCAGGGGGCGCTGGCGGTCGTCACCCGGGACGACGACCTCGCGGAGGCGATCAACGACGCCGTCGACCACCCGCGGACGCGAGTGGAGACGACCGTCGAGCGGACCGTCCTCGCGGCGCTCGGCGGCGGGTGTGTGGCCCCGATCGGCGTCCACGCGCTCTTACAGGGCGAGACCGTCCGCGCCACGGTCGCCGTCCACGGTGCCGACGGCGAGGAGTCCGTCAGCGCCACCCGTGAACTGGCGGTCGAGCGCCACGCGGAGGCCGCCCGCGAGTTCGCCGCCGACCTCGCCGACCGCGGCGCCGCCGACCTCATCGACGCCGCCCTCGACCGCGAGGCGGACGCCGACCCGGGCAGCGACGCCACCGACGGGTCGGAGGGCGAGGCATGACCGGTGACGACGCCGAAGGGGCCGCGACGGCGGCCACGGACCGCCCGCGGGTCGCCGTCTTCCGACCCGACGACGACCGACTGGTGAGTGCGGCCCGCACGCTAGAGGACGCCGGCGTCACCCCCGTCGCCGACCCGATGCTCGCGGTGGAACCGACCGGCGCCACACCGCGCGAGGACGCCGACGTGACCGTCCTCACGAGTCGCACAGGCGTCGACCTCGCGAGCAAGGCGGGGTGGGAACCCGGCGGGCGGGTGGCCGCCATCGGTGAACGCACCGCCGAACACCTGCGGTCGGCGGGGTACGCCGTCGACGTCGTCCCCGAGGAGTACTCCTCCGCCGGTCTGGTGGCGGCGCTCGCGGACGACACCGACGGCCAGCGCGTCGAGGTCGCACGCAGTGACCACGGCCGCGCCGAACTGCTTGACGGCCTTCGAGCGGCCGGCGCGTACGTCCACGAGACGGTGCTGTACCGCCTCGTCCGCCCGTCCGGGGCGGGCCACAGTGTCGTTCTCGCGGCTCGCGGCGGCCTGGACGCCGCGCTGTTTACCTCCTCGCTGACCGTGGAGCACTTTCTCGACGCCGCCGCGGAGCGTGACCTTGGCGACGCCGTTCGCGACGGACTGGCCGACGCCGTCGTCGGCGCCATCGGCGACCCGACCGCCGAGACTGCCCGCGAGGCGGACGTCGACGTGGACGTGGTCCCCGGAACGGCCACCTTCGAGGCCCTCGCCGACGCCGTCGTGGACCGACTCTGACACCGAGACTCCGGCGTGACCGGCCCTCCCCTTCCAGTTGGAAGCGGCGGCAGCGACAGAGCGCACCGCGAACGTGCCTCTGTGCCGTCTCTGCGACGACGGGGTCGCCCGGACAGGGGTCTCCACCCGGGGACCGACAGCCTCTTGTCGTGTCCAGCGCTGTCGACCGTACGGTTTAGGTTCGCCTAAGACCGCCAGGTATTTTTAGGTCGGCCTAAATTCTGGTGGTGATGAGAGAGGACACCTGTGTGGTGGCGCCGACGATTCGGAACCCGGCGTTCGTCCGGGAGTACGTCGCCAACGCCCGGGACTACGGGCATGCCGACCGCCTGCACGTCGTTCTCGTGACCGAGGACTTCTGTGACGCGGCGGCGATGCGGGCGACCCTGGACGACCTTGACGTCGCCGGACGGGTGTTCGACGGCGAGGCGCGCGAGCGGTGGTTCGCGGACCGTGGCCTCACGGAGTACGCCGACCTCGTCCCGGCAGAGAGCCACGCACAGACCTCCTTTGGGCTGTTGTACCTCTGGGCAAACGACTTCGAGTACGGCGTCTTTCTGGACGACGACACGCGTCCGCACCCTGACTTCGACTTCTTCGGTGGCCACTACGACAACCTGGCCCGCGAGGCGCCGGTCGAGCGCCGCGCCTCGGACACCGGGTGGGTGAACGTGCTCGACGGCGTCGCCGACCTGTACCCGCGGGGCTACCCCTACGGCGCGATGGGTGAGACGACCGAGCGCGACCGCGCTGCACCGACGCGGGTCGTCGCCTCACAGGGACTGTGGACCGATGTCCCCGACCTTGACGCCGTTCGGATCCTCGCCGACGGCGACCTCCGGGGCCAGTCCACGGTGCGCCTGGACCGCTCGGACTACGGCGACCCGCTGTTCGACGTGGCGCCGGGGAACTACACGACGGTGTGCTCGATGAACCTGGCCTTCCGCCGGGAGGTGGTGCCCGCCTTCTACCAGTTGCCCATGGACGACAACCCCTGGGGTGTGGGCCGCTTCGACGACATCTGGAGCGGCGTCCTCCTGAAACGCACGTGCGACGCCCTCGACCGCCAGGTCGTGACCGGCACGCCGCTGTGTGTCCACGAGAAGGCGCCGCGCTCGACCGTTGGTGACCTCCGTGCGGAGGCGCCCGCCCTCGAACTGAACGAGCATCTCTGGCGAATCGTCGACGAGGCGGCCGTGCCCGACGTCGGCGCCGACGACGCCGAGCGGTTCCGGCGAGCGTACCGTGCGCTCGCCGACACCCTCAGGGAGCCGCCCGACCTCGCGAACGCCGACTTTCTCCCGTACGTCGCCGAGCACATGGACCGCTGGCTGGACTGTCTCGCCGCCCTCGAGCGCGAGCGGGTCCCGGCCGACGACTGATTCGGAACGACTAAGTTTTTAGGCAGACCTAAATTATGGTATGAGCGACGAACGTCGGGTGCGGTCGGCGAGCCGACGCCGGTTCGTCGGGGCGGCCGGTGCCGCCTCGCTGACGGCGCTATCGGGGTGTGTCGGCGCCATCACGGGCGGCGACGGTGACGGCGACGACAGCCCGGACGGCCCCGGCCAGATCGGCTCCGGCCGAGCGGGCCGGGACACCCCGGGCGGGACGCCGATCGACGAGTTACCCGACCTCTCGGGGACGATCCGGGTGTACTCCGGGCGGGGCCAGCCCCTCGTCGGCGAACTGATCACGTTTCTTCAGGACTCCTACGACGACCTGACGATCGAGCCGCGGTACGACAGCGCGAACAACCTGCTCGCCCGGATCGACAACGAGGGCCAGAACAGCCCCGCGGACGTGTTCTTTACGGTCAACGCCGGGGCGCTCGGCGCGCTGAACGACCGTGGGCGGGCACTCGAACTGGGCGACGATGTGCTGTCGATGGCCCGCGAGCGATTTCGCGCGCCGGACGGCCGCTGGGTCGGCACCTCCGGGCGCGTGCGGACGATACCGTACAACACCGAGGCGGTCGACGGCGTGCCCGAGGACATCTTCGCCTACCCCGAGGACGACCGCTTCGAGAACGCGATCGGCTGGGCGCCGACGTACTCCTCGTTCCAGGCGTTTATCACCGCGATGCGGGTGCTGAACGACCGCGAGACGGCCCGCGAGTGGCTGGAGGGGATGATCGACCAGGGCGCCACGGAGTACAACGACGAGTTTCTCGTCGCCCAGGCGGTCGCCGACGGTGACATCGTCGCCGGGTTCGCGAACCACTACTACATCCAGCGGGTGATCGACGCCCGAGACGACCCGCCGATCGCGACGGGCAACACCGTCAACGACGCCGGGTCGATCTTCAACGTCGCCGGCGCCGCCGTCGTCGACACCGC
>CAZQHW010000093.1:0-10502 GCA_964593395.1 uncultured Halobacteriales archaeon
CGGCCCTCGACCAGTCCCGCCTCGACCAGGTCCGAGAGGGCGTGGCTGATCCCGCTCTCGCTCACGTCGACGACGGCGTTCAACTCACAGACACACAGTTCCTCGCCGGCGGCGACGAGCACGCGGGCCAGCGTGTACCGCGTCTCGTTCGCGAGCGCCGACAGCACGCCGAGTTCCGCCGACAGTCGCCGCTCGACCGTCGACTCCAGTCCGGACAGTTCCGACAGCCGGCGGTCGACGTCCTCGCTGCGACACTCCCCGAGTTCGTCGTCGAGGTACCGCCTGAGCCGTTCCGTCGTTGCGGTCATCGAAGCACTGTTGAACGCACGTTCAATTGAACGTTGTGGTGACCGCCGGACCGTCACCGCCCAGAAACCGGTCTCGCCACTGTCTCACTGGCTCCGGTTCGCGTACCGGCCGCAGCACTGTAGACACGGTAAGGTTGCGGACAGGACGCAGGTCGCGGACACGACAAAGACGAACGCGACGCCGAGGGCAGACACGACGCGAGAGGCGGGAGACAATCGGGGAACGTCACCTGAGAGCTCTTTCAACTCGATTGGTGCCCCCGGCGAGTCCGGGGACGGCGTCACTCCTCGTCGGCGTCGGGTTCGCCCTCGTCGACGCGGCGACCGACGTCGACCTGGTAGTCCTGGAGGATGTCCCGGCCAAGCAGGAGGGGGTAGTCCATGTGGCTGCGGTCCTCGACGCTGGCGGTGACGGTGTGCTGGGTGCCGCCGACGCCGACGACGATGTCGACGAGCGGCCGGGTGCGGGACTGCTTCGAGGAGCCCGAGCGGACCGTCGTCGTCTTCTGGATCGGGCCGGCGCCGATCTCCGCGGCGAGGGCCGTGTCGATGCTGGTGCGGGTCGCCCCGGTGTCGGACTTCGCGACGACCTGCGTGGAGCCGTCGGTACCGGAGATCACGACGCGCTCGGTGTAGCCGACGGTGGTCTGCTCACTGGAGCGGTCGACCGGTGCGGGCTTGCAGTCTGGCACCGAGTCGTCGAGCGTGGCCGCCAGTTCGTGGACGCGGTCGTCGTCGACGCTGCCGCCGGCGCGCTCGATCGCCAGCCGCGCGATGTACGGCGCCGGACTGACGCCGGTGGCCTCGAACAGTCCCTTGAACCCGGCGGTGGGGTTCACCTCGAGCACCGACCACCCGTCGCTCCCCTCGACGAGGTCGACGCCGGCGTAGTCGAGAGCCGTCACGTCGGCCGCCTCCAGTGCCGTGTCGACGACGGCGTCGGGCAGGTCGTCGGCCGCGTTCTCGACGGCACCGCCGAGGGCGACGTTCGTGCGCCAGTCGTTGTCGGGAGCGTACCGGAACATCGCGCCGACGACCTCGTCGCCGACGACGTACACCCGCACGTCGCGGTTGGGCACCTCCGCCCCGGACGCGGCGGCCGCACCACCGTCGGCGACGGTATCGGGGGTCGGCGGCTCCAATAGCGACTGGAGAAAGGCGTACCGGGTGCCGACCTTCGCGGAGACGGTGTCCCCGGGGCCGACCTTCCAGGTGCCGCCGCCGTGGGTGCCGATCGCGGTCTTGAACACCGCCTCCTCGCCGAAGTCCGCCCGCTCGGCCGCGAGGCGCTCGTCGGACAGCGCGAGCAGGGCGTCCGGCACCTGCACCCCCGCCCTCGCGAGCGTGACCGCCGTGGCGAACTTGTGGATCGCCCGCAGCGCCGCGTTCGGCGGGTTCAACACGGGGACGACGCCGTCGAGGGTGCCCGCGAGACCGAGTTCCTCGCAGGGCTGTTCCGTGTTGGTCAACAGCAGGCGGTTTGCCACGACGTCGACCGCGGGTTCGACGGTCACGTCGCCGTCCGCGATGCGGACGACGGTGTTCTCCTCGCGGAGCCAGCGCGGCTCGTGACCCAGGGCCTCGACCGCGTTGCAGATCGCCTTTGTTTCCTTGCTGTTGTGCAGGCTCAACACGCCAACACGAACGGCGTCAGTCATACCAGACGGACGGGAGCCGGCCACATCAATCGCCCGTTCGTGGAGCGGTCTGCGAGTCGGTGGCGCACGCGACGGCGTGTCGTGTCACCGGACCGCGGGCGTCGCCGGCGGCGCCGACCGACCGTCGGACAGTTATAAAGACGTTTAATGACCCGTCCCCGCCGGGGGGTATGGAACGCGGTGACGCGAGCGGCGGGACGCCGACCGACGACGCGTCCACGCCGGGGAGAGAGAGCGTAGACGGGGTGAGAGCAGAGTCCGGGCCGGCGGAGCCGTTCACGTACGACGGCGGCCGGGTCGACCCTGGCGAGACCGCGAACGTGCGCTACGTGGTCAGCGAGACGTACCTCGGCGACCCGGTCCGCATCCCCGTGACGGTCGTCAACGGGCCGGAGCCGGGGCCGACGCTGTTTCTGTCGGCTGCCGCCCACGGCGACGAACTCAACGGCATCGAGGTGGTCCGCGAGGTGGCCCACGAGTGGGACCACGACGACCTCCACGGCACGCTCGTCTGCCTGCCGGTGTTGAACGTCCCCGGCTTTCTCGCCCAACAGCGGTACCTGCCGGTGCTCGACCGCGACCTGAACCGGGCGTTTCCCGGACGAGAGGGGTCGACCAGTTCCCGGCGGATCGCCCGCACCGTCTACGACAACTTCGTCGAGCCGTGTGACGCCGGACTCGACTTCCACACCTCTACGCGGGGCCGCACCAACATGCTGCACGTCCGGGCCGACACCGACGACGAGGCGGTGACCCGCCTGGCGCGGGCCTTCGGCACGAACGTCATCATCGACGGCACCGGGCCGGACGGGTCGCTGCGTCGCGAGGCCAGCAGGGCGGGCGTCCCGACGATCACCATCGAGATGGGCGAGGCCCATCGCTTCCAGCGCGACCTGATCGACCGGGCCCTGGAGGGCGTCCAGAGCGTGTTCGCGGAGTACGGCATGCAGCCCGGGGCCCGGGTCGACTGGCCGGGGTGGCGCACCGTTATCGGCCGCGACCAGAAGACCTGGCTGCGGGCGGACACCGGCGGCATCGTCGACATGCACCGCGAGCGGGGTGAGTTGGTCCACGAGGGCGAGACCATCTGCGAGATAACGAACCCGTTCAAGACCGACACCGACACCGTCACCGCGCCGTTTACCGGGCTCCTCGTGGGCGTCCTGGAGAACCCCGTCGTCTACCCGGGGAACCCGCTCTGTCACCTCGTGGAGATCGCCGACGACACACTGCGGGCGCTGCGCCGCCAGCAGGACCGGGCCGCCGGGTCTGCCGCCGGTCCGGCGCCATAACTGGTCGTCGGGTGAGCGACCGAGACGACTCGGTTCGACGGCGTCGAGAGCCAGAACGCCCGCCGAAGCGGGCGCGTCACGACCCGAGCACTGCGGGGAGCAGCGACCGGCGCGCACAGCGGGAGCCGCCACGGGGGTTCCCAGCAGCCGGGCGGCGCCACCCGGCGACAGCGAGCGAGGTGTCCGCTCCGGCCCTGGGGCGTTCTGGCCGTTCGATGCTGCGACGAACTGTCCCCGAGCGACTCGGCGTCGCAGGTCCGTACCCTTCAAGAGCGCCGCGACCGCCCACCGGATGTGGACGCTCGTAACCTGCTGGTGCTGGCCGCGGGCCTGCTGGCTGCGGTACTGGTGCTCGCGGTGCTCACCGCTCTCGTCGGCGTCGACAACGTGCTCGCCGACCTGGGTCGGGCGGACCTCCGGTTGGTGGCCGTCGTCGCGGGCACGATCCTCGCCTGGCTCGTTCTCTGGGGGATCAGCCTGCGGGTGGTGCTGGCCGCCGTCGGCGCGCGGATCTCCGTCGCAGACGCCGTTCTCGTCCACGCCGGCGCCGCCTTCGCCAACCACGTCACCCCCTTCGGCCAGGCCGGCGGCGAGCCGATCGCCGCCTGGCTGCTGTCGGACGTCTCCGGAGCGCCGTTCGAGCGGTCGATGGCCGCGATCACCAGTTTCGACGTGATCAACGTGATCCCCTCGCTCACCTTCGCGGTCGTCGGCCTGATGTACTACTCCGCGGTCGCGACGCTCGGCACGACCGTCCGCTGGCTCGCCGCTGGGGTGGTCGTGCTGGTGGTGGCGGTGCCCGTCGCCGGCGTGACCGCCTGGCGCCGCCGCGAGAGCGTCCGGGCCGGCGTCGCCCGCGTCGTCACGCCGCCGGCCCGGGCCGTGGCGCGACTCCTGCCGCGGGTGACCGCCCCCACCAGGGAGAGCGTCGAGGGACGTATCGGGCGGTTTTTCGCCGGGCTGGAGTCCATCGCGACCGACCGCCGCCGGGTGACCGCCGCCCTGGCGCTGTCGGGCAGCGGCTGGCTCGTCCAGGCCGTCGGCCTGTGGGTCGCGCTCAGGGCCGTCGGCGTGACCGTGCCGCCGTACGTCCCGCTCTTTGTCGTCCCGCTGGGGACCATCGCCGGGGCGCTGCCGACGCCGGGCGGACTCGGCGGCACCGAGACCGTCCAGGTCGTCCTGCTGACCGCGACGACGGCCGCCGCCGAGTCGGCGATCACCGCCGCCGTGTTGATCTTCAGTGTCGGTGGGTTCCTGCTGACGACCTCCGTCGGCGCGGCGTCGGCGACGGTCATCAAGCTCCGCCGGCCCGACGCGGAGATCGTGCAGTAACCGGGCGCGACCGCGTCTGGTCAGACCGCGGCGTCATCTCAGACCACGGCGTTACCGCAGACCGCGGCGTCACCGGCAGTTAGTGGCGGCGTCACGCCGTCGGCGCCGGTCACGGAGTCACGCCGTCACCGGTAGCCGAGATCGCGGAGTCGTTGTTCGACGTCGGCCTCGACGTCCGCCGGGCGGTCGTCGCGCTCCTCTACGTCGAGGGTGCCCTCGTCGGTCGCCTCGGTGACGACCCAGGGCACCTCCCGCAGCGGGCGCAGGGCGACGCCGGCGACGTGACCGTACAGGCCACGCTCGCCGAAGGCGTTGCCGTGGTCGGCGGTGATCACCGCTCGCTCGGCGTCGACGTTCGAGAGGAGCGTCTCGACGTGGGGCAACACCGCCTCCAGGTTCTCCCGGTAGGCCTCCCACACCGTCGCGGCCGAGCGGGTCCCGAAACGCAGGTCCTCCCAGATCGACAGTGATTCTTCGCCGAAGGCGTCGCGGGCGACGCCCCCCTCGCCGGCGATGTCGCCCCGGACCGCCGGGAAGTGTGGCTGCATGTAGTGGACGACGAGTCGCCCGGGGTCGTTCTCGCGAGCGACCCGCACCGCCGCCTCCGTGACCGCCTCGGGCGGGGTCGTCCGCAACTGCTCGTCCCAACCGTACCGCCACACCTCCTCCACGGGGCCGAGCGCGGTCTCGTCGGTGTGGCTCTCGCTGTAGGGGTTGGCGGTGACGTAGCCCACGTCGGCGAGGGCCGCGGGGTCGGTCTCGCCGAAGACGGCGTCGAGCCACTCGGTCGAGGTGCCACCCGGCGAGACGCGGGTCGTGCCTACCGGCAGCGAGCGGTCGTCGACGACCGACGCCCAGAGGTCCGCCCGGCAGGCGTCGAGGACCACCAGCAGGTCCCAGTCGGCCTCGAACACCGGGTCCGCTCGCATGGTCCGCCCGTGCCGGAGGTACGTACGCCAGAAGAGCTCTCGCAGGGCGCCGAACCCGGCGCCACGGAGGTTGCGGTGGGCCTCCTCGAGGAGGTCAGTCGGGGCCATCTGTCCGATCCCTCGGGCGACGTCGAGTTGTATCCACCGGGTTCGGGTCGGGGAGCGAAAGGTTGATTGCTCGCGGAACGGCGCTTGCGAGCGTGTCAGCACACGTCGCCGTCGTGCACTACCCGGAGGGGGCCGGGCACGCCACGCGGATGATGGGTGTCGCCCGCGAACTCGACCGGCGGGGGGCGACCGTCGCCCTGGCCGGCGGCGGCGACGGGCGGCGACTGTACGAGCCAAACGGCTACACGGCCTACGAACCGCCGCGAGTGAACTACGTCGAGGAGTACCAACACGCCGGCAACGGCGCCCGCGGCGTCGTCCGCGTCCTGGCAGGGAGCGTGCCACACAGCGTCCGTCGCGTGCGGGCGATCCGCGACTGGCTCCACGACCAGGACCCCGACGCCGTCGTCACCGACGACATGTTCGGCGCCGCCGCCGCGGCGACGACCGGCGCCCCGCTGTACGCCCTCTCGCACGACGCCGGGTCGATGTACGACGACCCCGTCGTCGGCGGTGTCACGCGGGCGGTCAATGCCGGCGTCGGTCGCGCCGCCGAGCGGTTCTTCTGTCCCGCCGTGTGGCCCCCCCGCGGCGAGGACATCCCCGGCGCCTCGCGGGTGCCCCCCGTCGCGCTGGAGCCACCCGAGGGCGCGGATCCCGGCCCCGCGGAGCCGGGCGTCGTCGTCGTCCCCTCTGCGTACTCCGTCGGCTTCGATCGGCTGGCCGAGCGGCTCCGCGAGGCGGGCCACCGGGTGACCCTGGTCGGCGACGACGACTGGACGGTCGTCCCGTCGCTCGTGCCGACGCTGCGTCGCGCCGAGACGGTGGTCTGCTCGGGCTACTCGACGGTGATGGAGGCCGCAGTCGCCGGCACCCACTGCGTGGTCTGCCCGGCGACCAACGAGCAACGCGGCGTCGCCCGGCGCCTGCTCGATCTCGACGGGTTCACCGTCGCCCGCGACCCGGCGGAGGTCGAAACCGCCGTCGGCGACGACCGCCCGGCCCCGGCGTTCACCAACGGCGTCCACGCCGTCGCCGCCCGCGTGCTCGACGACGTGGGGGCCGGCGTCGACTCCGACCACAGCGTCGACGTGAGCGCCTGACTCACCCGGAGTCACGCCACGGGCGGTCGACCGCTCACGCCAGGTAGGCGATCCCGTCCGGGTGGAGGCCGGCGTCGATACGCCGGGTCTCGGCGAGGGCGTCGGTGTCGATCACCGACACGTCGTTTGTCTTGTTGTTGGCGACAAAGGCCCGCTCGCCGGCGGGGTCGAACACGGTGCCGCCGGGCCACCGGCCGACCGGCACACGCTTTATCTCCCAGGGGCGGCGCTCGCCGTCGCGGACGTGCTCGGTGTCGATCACCGACACGTCGTTGGACTCGCGGTTCGGGACGAACACGTACCGCCCGCCGGGTTGGGGGACGACGCGGATCGGCGTCTCGCCCAGCAGGGCGCGGCTGGTCACCTCTAGGTCGTCGTAGTCGAGCACGGACAGCGTGCCGTCCTCCTGGTTGGCGACGAGCACGTACGCCTCCATCGCGGCGATCCCCTCGGGCTCCTCGCCGACCGGCGGGTCCGCGAGCACCCGCCGGGCGTCACAGTCGATCTCGGTGACGTTGTCGCTGCCGATGTTGGCGACGTAGGCGCGGGACTCGTCGGGCGACAGCGACACCATGTGGGACTTCTCCTGGTGGGTCGGGAACGTCTCCAGGATCTCGTGGGTGTCCAGGTCGACCACGAACACCGTCGAGGAGTACGTCGCCGCGAGCCACAGTTCACCCGCCGACTCCCGTACAGCGAGTCCGTGGGGAAAGTCGAACAGGTCGTGTTCCACGGTCGCCAGACGCTCCCAGGTGTCGGCGTCGTACACCACGAGCGACCC
Organism: uncultured Halobacteriales archaeon; assembly: GCA_964593395.1. GTDB lineage: Archaea > Halobacteriota > Halobacteria > Halobacteriales > SW-7-71-33 > SW-7-71-33. The sequence goes on from CAZQHW010000093.1 coordinate 7,512, forward strand.
GCCCAGCGAGCAGGTGACGAACACCTGCTCGCCGTCGGGGCCGATGGCGACCTCGTGGGGGTTGAAGTCGGTCTCGACGGTGCGTTCGGTCTCGCCGGTCGCGGGGTCGACGACCGACAGCGTGTCAGCGTCCTTGTTGAGGACGACCAGTCGTGCCATACCGGCGTGACGACCGGCGGCGTAGAAAGTCCACGGGAACCGGCGAGTGAGTGGCTCGGACGACCAGAAGCCACGGGCGCCGTTATCACGGCTGATAGCCGTCGGTCGAGTTGAGTGTGTTCGCGACCGAGCGAACGCAAACGTGACACGCAGTCGGGACGACCGTGGCGTCTCGCCCGTGGTCGGGGTGACCCTGCTCGTGGGGATCGTCGTGTTACTGGCTGGGATCACCGCGGCGGTGTTCCTCGACCTGGGCCGGGAGCGCGAACCGTCGCCGGACGTGGTGTTCGAGACGGAGCGCCCCGACCACGGCCCCGGGATGGTGCTCGTCCACGGCGGAGGCACCGTCCTCGACGGGTCGAACGTCGAACTCCGGGGCGTCGCCAGCCCCGGCGGTCCGGCCGGCGAGTTCGGGAGCGGCGACGACCACCGCGTGTTTCCCACCGACGAGCGGGTCCAGGTCGTCTGGTACGGCGAGCGGACGAGTTACGTTATCTGGGAGGCGAGCGTGCCGCCGGGCGACCAGGTGCCCGGACCGGACGAGGAGTGCCCGTTCGTCGACGGCGAAACCAGCGGGGGCACCGGCGACTTCGACGTGAGCGACGTGCGGGTCGCCTGCGCGGTCGAGACCGCCGGGCAGATCGACACGGACAACACGACCGTGTTCGGTGACGTCGAGAGCACCGGCAGTGACGTCGACGCCGACGGGAGCGCCTACTACGGCGACCTGGTCGGCGTCGGCGACGTGGACGCCGACGACTCCGTCGTGACCGGCCGTATCATGGCGGACGGCCAGACCAACGCGGAAAACGCCACCGTGGGCGGCGAGATCGACAGCGAGGGACAGGTCGACGCCGACGGGAGCGAGGTCGGTGGGGGGATCACCAGTCGGTCGGCGGACGTCCAGATGGACGACGCGATCGTCGGCGGCGCGGTCGACGCGGACACACAGGTCGACGCCGAGAACGCCACCGTCGACGGTGACGTCCAGGCCGGGGGAGCAGTCGACGCCGACGACACGCAGATCGACGGAACCGTTGGCGGCGGCGGCCAGGTGGACGTGGACGGCGGCAGCGTCGCCGGGTCGATCACGAGCAGTGGGGCTGACGTGCAGGTCAGTGGCGCGACCGTGGGCGGCGCTCTCGACGCCGCCACACAGGTCGACGCCGACGACACACAGGTCGGCGGTCGGGTCGACGCCGGCGGACAGGTCACCGTCGACGGCGGCAGCGTCGGCGGGACGATCGACGCCGGCGGCGACACGTCGGTCGCGAACGCCGCCGTCGCCGGCGCCGTCGAGTCGCCGGGCGACGTGGACCTCGACGACGCGACGGTCGAGGGCGACGTGTACGGCGCCGGGCAGGTCGACCTCGACGGCGTCAGCGTCGAGGGTGACGTGTACGCCGGCTCCGTCCAGTGTGACGACTCCACGGTCGACGGGCAGGACTGCGACGACTACACGGCAAAGGACCCCGGGGACTACTGAGCGAGAGATTCGGCGGCGTTCGTGTACGCCCGCTCCATCACCTTCGACAGCGTCGGGTGGACGTGGATCGTGTCCGCCAGTTCCCGAAGCGAGACGCCGTTGCGGGTCGCGACGACCGCCTCGTGGACGAGCACGGAGGCCTCGTGGCCGAACACGTGCGCGCCGAGCAACTCGCCGTCCGGCGCCGCGAGCACCTTCGCGAAGCCGTGGTCCAGTTTCTGTGCGCGGCCCATCGCCGTGTCCGGCAGGCCGGCACGGCCGACGAGGTACTCCCCGGAGAGGTCGTCCTCCGTGGCCCCGACGCCGGCGATCTGTGGCTCAGTGAAGATCGCGTGGGGAAGCGCCGAGAGGTCGAGTTCGCGGCCCTCGTCGTGGACGACGTTCGCGACGGTGTACTCGGTCTCGTAGTCGCCGCTGTGTTTGAACATCGCGTTGCCGGCCACGTCGCCCTGTGCCCAGACGTTCTCGGCGGTGGTGCGCAACTGGGTGTCCGTGCGGACGAACCCGCGGTCGTCGGTCTCGACGCCCGCGGTCTCCAGGTCGAGCGAGTCGGTGTTCGGACGCCGGCCCAGCGCGACCAACAGTTCCTCGCCCTCGACCGTGACCGTTGTGCCGTCGTCGCGCCGGGCGCGGACGGCGGCCGGCGACCCGCTCTCGACGGCGGTGACCCGGTGGCCGGTGTACACGTCGTGGCGCTCGGCGGCCACGTCGGTGAACGCCCGGGCGACCTCGGGGTCCTCCCGGGGGACGAGCGTGTCCTCCATCTCGACGATCCGCACGGTCGTGCCCAGCGACTCGAACAGGTAGCCCAACTCGACGGCGATGTAGCCGCCGCCCAGTACCACGAGACTCTCGGGCGGCTCCCGCAGGAACAGGGCGTCACGGCTGGTGATGTAGTCCGCCTCGTCGAGTCCGTCGATCGGCGGTATTAGCGGTCGCGACCCCGTTGCGACCACCACGCGGTCGCCGGTCACGGCCTCGCCGCCCAACTCCAGCGTGCGCTCGTCCAGAAAGCGGGTGCGCTCCTCGAACAGCGTGAGGTGTTCTTTCTCCCGGTAGCTCTCTTTCATTCCCTCGGCGAGGCCACCGAGCAGGTCGTCCATCTCGTCGACGACGGCGGCGTGGTCCCACCCGTCGAGCGTGGCGTCGACGTGGAACTGCCCCGCCTCGCGCACCGCGTTCACCGCCTTTGCCTCCTGGATCACCATCTTCGACGGGTTGCAGCCGCGGTTGAGGCAAGTGCCCCCGAGCGGTCCGGGTTCGACGAGGGCGGTCTCCAGTCCCGCCTCGGCCGCCGCCGCCGCGACGTTGTTGCCCGTGCCGCCGCCGACCACGACGACCTCGAA
>CAZQHW010000094.1:0-10448 GCA_964593395.1 uncultured Halobacteriales archaeon
CCGACGGCGACGACGGCGCCTCCTGAGACCGTCCGGGCGTCCTGGCCCGGGACCGCGTGGTTCCCCTCGCGTCTCAGTGACGGACCTCGAACTCCACGCCGTCGGTGTCGACGACGCTCGCGACCCCGGCGCCCAGCGCGTAGGCGACGGTCGCGGCGCCGCCGCGCAGGCGCTCGCCGATGCCCCGTGAGGGTTCGAACTCCCGGACCGTGGCCTCCTCGGCGCCGATGCGGTCCGCGAGTGCGGACTCGACGTCCTCGCGGGTGCCCAGTTCGTCCACCAGCCCCATCTCGTGGGCCTCCCGCCCGACGTAGACGCGGGCCTCGGTGTCGCGGACCGTCTCGGCGTCCATCCCGCGGCCCTCAACGACCGTCTCGACGAACTGCTCGTAGTAGTCGTTGATGCGGCCCTGGAGGTACTCGCGGTCGTCGTCGGTGAACTCCTTCAGCGGGACGCCGGCGTCCTTGTACTCGCCGGCCGTGAGTTGCTCGTAGGAGAGACCGACGCGGTCCGCGAGTTCCTTCGCGTTCACCCGCGAGCCGACGACGCCGATAGAGCCGACGATGCTGGCCTCGCGCGCCCACAGTTCGTCACACCCGCTCGCGATCCAGTAGCCGCCCGAGGCACAGGTGTCGGTCGCGTACGCCACCGCCGGGCCGTCGAACCGCTCGGCCGCCAGCCGGATGTCCTCGCTCGGGACGACCTGTCCGCCGGGGGTGTTCAGTCGCAACAACAGCGCATCGACCTGGCCGTCGTCGTCGGCGCGCTGTATCTGGTCGACGATGTCGTCTGCACCCGTTCCCTGCGGGGTCGAGGGCAGCGGGCCACCGCCGCCGTCGCGGGTGATCGGCCCCTCGACGGCCACCTCGCCGACGTTGTACGAGGACAGCACCGACCCGGCGAGTGACCCCGCCGCGCGCAGCCCTGCCAGGCCGGTCACGACCGCGAGCACGACGCCCACCAGAACGGCGAGTCGGTGGTCGGCGTCCACCGCTCCCGGGACGACCACGAACAGTCCGTAGCCCACCGCGGCAGCGACCGCGCCGCCGACCGCGACGACCGCCGCCCCGATCGTGCCCCGGAGGAGTTGCCTCGCGTCAACCATCGCCATCACCACGTGTTGTTGACCGCATGCGCCCACCCGCGGGACCGAGCGGAAAAAAGCGTGCCGCCGTTTGTCACCACGACGACGGGGACACCCGTTCAGCATCGGCGGGAGGATTTTGGTCCCCCGTCACCACGGTGGAGTATGCGCAAAGCGGAGTCGACCACCAGAGAGCGCATCCGCGACCGACTTCGGGGAACGGCGGCCACCCCCAGCACGCTCGCCGAGGAGTTCGACGTCACCGCGAGCGTGGCGACCGACCACGTCCGTCACGTCGCTCGCTCGCTCGAACACGCCGACGAGGAACTGCTCGTCGCTCCACCGGAATGTCGCGACTGCGGGTTCGCCGACTTCGACGACCTCGTCAACCGACCCTCTCGCTGCCCGGAGTGCAAGAGCGAGAGCGTCTCCGAACCCGCCTTTCGCGTGGACTGACCCCCTCACCCGTCGTCTGCCGACCGGCGGTCGGGCTCCGAGTCGACGTCGGGCATTCCCACCACTGGCTCGTGGCTCGCGGCGTACCCCGCGTCGGTTTCGGTCACCTCTGAGACGGCGTACAGCCGTATCGACCGCTCTGCCTTCGTGACGACGCGGGTGGGGTAGTGCTCGGCCTCGTACTCCGGTCGATCGCCATCGGCGCGACGCTCGGCGACGAAGGTTGCGTGGTCGCGCAGGCGCCGTCGGGCCACCCGCCGCGACACGGTGGGGACGTTCCCGACCTGGCGGTCGAACGCCCCGACGAGGTCGGGGTCGCGCTCGACGCCCACCGAGTCCCGTCCGGCGGCCATCGCCGCCAGTGTCGTCGTGCCGGTGCCCCAGAATGGGTCCAGCACCCGGTCACCGTAGGCGGAGTACATGCACACGAGTCGGTGGGGGATCGCGAACGGAAAGGCCGCGGAGCGCTCGCGGGCCTCTCCAGCGTCGAGGTCCTGCGAGACGCCGCGGACGTCGGTCCACACGTCCGAGAACCACTCGTTGCGCTCCTCCCAGAAGTACGCCGCCTCGTAGCGACGGTCGGCACCGGGTTCGAACTCACGGCGGGCGCCGTTGCGAAAGACGAGAACGTACTCGTGTTCGAGGGTGACGTAGGCGTTTGGCGGTACCGTCCCCGAACCCATGAACTTCGCTGCCGAGTTCGCGGGCTTGCGCCACAACACGTCGGGTAGCGGCTCCAGGCCCACTCGCTCGAGCGCCCGCGAGACCCGGGCGTGGTTGTTGTAGACGCGAAACCGGCCCAGCGTGCGGGTCGCGTCGCCGACGTTCACGCAGGCGATGCCGCCGTCGACCAGCACCCGCGCCACCTCGGCCCAAGCGTCGTCGAGGACGGCGTGCATCGCCTCGAACGCGCGGTCGCCGTCGTCGGCGTCGAGCGCCTCGGTCACCGCCGGGTCGAGCGCACCGAAGGTGTCGTCCCACATCTCGACCATCGGGTACGGCGGCGAGGTGACCACGAGTTCGACCGAGTCGTCGGGCAGGTCGGACAGGTCGCGGGCGTCGCCGACGGTCACCCGGTGGGCCGTCTCCATCGCCCGTCTCCACAGGAGGTGGTGCACTAAACCTTCCCCTCCCGTCCGACGACCGGGAACATTCAAGCCGTCGGGTGCGCTGACTGGGGGTGTGGCAGACGGGACGGGCCTGCACGAGGAGTCGGTCGAGCACGAGGGCGTCCGCCGACGGTCCCGCGACGACGCGGGGGGGCTGGTGCCGGCGTGGCTCCGCCGGGCTGGTCTGGTGGCGCGGACGAACCTCCGGCGGCAGTACCGAACGGCACGGGCCCACCCGTGGTTCGCCTTTGCGTACCTCTTTTCGCTGGCCTTCGGCCTGTTCGTCGCCGTCGGCCGGGCGCCCGTGCCGGGCTTCGCGGGGTGGCCGTACCCCGGCGGCTACGAACTGGGCCAGCGGTTCGCCGCCGGCGACGCCGCCGTTGTCGGCCGCGTTCGCGGCTTCGGCGGCGTGTTGTTCGTTCTCCTGGCGCTCGTGACGGTGCTGAAGGAGGCGACCGACAGCGCGATGGACACCCACGTCGACACTCTGGTGCTCGCCGCGGGCGCCCGCAGCGTCGCCGTCGGCGGGGTGCTGTGGAGTCTCCTGCTCACCGGCTCGCAGTTCGGGGTGATCGTCCTCGCTGGTGGGGCGGCCTTCGGCGTCGGCGCCGGCAGCGCGCCCGTCGGTCTGGGCCTCGCCCTCGCCGGCGTCTGCCTGCTCGTGGCCGCCGTGCCCGTCGGGTTCGTGACCGCGATCGGGGTGCGACTGGCGTTCCAGCGGGTGCCGCTGCTGCGCGAGCACCGGCTGCTCGTCGGCACGCCACTCGCACTCGTCTACTTCGGGCTGTTCGCCCGTGCCCGCGCCTCGATGGCGCTGCTGTCTGACTCCCCGCTCGGGCGGTTCGCGGACCCCGGGTTCGCGCTGGTCGGCGCCGTCCCGCCGGACCGGGCGGCGGTCGCGCTCGGACTCGCGGCGGTCAGCGCCGTCGGCGGGACCGCCCTGGCGGTGCCGCTGTCGGCGCGACTGTGGCTCGGCGACGACCCACGCGAGGTGAGCGAGTCGACGACCGAGACCGACCGGACGACCGGCGAGCGCCGACTCGACCGTCTCGTCGGTCGGCCCGTGGCCGCCGTCACGCGGTCGGTGTGGCTGCGCGTCCGCCGGGAGCCCCGGTCGCTGTTGTTCGCCGCGATGTCGGCAGCGCTCGCGGGGACGGTCGCGATCGAACTCGCCGGCCGTGCGCCCGCGGCGCTGCCCGCGGTCGTCGCGGTCTACGGCGGCGCCACGGTCGGCATGGGGGCGACGCTGAACCCGCTCGGCGCCGCCGGCGTGGGCCTGCCGGCGGTGCTCACGAGCGCCGACGGGGGTCGCAGTCTCGTACAGGGCTACGCGCTCTCTGCGGCGCTGCCCGGTGCGCCGCTGGTGGCGGGGGCGACGCTCGTGGCCGGCCTGGCGATCGGTCTCCCGACCGTTCTCGCCGTCGCGACCGCCGCTCTCGGGGCGACCCTCGCCGCCGTCGGGGCCGTCGTCTCGTTGGTCGTCGGCCTGGCGGTGCCGAACGTCGAGGGCCTGCGTCCAACGGGGTCGGGCCTCCAGCCGCCGAAACTGCTCGCGACGACGGCGTTTCTACTGGTGATGGCGACGCTCGGGGCGCCGGCGCTGGCGGGGGTCGGCCTCGCGGGCGACGACCCGACGCTCGTGGGCGCGCTGGCCGGCGTCGCCACCACGGCGGTGGCCGCGCTGCTGGTCGGTGTGGTCGCCTACCGGCGTGCGCTCGGGGCGGTCACCAGCTACCGGATCGAGTAGCCCGCGGTCAGGAGGAGGGTGAGGCCACCTGGCACCGCTCCATCGCGTCGCGGACTGCCTGCTTCTCGCCGAGGAGGGTGAGACGGTCGCCGTGTTGCAGTGTAAAGTCGGCGTCAGGGACGCGGTTGTCGCCGTTTCGCCCGACCAGCGCGACTAGCACGCCAGAGGGGATCTCCTGATCGAACTCGCGGATCGTCAGGCCGACGAACTCGTCGGCGGTGACCGTCGTCTCCTGCACGTCGCCGGTCCGTCCGAGTTCGTTCATCCAGTGTGCGAGGGTGGGCCGCTCGATGAGGTTGTCGATGGCCGTGGCGGTCGCGAACGTCGAGGAGACCGTCTGCACGCCGAGGTCCTCGTAGGCGTCGACCTTGGTGGGGTCGTTGACGCGGGCGATGACCGTCTCGGGGTCGAAGTTCGACTTCGCCAGTTGCGCGACCAGGAGGTTCGCGTCGTCGTCGCCGGTGGCGGCGACGACTATCCTCGCGTTGTCCGCGCCGGCGGACTGCAACTGTTCGGTGTCGGTCCCGTCGCCGGCGCGGACGGTGAACCCCTGGTTACGGGCCCGCTCGACCACCGCCTCGTCGTTCTCGACGATGACCACGTTCTCGCCGCGGTCCTCAAGTCGTTCGCCGAGTGCTCGTCCGACGCTACCGCCGCCGATGATGATGACACGCATGGGTATCACGTCCAGGAATTCCGCTATCTGCCGCGCGAAGCCGCCCTCGAACACGACCGTCACCAGGATCACGAGAAACACCGTGCCGACCAGCAGGCCACTTGGAGCCACCGCCTCCGACAGGAACGGCCCCTGGATCGTCGCCTCCGTCGACAGTTCCAGGGCGAACAGCGTCGCCACGGACGCCGGGATGATCCCCCGTGGCCCGACGAAACTGATGAACAGCCGCTCGCCGGTCGTGTACCGGTCGCCGATCGTCGACAGCAGAACGAGCAGCGGCCGCAAGACGAGCGCCACCATGACGACGAGGACGACCCCGCCGAGGCCGAGCGCCCGCAGGTCGCTCACGTCGAGAAGCGCCGCCAGCATGACGAACACGAACGAGAGCGTCAGAAGCGTCAAGTCGCCCTTGAACTCCTCGATGTCGTGTTCGTACGGTATCTCCAGGTTGCCCAACACGATCCCGGCGGTGGCGACGGCGGCGACCCCAGCTTCGGTCGCCAACTCCTGTGCGGCACCGAAGGCGACGACCGCCCCGGCGAGCACCAGCAGCCGTGCGTTCTGCGGGGCGCTGCCGGGCGAGAGGTCCACGTACCGCAGCGCGTAGTACAGTATTCCGGCGACCAGGATGCCGGTCATGACCCCGATCCCCAGTCGCTCGGCGAACAGTCGCACCAGTTCGACCGGCGTAGGGTCGCCGATCTGGATCGCCTCAAAGGCGACGACGGCGGCGATCGCCGCTGTCACGTCGTTGACGATGCCCTCGGTCTCCAGGGCCGCCGCGACCTGGTTGCGTACCGGCACCACCTGGAGGATCGGGGTGACGACCGTCGGCCCCGTCGCGACAAGGAGCGCCCCGATCAGGGAGGACAACGCCCACCCGGCGCCGAGCGCGTACCGCACCGTCGCCGCGGTCCCGAGAAAGGCGATCAGCGCCCCGACGGTGATCAGCCGCAGCGTCTCCGATGGCGCTTCGCGGAGCTTCGAGAGGCGCAGGTTGAACGCCCCCTCGAAGACGATGATGGCGACGCTGACTCCGACCACCGTCGAGATGGGCTCGGCACCGAACTGCTGTCTGGGGCTGAGCACTCCCAACAGCGGCCCCAGCAGGAGTCCCGCCGCGATCAGGAAGACGACACTCGGCACCTGCAACCGGTCACCGATCACTTGGGCGATCACGCCGACGCCGATGATCGTCGCCACCAGCGTCAGCAGACTCGTCCCGCTGCTCTCGCCGGCGGCTAACGCGACTGCCTCCCACGCCCACGGGTCGGTTGTCGTCGTCCCGACGGCGTTCCCGAGCGCACCCGCCGCTCGGGCCGTCCCGGGAGTCGTCAGGACGCACCACCTCCTGTCGGGTCGGTCGGAGACGGGAATGCCGCCATCGCGCCGGGCATACGAACAGGTGGTATAAAAGCGTCCGCTTCCTGGCGCCTCGGCCCCATGCTCAGTCGTTCGCGGCGGCGATCACGCCCCGGACGTTCATCGCCGTCTCGCCGCGGGCCTTGTGCTCGCCCCACACTGCCGCCGTCTCGGGGTCGGCCGACAGTCGCTCGACGGCGCCCTCGTCGCCGTGTTCGGCGCGGGCCTGTTCGACGGTCTCGACCCACTCCCGTAGCGCGCTCTCGTACTCGTCCAGTCGGCCGTCGACGGGGTGGGCGCCGAAGTGCGTGTAACACAGCGTCGAGCGGTCGAGCGCCCGCAGCGTCTCCACGTCTGCGAGAGCCTGTTCCAGGTCGAACTGTGGTGGCGGCGTCGTCGGCTCCACGCGGTCGAGCGAGGGGACGTAGATGCCGGCGGCGTCGGCGGTGAAGACGGCGTCGTTCTCGGGGTGGTCGAACACGACCTGGTGGGGGGCGTGACCCGGGGCCGCGTGGGTGACCAACTGGTGGTCGCCGAGGTCGATCCGGTCGCCGTCGGCGAGCGAGCGCACCCGCGCCTCGGGCACCGGCTCCGGTTCGGTGTAGTAGCGCACCTGGTCGCCGACTGCCTCGCGGGTACCCGCCCACAGTCGCGACGGGTCGACCAGGTGGCGGGCGCCGCGTTCCGGCACCGCGACCGTGGCGTTTGGCAGGTGGTCGACGAGAACGCCCGCGCCGCCGGCGTGGTCGAGATGAACGTGGGTCACGGCGACCGTCTCGACGGCCCCGCGGTCGATCCCTACCTCGTCGAGGGCGGCCAGCACGCGGTCGTGGTGGGTGCCGATCCCGGTCTCGACGAGTGCGGGCCGCTCGGCGTCGAGGAGGTAGACACAGCCGTACTCGGCGGTGTCGTACATTCCGGTGTCGACGTGGTACAGGTCGGTGCAGTCGCCGGTGTCGACGCGCTCGACGTCGCCGGGTGCCATGCCTCCAGGGGCGAGCGCGGCAGGCAAAAACACACCGGGCCGACAGTCTTTATTCCCACCGCGAAAAAGCCACGGACGACATGGCCACCGCCGCGCGACTCCGGACGACACTCTTGAGTCGCCCGCTCTCGGGCAACTCGCTGATCCTCCTGACGGCGCTGTACGGCCTGGTCGGGTGGGCACAGACGACGTACACGGTCCACCTGGTGTACCCGCTTGAGGTCGGCCGCGACGCCCCGACCGGGACGGACGTCTCCTTTGCCGAGGTGGGCCCGTGGATCGAGGTGGTGACCCAGTACACCTGGCAGTTGATGGACCTCTGGATCGCGCTCACCGTCCTGTTGGTGGTCGTCCTGGCGCTGTTCGCCGAGCGGGGCGCGGTGCTGTCGCTGCCGTCGCTCGTGTGGGGGGTCGGGATCGCCGCGGCACTCGGACTGACCGCCTACGGCAGCCAGGAGCAGATCGGCTGGCTCGTCTGGCTCCCCTGGCTCCTGTTGTACGCCGTGGCCTATCTGGTCACCGGCGTCGTGGTCGAGCGTGGCGGCGTCTACCTCGCCGCCGCCGCTGTGAGCGGACTCCTGGCGCTGTACGGCGTCTACGCGCTGGTTGCCGGGGCCGGGACCCTCGTGCTCACCTCGACCCCGGGGTTCGACACCCCGCTGGCGGGGGCCGTTCTCCTGCCCTTTCCGTACGTCTACGCCGTTCTCGGCGTTCTTCACGTCGTCCCGATGGCCGTCGACGGACTCCGGGGCGGTCGCCAGATGACTCCAATGGGTGTGCCGGCCGTCCGCACGGACCGCCGACCCGATGACGACGATGACGACGCCGGCGGCGTTATCGAGGCGTGATCACTCGACGGTAAAGGAGCCGACCATCCCGTAGTTGCCGTGGATGAAACAGCGGTAGGCGTACTCGCCGGCCACGTCGAAGGTGCGTGAGTACTCGTGGGGGACGTCGTACGTCCTGCTATTGGACCCCTCGGTGCCCTCCCACTCGGCGCCGTCGGGTTGCTCGGTGGGGATCACGTTGTGACCGTTGCCCTCCCACACCCACTCGACGGTCCCCCCGACCGCGAGCGTGAACTCCTGTGGTTCGTACTGCGTGCCGCCCTCGCCGACGACCACCGTCACCGACTCCTGGGGACCGGCCTCTGTCGTCGTCTTCTGGGTCGTCTCCGCCGTCGTCGTCTCGTCGGTGGTCGGCTCCTCGTCGGTGGTCCCGTCGTCCGTCGAGTCCGTGGTCGTCGTCCCGTCACCGCCCTCGGTGGTCGACTCGGTCGTCGTCTCGTCGGTGGTTGGCTCGCCGCCGTCACTGTCACCGTCACCGTCACCGCCGTCGGCGTCGGGCACGGCGGCGGTGTCCGGCGAGGCGAACAGGCAGCCCGCAAGTCCGGTGATCGCCCCGCTGGCTGCCGACCCCAGCACCGAACGTCGTCGCATACCCCACCCGGAGCCTCGGCGAACTTGAGTCTGCGGGTCCGGCGCCGTCCCGGACCGTCCGGCCCGTCAGCCCCCGACACGAACCGCCCGGTCCGTAACCCCTAACACCGTCACACCCGGAATCTGTGGTATGCGACGACGGGATCTACTCGCGAGCGTGGCCGGCGCCGGCACGTTCGCGCTGGCCGGGTGCACCGGGGAAGAGGACGGCGGTGACGGCGGTGGTGGCTCCGACGGCGGTGACGGTGGCGGCTCCGACGGCTCCGACGGTTCGGCCCCGGACGTCGGTGCGTCGGTGTCGCTCGACGGCATCGCCTTCTCGCCGAAGCGGGCGTCGATCGACCCCGGACAGGCCGTCGAGTGGACAAACGAGGAGAGCGTGAGCCACGACGTCACGGCCGACCAGTTCTCCGACCAGGCCGCCGACTGGGAGTTCGCCGAGTCCCTCTCGGAGGGGGCGTCGACGACGTTCACCTTCGAGGAGGCGGGCGTCTACGAGTACCAGTGCACGATCCACGGTGCCTCGTCGATGTGCGGGGCCGTTCTGGTCGGCGACGCTTCGCTGCCCGAGGGCGCCCTGCCCTGCGAGGACGCGGGCGACGGCGGTGACGGTAGTGACGGCAGCGACGGCGGCGACGATGACGACGACGGCTACTACTGACTCTTTTGGAAGCGGTGTGTGAGCGCTCCTCTGACGACCGACACGCTCTTTTCGGGGCCGGCGGAACGGTCGGTCGATGATCGACCGGGAGCTTCTTCGTGATGACCCCGAGGCGGTCCGACGCGCCATCGAGACAAAGGGCGTCGACATCGACCTCGACCGGGTGATCGACCTCGACGAGCGCTGGCGCGAACTGAAGGCCCGCGGCGACGACCTGCGCCACGAGCGCAACGAGGTCAGCGACCGCATCGGCGAACTGAAAGCTGCCGGCGACGAGGAGGCTGCCCAGGAGGCGATCGAGCGCTCCCGCGAACTCAAGACGGAGATCGAGACCGTCGAGGCCGAGGCTGACGACCTGGAGGGCGAACTCGAGGCGGCCCTGTTGCGGATCCCGAACGTTCCGAAGGAGGACGTCCCCGTCGGCGAGGACGAGTCCGACAACGTCGAGATCCGTCGCGAGGGCTTTGGGGACCTGCGCCCGCTGCCCGACGACATCGTTCCACACTACGACCTGGGCGAGCAACTGGAGATACTCGACTTCGAGCGCGGCGCGAAGGTGTCCGGCGGCGGCTTCCAGTTCGTGAAGGGCGACGGCGCCCGCCTGGAGATGGCGCTCGCCCAGTTCATGCTCGATGTCCACCGCGAGCAGGGCTACCGTGACCTGTTGCCGCCCATCCCGGTGCGCAGCGAGTCGATGGAGGGCACCGGCCAGTTCCCGAAGTTCGTCGACGACGCCTACCGTCTCGGCGGCGCCAACGAGGAGCCGTACGACGACGACGACCTCTGGCTGTTGCCGACGGCGGAGGTGCCCGTCACCAACATGTACCGCGACGAGATCCTCCTCGACGAGGACCTCCCCATAAAACGACAGGCGTTCTCGCCGAACTTCCGCCGTGAGGCGGGCGAACACGGTACCGAGACCCGTGGGT
>CAZQHW010000095.1:0-10137 GCA_964593395.1 uncultured Halobacteriales archaeon
GCTACAACGGCGTCGAGGTCAACGTCGACGACGTGAAAACCGACGTCGACGAGACAATCGACGTGCAACCGGGTGAGACCCACCAGATAGAGGCCCTGTCGATGGGCATGTCCGACGTCACCGTCCGGGGGCGAGTTCTCGACGTCGGCAGCGTCCGCACCTTCGACCGCGACGACGGCAGCGAGGGCCGGGTCGCCGGCGTGACGATCGGTGACTCGACGGGGCGGATCAGGGTGACGCTGTGGGGCGACCGGACCGAGGCGATCGACGACGTCGCGGCCGGCGACTCGATCGAGGTGGTCGACGGCTACGTCCGCGAGCGTGACGGCGACCTCGAACTGCACTGCAACGACCGCAGCGAACTCCACGACGTCGACGAGGCGATCGAGTACACCCCCGAGAGCACGCCGATCGACGACCTGGAGATCGACACGACGGTCGACATCGCGGGCGTCGTCCGGACCGCCGACCCAAAGCGCACCTTCGACCGCGACGACGGCAGCGAGGGCCAGGTCCGCAACGTCCGCGTGCAAGACGACACTGGTGACATCCGCGTCGCGCTCTGGGGCGACAAGGCCGACCTCGACATCGGTCCCGGTGACCGCGTCGCCTTTGCCGACGTCGAGATCGAGGACGGCTGGCAGGACGACCTGGAGGCCTCCGCGAACTGGCGCTCCACGGTGACCGTCCTGGCAGACGGCTCCGACCCGGCGAGCGACACCGGCGGGTCCGACGGCCAGACCGACACGGACGACGACGGGCCAACGGGGCTCGATGCCTACGCGAACGGCGACGCCCCGGCGAGCGGGACCGGCGACCCGACGACCGACGACGGCGGCGATGGCGACAGCGACCGCGTCGAGTTCACCGGGACGGTGGTGCAGGCGGGCGACCCGGTCGTGTTGGACGACGGCAAGCGGACGGTCCGCGTCGAGACCGGGGCGTCGGTCCACCTCGGCGAGGAGGTGACCGTCCGCGGGCGCGAGGTCGAGACGGGACACATCGACGCCGACGAGGTGCGTTAGCGGACGAGCGCCGTCGAGCGCTCCGCTCGCGGTGTCACAAGCGTTATGAGTCCGGTCGCCGAGACGCCGGACATGAGCGTCGAACTCCCCTTTGCCCCGGTTGACTCGGTGATCCGTCGCAACGCCGACGGCCTGCGCGTCGGCACCGACGCCACCGAGGAACTCGCCCGGCGCATCCAGTCCCACGGCGCCGCGTTGGCGGTCGAGGCCGCGAGTGACGCCGACGCCGACGGCCGCAAGACCCTGATGGCCGAGGACTTCGACGCCGAGGTGCCCGACCGGGACGGCGTGACGCTGCCGATCGCCCCCGTCGACCGCATCGCACGCCTGGAGATCGACGATAACTACCGTGTCTCCGCCGACGCCCGGGTCGCGCTGGCCAGCGTGCTAGAGTCCTACGCCGACGACGTCGCCGCGGGCGCCGCCACCCTCGCCCGCCACGCCGACCGTCGCACCGTCAAGGCCGACGACGTCGAGACCTATCTGGCGGTCAGCGAGTGATCTACGCCGACCGGCGGTGTCTCGACCACGACCCCGCCCCACACCCCGAGTCGCCCGCCCGCCTCCGGGCGCTCCTCGACACCCTGGACGACCGTGGCCTGGCGACCGACTCCGCACCCCCAGCGTCGCGGGCCGCGCTGACCGCCGTCCACGACCCCGACTACCTCGACGAACTCCAGGCGTTCTGCGCCGCGGGTGGCGGCCGCTGGGACGCCGACACCCACGCCGTGCCCGAGACCTACGAGGCTGCCCGGGTGAGCGCCGGTCTCGCGGTGCGGGCGGTCACGACCGCCGACGGCCCGGCGTTCGCGCTCGGCCGTCCACCGGGCCACCACGCCCTCGCTGACGACGCCATGGGGTTTTGCTTTCTCAACAACGTCGCGGTGGCCGTCGAACGGGCGCTGGCGGGCGTCGAGCGTGACAGCGGGGGCGACGGCGACGACGGCAGTACCCCGGAGCGAGTCGCTGTCGTCGACTGGGACGTTCACCACGGCAACGGCACGCAGGCCCACTTCCACGACCGCGGCGACGTGTTGTACGTCTCCGTCCACGCCCGCGACCTGTTTCCAAACTCGGGCGCCGCCGTCGAGACCGGCACGGGCGACGGCGAGGGGACGACGCTGAACCTGCCCGTGCCCGGTGCCGTCGGTGACGAGGAACTGCTCGCCGTTTACGACCGCGTCGTTGACCCCGTGGTGCGGCGGTTCGACCCCGACCTCCTCGTGGCCAGCGCCGGCTTCGACGCCCACCGACGGGACCCGCTGTCCCGCGTGCGGGTCTCGACCGACGGCTTCGAGTCCCTGGCGGCGCTGCTCGGTCGGACGGTACGGGCGGTCGACGCTGCCGGTCCAGCGGTCGTTCTCGAGGGGGGGTACGACCCCGACGCCCTGGCGGCGAGCGTGCTGGCGACCCGGGACGCGCTGGTCGACCGCGTCGACCCGGTCCAGTTGCCGGAGACGGTCCCCGAGACGGTCGCCCCGCTCGTCGAGCGCCAGCGTCGGCGGTTCGACCTGTGACCGCGGTCAGGCTCCGCTCCGTGGCGTACTCGGGTCGGGGTGCTCCGACTCCCCGCCGGCCGGAGTCGTTCTGGCGCCACACGCCTGGCAGTAGTCGTCGACGACGGCGTTCGACTGCCCGCAGTCCGGACAGGGTTCCCACAGCGCGGCACCACAGCTCCGGCAGTGGTTCGCGTGGTCCTCGTTCACGTCGCCACACCCATCACACCGGACGCCATCCGGCGACTCGTCGTCTCCTCCCTTCGAGTCGACGAACGCGACGACCCCGTACACCACCAGCCCGATCACCCCGAACAGGAAACAGACCGCTCCCCACACCACTCCGTTTCGGCCCCGGTTCTCGGCGTGGACGTACGCGAGCGGTCCGAGAACCAACCCGACGACCAGTCCGACGACGATCGGATCGACCCCAGACTGCACCACGACTCCCTGGAAATTGAACATAATTTCTCGAAAATCGCCCAACAACAAATGTTTGTCGACGCTCTGGCGGCTCGAGTTCAGGATCTGGTGGTGACTCCCGACGCCACCGTGTCGGCCCGCTCCCGGTCGTCTCAGGGTCGTGGCTCGAAGTACCGCCGGAGGTCGGTCGCGAACCCGTCACGCCCGGCGAGCGTGGCCACTTCGTCGCCAACGAGCACCGCGTGGTCGGTCTCGACGGCGCGTTCGACGTCGGGACCGAGTCCGACCTCCGACAGCGCCGCCCGGACGACCGCCGCCGGCGTCGTGTGCTCGCGGTCGCGCTCGACGACGTAGCGGTCGCCGTCGCAGTACGGTCCGTAGGCGTCGCTCTCCTCGTACTTTTCGTAGAAACCCCTCGCGTGCTCGTGGACGGCGACCGGCGGTCCCTCGTGACGCTCGATCCCGGACAACTCGCGGACGGCACACTCGAACAGGAGGGCGGCGCGGTCCTCACGGTCGCCGTTTTCGTTGCCGTTACCTTCCTCAGCACCGTCACCAGCGGTCATCTCGTCGTCGCCCGGCCGGTCGACGAGTGCCCGCGACCGCACCGGTCGGAAGCCAGCACGGTCGAGTGCGCCGACGAGGTTCGAGCGGGCGCGACGCAACTGCGGGTACAGTTGGTCGTCGACCACGTCCGGCGCGGGGAAGTCGACGGCGACGACGGCGGTGCCGCGTCGGCGGAGGTGGTCCCGGACCTCGGCGGGGTCGAGCGGGTCGGGATCACGCGGCTCGAAGGCCGCCTCGCGAGGCTCGGCGAGCAACTCGCGAGCGTGGTGCTGGAGACGGGCGAGGCTCTCGGCCGTGACGACGCTGGCGACGTTGCGGTCGGGGTCGGTCGGGTCGATCACCACCAGCGGGTCGTCGAACGCGGCGTCGCTCCCCGTGTCGCCGGGGTCGAGTCGCACCGGGGGGTGCCACTCGGCGACCGCCTCGAGCAGCGGCCGGAAGCCGTCGTGGTGGTACACGAGCAGTTCCGCGAGGTAGCCGCCCACACCGCGCGTCCTGAGGTCGCTGCCGTAGACGCCGATGCCCTTCAGAAAGGCCTTGCAGACCCGCACCTCACCCGCGAGTCGGTCGTCCAGGCGGTCGCCGAGGTACTCCGTGTGGAAGGGGGTGCGGTCGACCGCCGAGCGCACCTCCGTGGCGTCCTCGAGGTGGTAACAGGGCACCAGGTCGACGTCGAACCCCTCGAACGACCCCTTCACGTACGGGTGTTCGGCGTACTCCTCACGACCCTGCGGGAGCACGGTGTGGCCCACCTCGAGGCCGAACTCCGTCAGGCGGTCGCGCTCTAAGTCGGGAGGGAACCGGACGAACACGTCCACGTCGCGGTCGCCGCTGACCCAGGTGTCGCGGGCGGTCGACCCGACCTGAACAACGTCCGCCTCGACAGGCAGGTCCGCGACCGCCTCCCGGGTCCGGGCGAGCAGACGGTCTGCGGCGGCCGCCAGTCCGGACCGCTCCTCGGGGTCGGGACTGACCCGCTCGCGAACCCGCTCGACGACGCGCTCGAACTCCGCGGCGTCCCCGTCGTCGCTCATATCTGGCGTTCTCCGCCCCGCGTCGAAAGGGTGTCGTCTCCCGATTCCGAAAGGGATTTACTTCGATCGCTCGCTACCTCCGATCGCGCCGTCTTAGCTCAGCTGGTAGAGCGCCACGCTGTTAACGTGGTGGTCCCAGGTTCGAGCCCTGGAGACGGCGCCTCTCCCCCTCTCGTCACACACGACCCCCGAGCGGTCGCTCCGTCCCCGCGAGTCAGATTCCGTATCGCACACCGCGGTTTACACTGTCTGACGTGTGCCAAGAACTCCCGATGTCGCCGCCAGTCCGGGGACGTCCACGCGTCCCCCGTCACGGCGCTCGCTCGCCGCTCTCTTCGCCCGCCTCGACCGCGCGGGAGCCGTGACCTGACGGCGCGACCGACTGAAACCGCGCGGGCGTTTCGACCGGTGTCACGGCGGCCGAAGTCGAGTTGTGCCCTCCAGTCGCTCCGTGAGCAGTCCACGGGCGACCGCCGCTGGTCTACCCCCGTCGGCAGCGTATCCACCCGTCGACCTGTCCCCGCTGCCGGGGCCCGTCTCTCTCGTGCCACCGGCCCAGTCGACGTACACCGCTGGGCTCCTGGCGCCCCCACCCGAGGGAGTCCGACAGTCGGCCCGGCTCGAACGGGGTGTCTGGCCCCGGTAAACTCCCGGTCGCTATACCGAATCGGTGCCACAACGTCCGGTTGACGACCGCTCACCGCGGCTCCCCCGGCGGGTCGGTGCCGGTCCCCTCCGTCGCCCGTGCGGACATGGTTGTCGTCCGCGAGGCGGTTCCGGAGTGTGTGACTCCACGCTCTCGGGCGACTCCGGAACGCACTCCCGTCTCGCTGCCGTACCACTGGTCGTGCCGAGGGTGGTGCGATTGCGACGCTGGCTCGCTCGCCTGTTCGTCCGGGTGTACTACGGGACGAGCGTCGAGGCGGTGCGGGAGTTGCGCCTGTCCCCGGAGCCGGTGTCGGTGCTCGTGTTCGCGACCGAGCGGGGACCGTTCGCCCAGGCGACGCCGTTCGGCCCGATCGTCTGGAACGAGCGCAAGACGAGTCGACTGTCGCCCCGCTCGCGACGGCTGATTCTCCTGCACGAGCGGAGTCACCAGGGGCGGACGCCGCTGTTGCGACTTCTCCTGTTCGTGGCCGCTCCGCTGCCGGGCCTCGCGCTGTTGGTGTGGGCCTGGACGCTCGTCGCCGTGGGCGGCGGGCTGTCGGTCTGGAACGCCCTGGCGGGGGTCGGGGCAGGGCTGGCGCTCGTGGCCGGCTTCCTGCTGCTGGTGCGAGTCGAGGAAACGCTCGCGGAGTACGCCGCCGTCCGGCGGATGGGGCCGGAGTCGTTTCTCGAGGCCTACCGGGAGATCGCGGTCACCGGACCGTGGCGGCGCATCGCCTACCCGGCCCCGGAGACGACGGTGTGGCTGTACCGCCTGTTCGACGGCGGGGCCGACGCCAACTGACGGCCAGTTGGATGCTGTCGCCGTCTGTCGAGGAGTTAAGAGTCGGCCGGTCGACGGGTGGGCATGGGCGAACTGGCTGGTCTGTTCGAGGCAGAGCGTGTCGCGGTCATCGGGGCGACGGCGGAGGAGGACTCGGTTGGACGGGCGGTCGTCGAGAACCTGCTCGACGGGTTCGAGGGCGAGACGCTGCCTGTCAACCCCAACCGTGACCGGGTGCTCGGGCGTGACTGTCACCCGTCGATCGGCGCGGTCCCCGGCGACGTGGACATGGCGGTGGTAATCGTGCCGGCGCCGGTCGCCGTGAGCGTCGTCCGCGAGTGTGGCGAGGCGGGCGTCGAGAACGTCGTCGTCATCACGGCAGGGTTCGCCGAGGCGGGACCGGACGGCGAGAAGCGCCAGGCCGACCTGGTTAGTGCCGCAAAGGAGTACGACCTGAACCTCGTCGGGCCGAACTGTCTCGGCGTGATCGCCACGGACTCGGGGATGAACGCCACCTTTGCACAGCAGAACGCCCGCCCGGGCTCGATCGCGCTGATGAGCCAGTCGGGAGCGTTCATCACCGCCGTTCTCGACTGGGCCGGCGACGCCGGACTCGGCTTCACCGAGGTGGTGTCACTCGGCAACGAGGCCGTGTTGGACGAGGTGGACTTTCTCGAGGCGTTCGAGGACGACCCCGAGACCGACGTGATCGTCGCCTATCTGGAGGACGTCGAGGAGGGCCGACGCTTTCTCGAGACCGCCCGCGAGGTGACCCAGAACACGCCGGTCGTGGTGTTGAAGTCCGGCCGCACGACGGTCGGCGCCCGGGCGGCCGCCTCTCACACCGGGTCGATCGCCGGCAGCGACCGCGCGTACGACGCCGGCTTCTCCCAGGGCGGCGTGGTCCGTGCGCGCACCGTTCAGGAACTGTTCGACGCCGCTCGCACCCTCGCCGGCCAGCCCCTCCCCGAGGACGACACGGTCGCCGTCGTCACGAACGCCGGCGGCCCGGGGGTGATGGCCGCCGACGCCGTCGGCGACACCCGGCTGGACCTCGCGGCGCTGTCGGGCGAGACCCGCGAGCGATTGCGCGAGACGCTGCCGCCCGGCGCCGAGGTGGAGAACCCGCTCGACATCCTCGGCGACGCCGACCTCGACCGCTTCCGGACGGCGCTCGACACGGTGCTCGCCGACGACGGTGTCGGCGGCGTCGTGACGATCTCGGCGCCGACGGCGATCTTCGACTTCGAGGACCTGGTCGGGGTGATCCGCGAGGTGAACGCCGACCACGACACGCCGCTCGTGACCTGTCTCATGGGCGGTGACGACGCCAGCCGAGCAGCCAGGGGACTCGACGAGGACGGGGTGCCGAACTTCTTCGACCCCGACCGCGCGGTGCGGGGACTGGCCGCCCTCGCGGAGCAGCGACTCGTCCAGAACCGGACGTACGACCCGCCCACGGAGTACGACGTCGACCGCGAGCGTGCCGCCCGCGTCATCGACCGGGCGAGCGCGGCCGGCAAGCGCCAACTCGGTCTGGAGGCGATGGCCCTGCTCGACGCCTACGGCGTCCCGACTGCGGCGGGTGGACTCGCGAGCGACCCCCTGGAGGCGGCCGAGATCGCCGACGAGATCGACGCTCCCGTGGCGATGAAGGTCGTCAGCCCGGACATCGTCCACAAGTCCGACGTCGGCGGCGTCGAGGTCGACGTGTCCCCGTCGGCGGCCGCCGAGACCCACGAGCGGATCGTCGACCGCGCCCACGACCACGACCCGACGGCGACCGTCGAGGGGGTGTACGTGCAGGCGATGGTCGACCCCACCGACGCAACGGAGACGCTTCTGGGAATGAACCGGGACCCGCAGTTCGGGCCGCTGGTTGCCTTCGGCCTCGGTGGCGTGTTCGTCGAGATTCTCAAGGACGCCGCCACCCGGGTCGCCCCCGTGAGCGACTCGGAGGCCCGAGCGATGACCGAGGAGATACAGTCGGCGCCGATGCTGCGTGGGGCCCGCGGTCGCGACCCCGCCGACATCGACGCCGTCGTCGAGTCGATCTGCCGGCTCTCGCAGTTGGCGATCGACTTTCCCGAGATCGAGGAACTGGACGTGAACCCGCTTATCGCCTCCTCCGAGGGCGTCACCGCCATCGACCTGCGGCTCACTCTCGCCGGCGAAGACTGACCCCGGTCGACGCCGGCCTGCGGTTTCCCGACAGTTCTTTGTCGACGGGTGAAAGGCTCTTGTTCTCGCTCCCGCACGATCGGGTATGGACAGCGAACGACTGTTCCGGATCGAGTGGTTTGCCTTCGCGGTCGCCCTCGGCACCGTTCTGCAGGTCGCGGGGTGGCTGACGGGCATCGGCCTGTTCACCGGCCTGCCGGCGTACCTCATCGTCGGCCTGTTGATCGCCTGGCGCAGCCCCGGCGAGACGCTCACCGAACCCGCACTCGCCTGTGCCGTTATCGCGGGACTCGGGTTCGTGCTGGACAACCTCCTGTTGTCGGTGCTGGTCGTCGGTCTCGTCCCCGCGGCGGCCTACGCGCTTCTGGCGCTGGTCGTCGGCCTCGTCGGCGCGGTCGTCGGCGAGCGAGTTCTCGACGCCGACTCCTGACTCCTGACTTCGCACGCGGTCCACTCTCCTGTCGTCACTCGCTCGACATCCGGCCCTGCACACGGTCTGGTCCGCCGCTGTCACTCGTCCGACTCCGTGGCGACGCGTCCGGTCGTCCGGTCGCTGTCGCGTTTGCTATCGTGACCTTCGGTTTATCAGGCCTCGCCGGTGTCGACGTCGCCGTCGATGCGGACGAACGCGTACGAGCAGTCCGGACAGCGCCACTTCGTCTTCTCGCCGAGGTGTAACTCGGTGCTTGCGGCGCGGTAGAACTCACGTTCGTCGCCACAGTCGGGACACACCCGCTCCAGTCCGTCCATACCCCCGAGTCGTGCGGGATCTCGCTTCAACGCGGCGATCCCCGGCGACTGAAGTGACCGCCGCTCTATCCTGACGTATGTCCATCTACACCGGACGCGGCGACGAGGGTCAGACCGACCTCTGGAACATGGAGCGGGTCTCGAAGACCTCGCCCCGGGTCGAGGCCTACGGCACCGTCGACGAACTCAACACCGTGATCGGGGTCGCCCGTCCGACGGGTCACGACGACGTCGACGACCAACTCGAGACGGTACAGAACGACCTGTTCACCGTCCAGGCCGACCTCGCGAACCCCGACTCCTCGCCCGGCGAGGACGACCTCCCAGGCGTGACCGCCTGCGTCCGCGAGGACCACGTCGACCGCCTGGAGGAGTGGATCGACGCCCACGAGACCGACCTGCCAGACCTGGAGGCGTTCATTCTTCCCGGCGGGAGTGAGGCCGGCGCCCGTCTTCACCAGGCGCGGGCGGTCTGTCGACGTGCCGAGCGTCGGACCGTCGCGGCCGTCGAGGCGGACGACTCGATCCGACGAACGCCACTAGAGTTTCTCAACCGCCTCTCCGACTACCTGTTCGTTCTCGCCCGCGTCGTCAACCACCGCGCCGACGTGCCCGAGGAGAACCCCTCCTACTGACGCCGTCACTCGCGGCCTCGCCCGTCGGCCGACACTCCAGTCGTCACGGGTCCCAGTTTATCAGGTAAACCGCGGTGGACGATACGGAATCCCACCCCCCGGCCGGTGACACCTCCCACGACGGCACAAGAGATTTATCCGTTGCCCGTCTAAGGTCAGATATGAACAAGCACTTCGAAGACGCGGGCTACTACCTGAAACGCGCCGGCGAACACGCAAAACTCGGGATCGAGAAGGAACTCGAACCCGTTGAGGAGACGGTCCGGTCGCTGACCGGGGCCGAGGAGGAGCCAGAGCCCTCCCGGGTCGAGTCGATCCGCGAGGACCTCGCGGACCTGGAGGAGCGCGCAGAGGGCCAGACAAAGGAGGCAATCGCCGACGCTCGCGAGCGGATCGGCAGCTACCGCCGTGAAGCCGAGGTCGAGGCGGAAACCGAAGCCGAGTAGCGGTCTCGATCACTCATCTCATCCCGCTCTCCGACGCCCGGCGGGTCGTGACCCGATCGGTAAGGGTTAAGTCGCCCGCTCGGTGACTTGCGAGAGGCGGGTTGGTGGTCTAGCCCGGTTATGACACCTCCTTCACACGGAGGAAGTCGGC
>CAZQHW010000096.1:0-10042 GCA_964593395.1 uncultured Halobacteriales archaeon
GCCTTGAGAGCAGGTACCCGCCAAGGGTTCCTGGGTTCAAATCCCAGCCCCACCGCCTCTCACCGCGAACACGTCGTGAGCGACGGGTGTAGAATCTGCGTGAAAGACACCAGTCGGGATCCGCCGTGGACGCGCGCCATGATCTCTCCAACGGGCGTCGAGGGCGAGAGCCTGGGGTCGATACTACGTTGCGCCGCGGGGACAGCAATTAAGTTCGGGTCGATGAACAGAACAGTATGAGCACGGGGCGGCCGAGCGACGACGGTGCGCGAGTGGTGGTCGTCGACGACGAGACACACGTCGCCGACCTCTACGCGGAGTACCTCCGGAAAGACCACGAGGTGGAGGTGGCGTACGGGGGTGAGGAGGCACTAGAGGTGATCGACGGCAGGGTGGACGTGGTACTGTTGGACCGCCGGATGCCCCGGGTATCGGGCGGAGAGGTGCTTGAGGACCTCCGCGACCACGGCATCGACTGCCGGGTCGTGATGGTGACCGCCGTCGAGCCGGACTTCGGCACTATCGAGATGGAGTTCGACGACTACGTCACGAAGCCGGTCGACCGCGAGGTCGTCGTCGACATCGTCCGCGAGCAGCGCCTCCTCGACCAGTACGACGCCAGACTCGACGAGTTCGTCCGGAAGTACAAGAAACTACGCCTGTTGGAGAAGCGCCGCTCCCGCGCCGAACTCAAGGAAAGCGACCGGTACAAGGCCCTGCGCGTGGTCGTCGAGTCCCTGCGCGACGACCTCGCGGGCCTGGTCGAGGAGTACGACCTCGACCCCGAGCGCAGGCCCGACGCGCTAGACGCGCTCGACCGGGCCAACGGCGACGGCGGCGGGCGCTCCGGTGCGGACTCCGACGGCGGGGACGACCACGACGACGCGGGCGGCGTGGACGACGCGAAAAAAGGCGGCGACGGAGTCGACTGGGAGTCGATCGGCGGCGGGTGAGTGAGCGAGCGCCACGCTAATGTGTGCCGGGGACACAGGACAAACGATGACTGAGCGGGAGTGGCCACACGACCCCGACGGCGAGCAGGGCAGCGAGGGACGGCGCAAGTACGGGATGGCGGTGCTGGCGAAGAAACTGGACGAGGAGGCTGACTTTCCGCTGTCGCGTGCGGACTTTCTCGCGGAACACGGCGACGACCCGGTGCGACTGAACCACGAGCGCGTCGTCAGCGTCGCCGAAATCTTCGACCACGTCGACCGCGAGGAGTTCGATGACATGGTGACGTTTCACCGTGCCGTCGGGCGGGCGATGCGGGCGGGGGACTTCTGGGAGCACACCCCCGCCTGACAGGGGGACCGTCAGCCCACGAACGCAGTTGGAAGGTAGAGGCGGCGAGGCCGACGATCCACAACGGAGACCGGGGGGCGGGGAGTAGATTTATAAGCAGGCCGACTGCACATTCGTATATGTCGTCCGACAGAAAGCGAACGCGGCGCCGTGACGTGCTAAGAGGAGTTGGAGCGGCCGGCATAATCGGCCTGGCCGGTTGTGTCGGTGGCGGTGGTGACGGTGGCGACGGTGGCGACGGTGGCGACGGTGGCGACGGTGGCGACGGTGCTGACGGCAGTGACGGTGGTGACGGCGGTGACGGCGGTGATGGTGGCGACGGTGGCGACGGCGAGACCGTCGACCTGCTCAACATCATCGGCTACCCCGAAGACGGTATCACGCTGTTCCGGGACTACTACAGCCTCTCTGACGGTAGTGAGGACATCATCGTCCCGGACGGCCTCCGAGACGGTTCGATGCAGGAACAGGTCGGCAACCCGATGGAGAACGTTATCGGAACGGCACCTGCCGCCGGTGGGCCGGCACAGGAGGCGTTCAACAGCCTGTACCAAGACGAGTACGGCTCGTCGCCGACCGTGTTCACGTCGCAGTCGTATGACTCCGTCGCGATTGGCATCCTCGCCAACGTCGCGGCCGGCGAGAACAGTGGTACCGGCGTCCGCGACCAGATGCGCAACATCGCCAACCCCGAAGGGATGGAGGTCACCCCGGACAACTTTGTCGAGGGTGTCGAGGCAGTCGCCAACGGCGAGAACGTGAACTACCAGGGCGCCTCCTCGAACACCAACTTCAACATGGCTGGCGACCCGGCGAACGCCGCCTACTCGCTGTGGGAGTTCGACGGCGAGGGCGGCACGAGCAACATCGAGACGCTGTCGTTCGAGGGCGACAACCCGGAGGGTGCCGGTCCGTCCGCCGACAGCATCAACGGCGGGTTCGGCCGCACCGCCCGCGTCGGTATCCTCCTGCCCGAGAGCGGCAACCTGGCGTCGGTCGGTGAGGGCATGATCCAAGCCGCTCAGATCCCGGCGATCCAGGTCAACGACGCCGACATCGACCTCAGCGTCGAGACTCAGGTCGAGGACACCCAGACCGACCCCAACGCCGGCGTCCAGGCGGCGAACTCGCTGGTCAACGCCGGGTTCCCGTTCGTCTGCGGGTCGGCGTCGTCCGGCGTGAACGTGCCCGTCTCCCAGCAGGCGCTCATCCCGAACGAGATCGTCGGCTGTTCGCCGTCCTCGACGGCGCTGTCCGTGACGAACTTCGACGACAACGACTACATCTTCCGGACGGCCCCGTCGGACATCCTGCAGGGCCGCGTGCTGGCGCAGGTCGCCTCCGAACGGCTCGGCGCAGAGACCGCCTCGACGCTGTACGTCAACAACGACTACGGCCAACAGTTGTCCGAGCGGTTCAGCAGCGTCTTCGAGGACTCCTTCGGTGGGACGATCGGGTCCCAAGTCGCGTTCAACCAGAACGAGGGGTCGTACACCTCGGTCATTCAGGAGGCGCTCAGCGCGCCATAGACTACGTCCGTCCGTGGCCAGGGCGGGCGTGACGACCACACACACAACCGACCGGGAGTTATTGCGGTCGGCGACCGTTACAGGCGTATGCGACGGCGTGAACTGGTCGTTGCGGCGAGTGTCCTTCTCTCCGGTTGTTCACTCTCCCGCGGCAACGCCGACGGGGGGGACGGCACTGGGGAAACGGACGCGAGTGAGACCCCGGGCCCGGGTAGCACCGACGCTACGACGGGGATCGAGGCGCCGTCGCTAGCAGAGCAGGGCCGGCCGCCGACGATCTGCGAGGAGTCGATCAGGCCCGACGGGATCCGTGCGATCGCAGACCCGTCGTTCGGGCCACCCTCGGCGTGGCCGGACGACCCGGCCGACTACCGGCCGCTGACCGACGACCAGACCGTCGTCGGCGTCACGGCGGCGGGGGCGGCCCGTGCGTACCCGTTGACCGTGCTCAACGTCCACGAGGTCGTCAACGACACGTTCGGCGGCCCACTGCTCGTGACGTACTGTCCGATCTGCCGGAGCGGCATGGTCGCCTCGCGCCGCGTCGACGGCACGACGACACGGTTCGACGTCTCCGGGCTCCTCTGGAAGCCGCCGCGAGTGAACACGGTGGCGAGCGAACTCGACGGGCGGGTGTTCTCCGACCGCGAGGAGGGCGTCTCCAACTCCGGCAACCTCGTGATGTACGACGCGGCGACCGGGTCGTACTGGTCGCAGATGCTCGCCGCCGCGATCTGTGGGCCAGCGGAAGGGACGCGGTTGTCGATCCGTCCGTCGTCGGTCGCGACGCTCGGAGAGTGGACGGACACACACCCCGACACGGAGGTGCTGTTGCCCCCCTCGGAGTCGGAGATCGTCGATCCGCCGATCGGGTGAGCGTCGTCACCGCGCGAGGGAGGGCGAGAGCGGTCACGACTGCCGGGTCGGGGCGAGTCAGCCGCCGAGAAAGTCCCGCCTGACCTGGTCGTCGGAGAGTAGGTTCTGGCCGGTGTCCTCGTAGCGGTTCATGCCGTCGACGAGAACGTAGCCCCGGTTACACCGGCGCAGTGCCTTCTTTGCGTTCTGTTCGACCATCAGCACCGCGGTGCCGTCGTCGTTTATCCCGTCGATCCGGTCGAACATGTCGTCGACGAGGTCGGGCGCCAGTCCGGCCGACGGCTCGTCGAGCATCAACAGGTCGGGGTCCAGCATCAGCGCACGCCCCATGGCGAGCATCTGGCGCTGTCCGCCGGACATCGTCCCGGCCGTCTGCGTCTTTCGCTCGCGCAGGATCGGGAACCGGTCGTACACCGCCTCGATCGCGTTTTTGGGCACCTCGTCGAGGATGTACGCCCCCATCTCGAGGTTCTCCTCGACCGACAGCGAGGTGAAGATGTTGTTGTTCTGCGGGACGTAGCCGAGTCCCTCGTGGATGATGTCTTCGGGGTCGACGGCGGTGATCTCCTTGTCGTCGTACACGATCCGGCCGCCCATCCGGTTGGTGAGTCCGAAGATCGACTTCATGACCGTCGACTTGCCGGCGCCGTTCGGGCCGACGATCGTGACGTACTCGCCGTCGCGGACGTCGAGGTCGATGTCGGTGAGGATCTGGAGGTCGCCGTAGCCGGCGTCGAGGTCGCGGACGGCGAGTAGACTGTCCCCGAACCGTCGGGTTTCCTTTCGTGCGCCCGCCGTCTCGTCGGCGTCGGCGTCCGTGTCGGGAGTCTGACTCATCCGTCCACCTCTCCGCCGAGGTACGCCTCGACGACCTGCTCGTTGGAGCGCACCTCGTCGGGCGACCCCTCGGTGAGCACCTTGCCGCGGTGCATCACGATAACGTGTTCGCAGTTCTCCATGATCAGGTCCATGTCGTGTTCGACGATGAGGAACGTGTACCCCTGTTCGCGGAGGTCGTGAATGTGATCGAGCAGTCGTTCCTCCAGCGACGGGTTGACGCCGGCAAACGGCTCGTCGAGCAACAGCGTCGACGGGTCGGTGAGTAACGCCCGCGCCAGTTCGAGCAACTTCCGTTGGCCGCCCGAGAGGTTGCCGGCGTACTCGTCGGCGAGGTGGTCGATCTCGAAGAACTCGAGCATCTCCCAGCTTCGCTCCAGGATCTCCTGTTCCTGGCCGTTGACGTCGCTCCTGAAGAACGGGGTGACCGACCGCCACAGCGCCTCGCCACGCTGGGCCTTTGGCGCGAGCATCATGTTCTCGAGAACCGTCATCTCCTCGAGTTCGCGGGCGATCTGGAACGTGCGGACGAGACCCCGGTTGGCGACCTGGTGGGGTGACAGCCCGGTGATGTCGTTGCCCTCGAACCGCACGGTCCCGGCGGTGGGCTCGTGGATGCCCGTGATGCAGTTGAACGTCGTCGACTTGCCGGCGCCGTTCGGGCCGATCAGGCCCGTCAGCGAGCCACTCTCGATGCTGAACCCCGCGCCGTCGACGGCGACGATGCCGCCGAACTCCTTGCGCAGTCCCTGTACCTGCAGTGGCACCTCCTCGGGGGTCTCCCGGGCCGACTCCTCGACCGCCGAGTCAGTCATCTGATCGTCTGTCGAGACGGGGTCGCCGGTTTCCGTGTCAGTGTCGGTGTCGGCGTCGGTCGCCGCCCCGTCGACCTCGGTGTCACTCATCGGTCTCACCCTCCGGTGGAGAGCCGCCGTCGGCGGCCGGTGTCGGTCCGCTGGTGCGGTCGCTGCTCGGTCGGGCGAGCGGGATACTCGATGCCGGCTCCTTCCGGTGACCGAGCGCCCCCTCCGGCCGGTTGTGCATCAGGTAGATGAGGACCGCGCCCATGATCAGCAACTGGAGTTCACGGACGTTCGCGATCGTGTAGGCGAACAGCGGCACCGGGTCCGCCGAGGAGACGAGCGGCGGGATCGTCTGCCCGAACGAGGAGACTGCGGTCGGGTCGATCGTCTCCTCGATGAGACTCTTCAGGTACCGCGGCCCCTCGAACAGAAACGCCGCGAACAGTGCGCCGCCGATGACACTGCCGGTGTTCGACCCGGCCCCGCCGATGATGAGCGCGATCCAGACAAAGAAGGTGAACCGCGGGCGGAACGCCTCCGGGCTGATCGCCCCGATCTGCGTGTAGTAGAGGATGCCGCCCAGCCCCATCAGCCCGCAACCGACCATGAACGCCTTTATTTTGAACCGGGCGGTGTTCTTTCCGAGCGACTGTGTCGCCTCCTCGTCCTCGCGGATCGCCTTCAGCACCCGGCCGAACGGTGAGTTCCCCGTCCGCTGCATCACCGAGTAGGAGACGACCAGAAACGCGACGACGACGAGCGCGTAGAGAAACGCGTTGAACACCGGTTCCGGCGTCGGTTGGAGCCCCGTCGACTCGGTGAGACTACTCCAGGCGTCGAGTGACTCCTGGTTGCTGAGCCCGCCGAGTGCCCCGACGGTCGTTATCACCCCGTCGACGATACTGAAGTCGAGAATGAGCCCGGAGCCGCTGCCGAGTCCGACCCAGTAGCCACCGATCTCGGCGATCTCGAACTGCCGCTCTTTCACCGTGAAGCGGACGATCTCGCCGACGCCAACCGTGACGATCGCGAAGTAGTCGGCCCGCAACCGCAACGCCGGGAGCGCGACCAACCCGCCGAACAGCGCCGCCGCGAGGATGCCGCCGATGATCCCGAGCCACAGCGGAAGCCCGAAGCCGCCGACCGACCCCGCGGGCGGCTGGGTGGACGCCGCCTCCTTCGAGAGGATCGAGGTGACGTAGATACCGACCGCCATGAAGCCAACGATCCCGATGTTGAACAGGCCGGTGTAGCCCCAATGCAGGTTGAGCGCGAGCGACAGTAGCCCGAACACACCGATGAGCAGTAGCAGCCTGGCGATCGCGTTGAGCTGTCCCCGGGCGCTGTAGTTCAGAACGAGTCCGTTGCCGAGCAGGTAGATGGCGAAGATAACCGCGACCAGGGCCACGATCTTCACCGCGTCGTTCGCCCAGACCCGATTCGTCGCCGTTCTCACGACGTCGAGCGCGCCTCGTTGCCCCGACTGCGCCGGGTCCGCGTCGCTGTCGGCGTCGCTCATGCTGTTGTCCTCCCTGCGAAGATACCCTCTGGACGCACGAGCAGGACGAGGATCATCACGAGAAACGCCGCCGCCCGCGCAAGCCCGCTGGGGATCCAGATCACCGAGACGGACATCGTCAGTCCGATGACGATACCGCCGGCGATGGCGCCGTAGATCGACCCGATGCCGCCGAGGATCACCGCCGCGAAGATCGGCAACAGCAGGATCCAGCCGCGGAACCAGTACGCGTCGCCGGCCCAGAGTGCGAACATGAACCCGGCGATGCCGGTGAGTCCGGCGCCGATGATCCAGGTGTACTGGATGATCCGCTCGGTGGGGATGCCGGTGATGCGTGCCAGGTCTTTGTTGTCGGACATCGCCCGCATCGCCTTGCCGAGGGTGGTCCGTTGGAGCAGGAAGTGGAGTCCACCCATCAGCGAGACGGCGACGACGAACAGCGACACGTCGTGGGTACTGATCGCCAGCGGTCCGTCGACGAACGCCAGTTCCACTGTCGGCTGACTGGCGGTCGGGCCGCGCTTTGCAGCACCGTAGACGAACTTGATCATGTAGCGAAGCACGAACGCGACCCCGATGCTCGTGATCAACAGCGTGATCCCCGAGCGGTCGCGGATCGGCTTGTAAACGACCCGGTCGATCACGAGCGCCACGATGATCGTCGCCACTGCGGCGACGATAGCGCCGAAGAGAACGGCGACCGGCGACGTCCAGACGCCGATGCCGAGGTTAGAGCCGGCGACCATGCGGTTGGGACCGAGCAGCGCGAGGTTGCCGAGGTTGGTCCCCTCGACCGCTCCGAACCCGCCGGCGATGAGAAACGACACGGACATTCCGGAGAAGACGCCGGTCGTGAACAGGTCGCCGTGCGAGAAGTTCGCGAAGTTCAGGATACTGTACGTCATCGACAACCCGATACCAGCCAGCCCGAACACTAATCCCCGCATCAGTCCGTCCTTTACGAGGACAGCGAGGTTGCTGATCGGTAAGTCACCGGTCACCAGCCGACGGACCAGATCGAGCAACAGTAACACCAGTGCGAACGACAGCGCCATCCGGGTCGGATCCTCGACCACGAACTCGCGCCCCCGCCTGTACGAGTCACTGACTCCCATTATGCGTCACTATGGCATGAAAGACACCCACATCGTAAAGTAGTCTTCGCCTCAAACCGCCAGACTATCGGCGTGAGCGGGGTTCCGTTGCACAAGCCTTTCGTAACGACCACCTGACGCACGGGTATGCCGAGGACGCTCGACGGACTCGCCGCCGAGGGGTCGACAGTCGGGGTGCGCGTCGACATCAACAGCCCCCTGTCGTCCGACGACGAACTCGCGGACGACGCTCGCCTGCGGGCCCATCTGGACACGCTGTCGGAACTCGCGGAGCGAGGCGCCCGCGTGGTGGTTCTCGCCCACCAGGGCCGGCCCGGGGGCGAGGAGTTCGCTCGCCTGCGTCCCCACGCCGACCGACTCGACGAGTTGCTCGACGCCCCCGTCGGCTACGTCGACAGCACGATGGACGCCGCCGCCCGCGAGCGGGTCGACTCACTGGACGACGGCCAGGTGCTCGTTCTGGAGAACACCCGGTTCTACGCCGAGGAGTACATGCGCTTCGACCCCCAGGCGGCGGCCGAGACCCACCTCGTCGCCGACCTCGCGCCCGCACTCGACGCCTACGTGGTCGACGCTTTCGCCGCCGCACACCGCTCACAGCCATCGCTGGTCGGGTTCGCGCCACAACTACCGACCGCCGCCGGGCGCGTCATGGAGCGCGAACTCGACGTGCTCCAGGGCGTCGCCTCCGCGCCCCGCCCGCGAGCGTTCGTCCTGGGCGGCGCGAAACTCGCTGACTCGCTGGACGTGGCCTGGGCCGTTCTCGAGAGCGGTCGCGCCGACGAACTCCTGGTGACGGGGCTGGTCGGCAACACCTTTCTCGCCGCCGACGGCGTCGACCTGGGTGACGGCGCCGGCGTCATCGAGGAGCGCGGCTGGGAGCAGGTCGAGCGCGCGGGCGACCTGCTCGACGCTTACGGCGACCGGGTCCACCTCCCCGTCGACGTCGCCGTCGACCGCGACGGCGAGCGTCACGAACTCGGAGTGAACCGCCTCCCGGCCCGACGCGGCGAGACGCCCGACGACGTGGGCGAACAGACAGTCAGGCGGTTCCGGGCGGCGCTCGGTCGGGTCGAGACGGTCGTTCTCAACGGCCCCGCGGGCGTCGTCGAGGACGAACGCTTCCAGTACGGCACCCGGGAACTGTTCACCGCGGCGACCGACGTAAACCACAGCGTCGTCGGCGGCGGCGACACCGCGGCAGCGCTGCGTCGTCTGGGCGTCGAGGGGTTCGACCACGTCTCGACCGGTGGCGGCGCCGCCCTCCGGGCGCTGACCGGCGAGTCGCTGCCGGTCGTCGAGGCACTGGAGGAGTACGACACGGGGGCGGACACCCAGACCAGGGACACCGACACGGTCGAAGCGTCGAGCGCCGGCAACGACGGGAACGGCGCATGACGCGTGTCGCCATCGCACCGGCGACGACCGACGACGTCGACACGCTGGTGACCGCATGGGTCGCGCTGGCCGACGAACAGCGCCAGTACGACTCACACCTCCTCCCGGAGCCGAACCGAAACGCAGTGCACCAGGACCTCTCCCGGCGGACCGTACTGGACGAGGTGCTTGTCGCTCGTCTCGCCGCCGCGGACGACGCGGTGGACCCCGTGGAGCGAGTCGACCTCGGCGTGTCCGTGGACGACCTCGCGGGAGAGACGCTGCCGCCGACGTTTCTGGGGTTCGTGTCGTACGGCACTGAGGTGGACGGCTTCGAGCGTGACGTCGAGCGGGGCGTGGTCCACAACCTCTACGTCCGGCCGGGCGCCCGCTCGTCGGGAATCGGAGCCGCGCTGCTGTCGGCCGCGGAGGGTGAACTCCGCGCCGGAGGCGCAGAGCGGGTGAGTCTGGAAGCGCTCGCGGACAACGACCGCGCCCGTGAGTTCTACCGTGACGCCGGCTACCGCGAACACCGGGTCGAACTGGAAAAGCGTCTAGAGTGAGTCGGGAACGACAGAGACACAAGCCAGGCGTCGCTACTCCCGGTCGCGCCAGGGGAGCTTGGGCGGTGCAAGCACTCGACTTGTAATCGAGACTCCGTGGGTTCGAATCCCACCCCTGGCT
>CAZQHW010000097.1:0-9983 GCA_964593395.1 uncultured Halobacteriales archaeon
TCGGCATGAACCGCGCCATCGACCAGTTCACCTACAACATGCTGTTCGACGAGAAAATGGGCGACACCGTCCACATGGCCGTTGGCCGCGCCTACGACGCGACGGTGGGCGAGAACAACGAGCAAAACGACTCCGCCGTCCACCAGGACATGATCGTCGACATGAGCGAGGACTCGCGCATCGAACTCGACGGCGAGGTCGTCCAGCGCGACGGCACCTTCCAGTTCGAGAACGGGTTCGAGGCGTAGCGAAGCCGTTCAACGCTCGCCTCTCGCCCGGGGCTGGACGGACGCGACGACTCAGAGCGAATCCTCGTCCCGCCGCTCGAACAGCACTCGCCCGACCATCGAGAGGACGACGCCGGCGTCGGTGCGAGTCTCGACACGCTGTTCGACCTCACCGAGGTCGTCGCGGGGCTGCTTGTCGGCGATCTCGAGGGTGGCACGCAGCGTGTCGCCCGGCCGGACCGGTTCGGGCCAGCGCAGGCGGTCGACACCGGTCGCAAGCAACGCGCCCGACGCCCCGAGATAGCCGTCGACCAGCAACCGCATCGTCATCGCGGCGGTGTGCCACCCCGAGGCCACGAGACCGTCGGCGAGTGGCGACTCCGCCTCGCCGGTGTGGACCGCCTGCGGATCGTACTGGGCGGCAAAGTCCCGGATCTCGGTCGCCGTCACTTCGTAGGTCCCCAGGTCGTACGTGGCCCCGACGGTGACGTCCTCGTAGTGGTCGTCCATGTCCGCCACTGCACGCGACCCGACACACGTCTTTCGGCCTGCCGGACCGCCCAACCTGGCACTGGTTCAATATGTGCTAGTATGTACCAATATGTACATTGTCGAACTAAATTAGTGGCATTGATATCCCCGCAAACTGAACCGACACACGATGCGTCGACGGCAATTTGTGAGCGCGCTACTGGGAGCGTCGACGGTCAGCGCGGTCGGAGGGGCGACCGCGCTCGACCGTCAGGTATCGGGGATCGAGACACGCACACAGGAGGGGCAGATCGGCCAGTTGCTGTTTCCCTCGACGAGCGGCCTACTGGACGCGAACGGCGACCCGTTGACCGACGACTCGCGCGTGGCGGTGTTCGCCGAACCGACCGCGGAGGTGCGGGACCGCGACGGCAACGGCGACGCCACGTTCTACCCGGACGACGTCGACATCCCGGTGGTGGGTGT
Source organism: uncultured Halobacteriales archaeon (assembly GCA_964593395.1). GTDB lineage: Archaea > Halobacteriota > Halobacteria > Halobacteriales > SW-7-71-33 > SW-7-71-33. Next base: position 1,185 of record CAZQHW010000097.1, read on the forward strand.
CGACGAGGTCGGCGACGGCACCGTCGTCGGGGTCGGCGCACCGTTCGTGAACGACGGCGACCTGGTGCCCGAACTCGCGGAGGACGACCCGCTGGGCGATCTGGGCAACGAGGAGTTCCTGTTGAACGTGTACGACGAGTACGCCGGCGGCGCGACGGTGCTGTGGGACGAGAGCCACGGCCAGTTCTACTCGCTCGACCGGTACCGGAACTTCGAGGTGTACGCCGAGGACAACGGCTACGACCTGCAGGCGACCACGGACCTCGCGGGCGACCTCGACGGCGCGGACGCCCTCGTCGTCACCTCACCCTCGGACGCGTTCACCGACACAGAACTCGACGCCGTCTCGAACTTCGTCGAGGGGGGTGGCCTGCTCGTTCTGCACGACCAGTCCGACTTCAGCGACTTCGACCAGACGGCGAACTCGAACGACGTCGCGGCAGCGGTCGGCGCCGACTTCCGGTTCAACGACGGCGAGGTCGGCGACACCGAGTCGAACGTCGGCATCTACTACCTCCCGCTGACGACGAACTTCAACGACGACTTCCCGCTGTTCGGCGACCGACCGGGGATCGTCGTCGACATCCAGACCGGCCGGGAGTACGACGTCGAGGTGGTCGACGTGGCCGACGGCGACACCTTCGACGTGGTGTTCGACGGCGGCGACATCGGCCTGGAGACGGACTTCGAGGCGACGGTGCGCGTGCTGGGGATCGACACCCCCGAGAGCGCCTCGGTCGCCGCCTTCGCCGAGCGCCCCGAGGAGTGGGAGGGCCTGGCGTACGACGCCGGCGCGGTGGACCCGGTCGACGAACTCGTGTTCGACTCGACGGCGAGTCTCCTGGACGCGAACGGCGACCCGCTGACCGACGACTCGCTGGTGACGGTGGCGACCGAGTCGACGGCGACAAACGCCGACAGCGACGGGAACGGCGACGCTGTCTCGTACCCCGAGGACGCTGACATCCCGCTCGTCGCCCTCGACGGGACCGTCGCCGGGATCGGCGCCCCGTTCGTCGACGGCGGGGGCGAGGACTCGTTCGACACCACCGCCGACAACGAGGAGTTCGTACTGAACCTGTACGACGAGATCGTCGACGGCGACACCGTGTTGTGGGACGAGAGCCACGACCAGTTCTACTCGCTCGACGGGTTCCAGGCGTTCGAGGAGTACGCCGAGAACGAGGGGTACACCCTGGAGCCGACGACCGACCTGCCGGCCGATCTCCCGACGACCGACGCCGTCGTGATCACCTCGCCCAGTTCCGAGTTCACCGACGCCGAACTCGACGCGCTCGCCGACTTCGTGGCCGACGGCGGCGCCGTCGTCCTGCACAGCCAGTCCGACTTCAACGACTTCGACCAGACGGCGAACCTGAACGCGATCACCGAGGCACTCGGCGTCGGCTTCCGGTTCAACGACGACCAGGTCGAGGACGGCGACAACAACGGCGGGTCCTTTTTCCAGCCCGCCACCGGCAACTTCCGCGGCCCCGACTCGCTGTTCGCCCAGCGCGAGGGGATCGACGACGACCCCGACGCCCGCACCACCGGCTACCTCACCGAGCGGGCGAGTCTGGCGACCGACTTCGCCGTCGACGCGCTCGACGGCGAGCGCGTGACCCTCTTTTTCGACGAGAACGAGCCGCTGCGTGACCCCACGCGGTACCTCGCCTACGCCCGGTACGACGCCGACGGCGACGGCAGCCGGGACACGCTGTACAACCTGCAGACAATCGAGGAGGGGTACGCCCGCGCCTACGGCTCGACACACTCCCGGCACGACGACTTCTGGGACGCCGAACGCGACGCCCGGGACGCCGACCGTGGCGTCTGGACCGAGAGCGACGTCGCCGAGGCGTCGCCGTACCGCGAGCAGCCCCTCGACGAACTGTTCTTTCCCGAGGCGGCGAGTGTCAGACTGGCAGACGGCCGGGCGACGGGCGACGTCACCGCCGTTCGCGCCGAGTCGACCGCCCAAGAGGACGGTGACGGACTGTTCTACGGCGGCGGGGCGCCGCTGTTTGGCGTCGACGAGGACAACGCCACCGCCCTGAGCGGCGCGCTGATCATCGACGAGGGGTACGAGCAGTTGGAGGGCTTCGACGTCGACACGAGCGGGTACGCGAACTTCGCGTTCCTGTCGGCGGTGATCGACTACCTCACCGACGAGGACGGCCCGGTGTACATCGACGGCGGTCACGGCCAGTTCGGCGCCGACTACGCGCTGTCGAACGAGGACGCCGCCTACTACCAGCGCCACCTGGAGGGCCGCGGCACGAACTTCGAGCAGATAAACGACGTCACCCGCGACCGTCTCTCCGAGGCGAAGGCGCTGGTCGTCACCACGCCCGTCTCGGCCTTTAGCGACGCCGAGCGCGACGCCGTGCGCTCGTTCCGCGACACCGGCGGCGCCGTCGTTCTTCTCGGAACGGCCGCCGCGCCCGAGACCGCCCGCGACAACCTCAACGACCTCGCCGCGGGACTGGACACCGACCTGCGGCTGAACGACGTGCAGGTCACCGACCCGGAGAACAACGTCGGCGACGACCCCGCGATCCCCACCACCTCGCGGGTGCAGAGTGGCCCGCTGCTGGCCAGCCAGTTCGACGACGGCGACGGCCAGATACAGTCCGAGGAGGTGCTCGAGACCATCTCGAACTACAACAGCGACGACAGCAACGTCACCGTCAGAGACGTGCTGGAGGTAATCAGCCGGTTCAACGGGGACGGCTCCTGGCCCGGCTTCGGCGACTGACCGGCGGGAGACTCCGCCCCCTGTTCACTGCCCGTTCCGGACAACTGGCACGGTGGGATTCGAACCACGCGACCGCTCACCGTCGCTCGCGGTTCTCTCGTTCGAATCCCGTGCGTGCCGGGTCGCTCCCGATGGTCGCTGGACGGGCACGGTGGGATTCGAACCCACGACCGTCGGATTAGAAGTCCGACGCTCTCTCCGGGCTGAGCTACGTGCCCTGGTTCCCGGTTGCGTGGCGGTGAGATTCAACCTTGGGATTCCGCCGGTCGTCGGGAGCACTTATACTCGCAGGCCCAGTAGGGTCGACCATGGACACGGGTCTCGACCGTCAGCAGTGGATCGCGGTTATCCTGACGGTACTGATGATCGGCTCCTCACTCGCCTACGCCGTCTCCGTCATCTAGTCGGCGTCGGGCAACGCGGCCACGTCCTCGGCGGTGGGGGCGTGGTCGTCGGGGAGGCGTTCGATGCAGTCGTAGCAGAGAAAATGCTCGGTGTCGTCGGTCAACTCTAGCGTGACGCCCTCCGTACGGTCCCCGCCGGTCGACCAGAGGTTCGCCACGCCGCCGGCGATCGAGACCGACCGGCCGCAACCGTCGCAGGGGTCCGAAGCCATACCCACGGTAGCGGCGCCGTCCACAAGGGTCTGATCCCGCCGTCTCGTCGGCAGGCGGGACCCCGACCCCGACTCCGGCACCAGCGACGAAGGAGACGAGGTCGGGGCACCGCCGCGTGCCGGGGGCGGGACGTGGGGGCGGAGTTAAGACGCTCGGGACCCAACAGTGGGTATGCGAGTGCTGGTCACCGGGGCGACCGGGTTCGTCGGGGGACGACTCCTCCCGGCACTGATAGAGCGCGACCACGAGGTGGTCGTGCTCACGCGTGACGCCGCGGGGTACGACGCTCCGCCCGGGGTCACCGTCGCCGAGGGCGACCTCCTGGACCCCGGCGACTTCGACGACGCCCTGGCGGGCGTCGACGCCGCCTACTACCTGGTACACTCGATGGACGACGGCAGCGGCGAGGGCGACTTCGTCGAGCGGGACCGCCGCGCGGCACACAACTTCGCCCAGACGGCCACCGCCGCCGGCGTCGACCGCGTCGTCTACCTCAGCGGACTCGGGGACGACAACGACGACCTCTCGAAACACCTGCGCTCTCGCCGCGAGGTCGAACACGTTCTCGCCGAGGGCGAGTACGACCTCACCGTCCTGCGAGCGGCGATCATCGTCGGCAACGAGAGCGCGAGTTTCGAACTGATCCGCCAGTTGGTCACCCGCCTGCCGGTGATGGTCACGCCGAGTTGGGTGCGTACTGACTGCCAGCCGATCGGCATCGACGACACCATCGAGTATCTCGTCGGCGTGCTCGACGCCCCCGGGACCGCCGGCGGCACCTACGAGATCGGCGGGCCGGACGTGCTCACCTACCAGGCGGTGCTCCGACGGACCGCCGCCGCCCTGGGCCAGACGCTGTTCGTCGTGCCGGTGCCGGTGCTGTCCCCGAAGCTGTCGGCGTACTGGCTGGACCTCGTCACCGACATGCCCCGCAGCATCACGCACCCACTGATCCACGGACTACGCAACCCCGTCGTCGTCACCGACGACAGCATCCGCGACCACGTCGACGTCGAGTTGACGCCGTTCGACGAGACCGTCCGGCGGGCGCTCGGGCCCGACGCCGTCGCGGTCGGGCCGGGCGGGGGCGCCGGTCCAGGACAGGACGCTGACCTGGACACCGAGACGGACACGGAGGCGGCCACAGACGGCGGGCGACGGAGTGACGAAGCGACGGACGAGACGAGATCCGGCGACTGAAGTGTGCCCGGCGTCCTGACAGGCACGAGACGGCGACGGCTCGACTATGAAGGACTACGGCCATCAGGCGACGTCGACGGAGTACGGGGAAACGTGGGTGTACGAGAGCATCGTCGGCGCCCTGCCGGGCGTTGAAGTACCCAGGCCGGTGGCCATCGCCGTCCAGGTACTCGGCTTCGAGGTTCTCCTGATCGCGCTGTGGTTTCTGTACGACCTGCCGTCGGCGTCGCTGGTCGCCGGTACTGTCGCCGTCACCGTCGCCGGGGTCGGCAGCGCCGTGATGCTCGAACTGGGCGACCGCCTGCGCTCGATCCCGGCGCCGGAGGAGTACCGCCGCCTGCTGTTTGGCTCGAGCGTCGAGGTGGTCCTCGGGGTGCTCGCTTTCGTCGCCCTGATCACCCACCTGTTCGTGTTCGACCCACAGCAGGGCGGCGAGCCCCTCGTGGAGACACTGTTCGGGCCCGCCGCCGACCAGCCGACGCCGGTGGTGTACTTTACACTGCTGGTGCTGTGGGACGTCGTCTACCGGATCGGGACCGGGTGGTGGGCCTGTGTCGTCGCGCTGTGGCGCTCCTATCGGTTCACCTTCGACGCCGAAACCGCCCGGCGGTTCCAGCGGGCCGACGCGATCAACCTCGGGTTCGGGCTGGTCCAGACGCTCCTGATCCCGTTCGTGATCGACCGGCCGGTGTTGGCAGTGGTGGTGACCGGCCACGTGCTGGCGGTGGTCGGCGTCTCGGCCGCCTCGATTGCCACCCTGCAGTTGCGCACCCCGCCCGCAGAGGACGAACTCACTCCGAGTTGAGTTGCTCGAACTGGTCCAACAGGTCCTCCGTGGACTCGTCCGTCGACTTCACCTCGCCCTCGTACTCGGTCCGCTCGTCGTCAAAGGCGGCATCCACCTCGCTGTTTTTCTTTTCGCGCCGCTCGTGTTCCTCCTGGTCGTAGTCACCCAGTGACATCGTTAACGTTCTACGTACGGGCCAAGAACACATCAATGTAACGGATAATATATAGTCTATATATCAAGACAGAAACGGGCGACGGCGTCGGGCCGGGTGACGCGGAGTAGCGGGCACCGCACGCTCCGGTGTCTCGGGGCGGCCAGATGGGTGGGCGAGAGAAAGAGGGGCCAACCGGGGACGCGTCCCACCGTGTGGACACCGTCACCGCAGGTGCGCGGGTCACCGGCCGCGACCCGTCGCCTCACGGGCGGCCCGTCTTATGTGCGTCTCGTGTGGAGCGGTGGCCTGTGGCCGCCCGAGGGTGAAAACAGGGTCAGGCGAACAGTTTGCGCGCCTCGTCGACGGCGTCGACGAGCGCGTCGACCTCCTCGCGGGTGTTGTAGAGGTAGAACGAGGCTCGCGTGGAGGCGGGGGCGCCGAGTACGTCGTGCAGCGGTTGGGTGCAGTGGTCGCCGGCGCGGACGGCGACGCCGAACTCGTTCAGTATCTCCGAGAGGTCGTGGGCGTGGACGCCGTCGACGTTGAACGACACCAACCCGACGCGCTCGTCGGCGGGCGGGCCGTACACCTCGACGTCGTCGTACTCGGTGAGGCGGTTGTGGGCGTAGGCCGCGAGTCGTTCCTCGTGGCGCTGGATCTGCTCCATGCCGACGTCCTCGACGTAGTCGATCGCCGCGTCGAGGGCGATACCCTGGGCGATGACCGGCGTGCCCGCCTCGAACTTCCAGGGCAGTTCGTTCCAGGTGGAGTCCTCGAAGGTGACCTTTCGGATCATCATCCCACCGTACAGGTAGGGGTCCATCTCCTCTAGCAGGTGGCGCTTGCCGTACAGGACGCCGATCCCCGTCGGACCGCACATCTTGTGCCCGGAGAAGGCATAAAAGTCGGCGTCGATCTCGTCCATGTCGACCGGGCGGTTCGGGGCGCCCTGGGCGCCGTCGACGAAGATGTAGGCGTCCTGCTCGTGGGCCATGTCCGCGAGGTCGGCGACGGGGTTCACCGTCCCGAGCGTGTTCGAGACGTGCAGCACCGACACCATCGCCGTGTCGGGACCGATCAACTCGCGAGCGTGGTCCATGTCCAGGGTGCCCTCGTCGTCGATCCCGACGTACCGGCAGGTGGCGCCGGTGCGTTTGGCGATCTGCTGCCAGGTGACCAGCGCGGCGTGGTGTTCCATCTCGCTCAGGACGATCTCGTCGCCCTCGCCGAGTTCGTTCAGGCCCCACGCGTAGGCGACGGTGTTCATCGACTCGGTGGTGTTCTTCGTGAACACGACCTCCTCGCGGCCGTCGGCGCCGATGAACTCGGCGACGCGGTCGTGGGCGTCCTCGTAGGCGATCGAGGCCTCCTGGCTCAACTGGTGGAGTCCGCGGTGGACGTTCGAGTTGTACCGCCGGTAGTAGTCGGCGATCGTCTCGACGACCGGTTCGGGCGTCTGACTCGTTGCGGCGTTGTCCAGGTACACCAGATCGCGACCGTTCACTTCCCGGTTGAGTATCGGGAAGTCCTCGCGTATTCGCTCGACGTCGAGTAGTTCGGCGTCCTGCGTTCCCATTACGTTCAGTAGGGGCCCCGAGCCTCAATACCTCTTCGGTCGGCCCCATGACGTGTCGGGGGCGGGACGGGCTACAACCGCATGAACTGAGCGTGTGGCGTGCCGTCAAGGTCGAGGACGTTCACGGGGTCGACCAACCCCACCTCGACGGCAAGCGAGACGGCGTGGTCGCCGACGAGGTTGGCGACCTGCGCCCGGGCCAGCGTCGCCGCCGCCGCGTCACGGTCCCGGGGGTCACCGCCGTAGAACTCCTCGCTCACCTCGATCGACACCTCGCCGTCGGCCGTCGAAAGCGAGTCACCCAACAGCGGTTCGTCACACACCGACACCAGCAACCCCTCGGGCGTCGACCGCTCACGCACCAACAGCGTCGCGTCCGGCCCCGTCTCTTTGGCGTCGGTGCCGTTCGTCTCGAACGCCCGGAGGTCGCTCGGGTCCGGAGTGTTCGAGTCGGTGCCGTTCGTCTCGGGGTCGGTCATCGCGCTACCCGCCGTCGTGGCCGTGTTCGTCGACGAGTTCCTGCTCGGCACGTTCGCGCATCTCCTGTGCGCGCTCGGCGACCTCCTCGGCCTCGTCGTACTCGCCTGCCTCCTCCAGAGCGCGGGCTTTCTCCTCGAACACCGTCGCCGTGCGCATCCCCAGGCGGATTGCGTTGTCGAAGGCGTCGACGGCGTCCTCCGCCAGCCCCCGTTCGAGCAAAAAGAACCCACGGTTGTACCACGCCTCGCCGAAGCGCTCGTCCACCTCGACGGCGCGCTCTGCGTGTTCGAGTGCCTGCTCCGAGCGCCCCGACTCCCACAGCGCAAAGGCGAGGTTCGTGTGGGCGGTGGCGGCGTGTTCGCTGTCGTCGTCGATGTCCAGAGCCTCGCGGTAGGCGCCGACCGCGGCGTCGTACTCCTCCAGTTCGGCGTGGGCCGCGCCCTTGTTCACCCACGCCTCCTGCTCGATTCCCTCGTCGTCGGCGTACCGCGCCGCCCGCTCCAGAGCCTCGGTGGCCTGCTCGTAACGGTTGATGCGGGTGTACGAGATGCCGACGTCGACCAGTTTCTCGGCGTCCACCTGGTCGGCGGGAACCTGGCCCTCGTCGAGCAGGTCGGTCACCACCCGGGAGTCGACCGGGTCGACCCGGTCGGGGTCGACGTCCAGTTCGGGCGGGTCGATGTCGAACCCCTCGTACGGGTCGTCGAACCCCTGCCCCTCGGAGAACTCGTGGTCCTCGGGTGTGTCGTCGTCCATAGACTGTCTGGGGCGCGTGGTCGGTTAAGTACTGCGGGGTCTCGGTCGTGGGTCTCTGGTGGTCGCTGCGTGTGGTGCTGTCGATCCTTCCGAATGGTCCTCCGAAGCCCTCGGCGCGCTCTCCTCAGGTGCTCTCGATCCTGACTGGGCGAACTACGAAGCCCTCGGCGCGCTCTCCGATTCAAATGCTCTCGGTCTCCTCGTGGAGTCCTGCGAAGCCCTCGACGTGCTCGACGGCTCTCACTCGCTGCGCTCCTCACTCGCTGCGCTCATTGCGGTGCTTGCGTCGTGAGAGACCGCCGACCACGCCTCGCCCTTCGATTCCGCCGGAACGGCGGAGCCGTTCCGGTTGCCCGAAAATCTCCGATTTTCGCAGGCCGCCAGGCTCAGCGAGTGATCCCCACACCTCCCCGCCCGGTCGCGGGCATCGCTCGACTTCCTCGCCAGTGGCTCGGGAGCAGCGAGGCG
>CAZQHW010000098.1:0-9956 GCA_964593395.1 uncultured Halobacteriales archaeon
CGACGAGCAGGCTGGAGGCGGCCATCGCGACCGCGGCCAGCAGCGGGCTGATGACTCCGGCGACCGCCGCCGGGACCGCCACCGCGTTGTAACACAGCGCCCACCCGAGGTTCTCCCGGACCCGCCGCCGGGTGCGAGCGAGGGTGGACAGCGCGCGGTCGACGCTCCCGAGGTCGTCGCCGACGAGAACGGCGTCGGCGGCGTCGGCCGCGAGTTCCGTCCCCGTCGCGACCCCGACACCGAGGTCGGCCGCCGCAAGCGCCGGCGCGTCGTTGCTCCCGTCGCCGACCATCGCGACGGTGTGGTCCCCGCCCAGTCGCTCTACGACGGCGGTCTTCGCGTCCGGCGGCAGGCCGCCGTGGACCTCGTCGACTCCCGGGGCGTCGGCGAACCGCTCGACTGCCGGTCCCTCGTCGCCGGACAGCACCACCACGCGCCGGTCCGCCCCGAGCGCGGCGACCGCCGACCGCCACCCCTCGCGGGGTTCGTCGCGGGCGACCAGCACGCCCCTGACCGCGCCGCTCCAGCCGACGTACGCCGGCAGCGCACCCTCGGCGGTCGCCCGCTCGTACCGCTCGTGCAGCGACTCGGACACGCTGGCGTCCGCGAACAGTCCGGCGCCGCCGACGGCCACCCGCGGCCCGTCGGCGCCGACCCGCCCGCTCACGCCGACACCCGGATGCACCTCGGCGTCGTTCACCGTCGCGTCCGGGCCGAGAGCGTCGGACTCGTCCCCCCCTGTACGCTCCCAGCGACCGACGACGGCGTCCGCGACTGGATGGTCCGAGCGTGCCTCGACGGCCGCCGCCCGGCCCAGTAGTGTCGCCTCGCTCACCCCGTCGGTCGCGACGTCGACGACGGTCATCTCGCCCGTGGTGAGGGTGCCCGTCTTGTCCAGGGCGACGACGTCCACGTCGCCGGCGGTCTCGACGGCGCTCCCGTCGGTGAGAACCACGCCGTCGGCGAGCAACGCCCGCAGCCCCGCCGCCATCGCCAGCGGCGTCGCCAGCCCGAGCGCGCAGGGACAGGAGACGACCAGCACGGCCAGTCCGGTCAGCAGCGCCGTCGTCGGCGAGGCACCCAGCGCCAGGTGGACGACGAACGCCCCCGTGCCGAGCGCGAGGACGACGGGCACGAACAGCGTCGCAAGCGCGTCGGCCAGCCGCTGGGGGGCGCTCTCGGCGCGGGCGTCCCACAGCAGCGAGACGACGTGGTCGAGCGTGCGCTCGCCGGACGGCGCCGCCACGACGACCAGGCGCCCGTCGGTGACGAGCGTGCCGCCACGGACGGTGTCGCCGGGCTCCCGGCGCACCGGCAGCGACTCGCCCGTCACCAGCGACTCGTCGACCGCCGCCGCCCCCTCGCGGACCGTGCCGTCGACCGGGACGCGCTCGCCGGCCCGCACCACCAGGCGGTCCCCGCCATCGACCGCGTCGACGGGGACACGCTCTGTGCCGCCCGGCGTCTGCCGGCGCGCCTCGGTGACCCGCTCACGAGTGAGGTCGGTCAGCCGTCCCAGCGCCTCGCGCTTGCCACGGCGCTCGTAGTAGCCGCCGAGTGTCACCGCCAGCACGACGACGACGGTCACGTCGAAGTACACCTCCACGTGCCCGACCGCCATCGCCGTCGTGCTGTAGAGGTACGCCGTCACCGCCGCGATCGACACCAGCAGGTCCATGTTCGGCTGCCGGGTGCGGACGGCGACGTAGGCGCCCCGCAGCAGCGGCGCCCCGGTGTAGACGAGCACGACCGTCGACAGCGCCCAGACGTTCGCCAGGAGAAACAGCCCCGCGTCGCCGCGCACGTCGAACAACAGCGTCTCCGAGGGCAACCCGAAGTACGTCGGGTACAGAAAGAGAACGTACCACGCCATCACCATCATGCCGAACAGGCCGCCGACGAGCAGCCGCCCGACGACCCCGTCGTCCTCCAGGTCCGCGTCCGTGTCTGCGGGTGCCGCCCGGTAGCCGACGCCCGTGACCGCCTCGGCCACGGCTCCCGGTTCGGTCACGCCGGGGTCGTACCGCACCCGCATCGCGTCGGCGGGGTAACTCGCCTCGGCCGCCAGCACCCCCTCGCGGTCGGTCGCCCGGCGCTCCAGAAAGACCTCACAACTGCCACAGTGCATCCCCCTGACCTGCAGGTGGGCCGTCTCGCCGTCACCGTCGTCCCACGCCCCGTCCGCCCCGACCGTCGCCCGCGCCCGCTCGGGGTCGGTCGTCGCCGGCGCCTCGATCGTGCGGGCAACCTCCAGACAGCCCCGACAGCAGTACGCGCCGGCGACGTCCTCGTCGGTCACCGGCGGGTCCGGCGTCGGCAGGTCACACAGCGTGCAGGTCACGGCGCCGGCACCTCCCCGTAGGTCGGCAGCGGCACCGCCGGGACCGGCGCCCCCAGCAGCGAGAGGCCGTGCAACAGCGGCACCAGCCCGAGCACGAGAAAGGCGGCGCCGAGCGCGCGGTGTAGCCGGACGCGGTGCTCGACGGGCACCCGCAACACGGCCGTCGCGTAGCCTACCATCGCCGGCGCGGTGCCGACCCCGAGCGCACCGAGTGCCAGCGCACCGGCGACCGGCGACCCGCGGGCGACGGCGTACAGGTACGCCGGGTACAGCAGCGGACACGGCAACAGCGCGTGGGCTGCCCCGAGAACGGCGATCCGCGAGTCGCCCGCCCAGGCGTCGGCCCGTCGGCCGACGGCGGCGCTCACACGCGACACCGCCCCGCCGTCAGGTATCGCGTGCCCGCCGGGTCCACCGCGGAGGTACCCCCACCCCAGCGCGAGCACGGCGACGCCGGCGACGACGCCGACGACACCACGGACGGGGTCGGCGGCGGCGACCGCCGCGCCGCCGGCGGTGACGACGGCGCCCAGGCCCCCGAGTACGGCGCCGACGACGGTGTAGGCCCCGACGCGACCGGCGGTGTACAGCCCCTGCTGGCGGACGTCGAACAGGGTGAGCCGGTCCGAGCGGCTCGCCCGCTCGGCGTAGGTGGTCGCGAGCGGCCCGCACATCCCCAGGCAGTGTGCGCCGCCGAGCAACCCGACGAGCAGGAACGCTCCCAGTTCGACGCCGGCCCCGAGCATGGTCAGGTGAGGTCGCCGTCGCGTGGCTCGTGGCCGTCAGTCTCCGTCTCGGCGCCGAACACGGCGAGCAGTGACCCGGCGATCACGAGCACACACAGTGTCGACGCGACGGCGGCGACGGCGTCGTCGATCACCCCGACGGTGTACAGCCCCACCGGGACGAGCGCGAGCAGCGCCACGAGCGTGGAGGTACGCGGGTCGATCATCGTCGGACCGTGGTCGCCAGCACACATAGACTCTCGCGAGCGTTCCCATCCTTTGGGAACCGGCTCCGCAGTTTACTACCGAGACTCCCCGATACCGAGGGGATGTCTGGGTCCGACCGCGGCACGACCGGCGTGACCCGTAGGGGCGTGCTCCGGGGCGGCGCGGCGGTGGCGACGGCGACCGCCGCCGGCACGACGGTCCCGACAGCCGCCGCACAGCCCGAGTTCGACGGCTGGTTCGACGACGTCGCAAACTACGACGGCGTCGTCGACCGTCGCGACGAGGACCGGGTGACGGTGGAGGTCGGCGTCGACAACGGCGACGGGCCGTACGGCTTCGGCCCGGCGGCGGTCCAGATCTCACCCGGCACCACAGTCGAGTGGGTGTGGACCGGCCGGGGCGGCTCGCACAACGTCGTCCCCGAGGGCGACGCCGACTTCGAGTCCGAACTCGTCTCCACCGAGGGTCACACGTACGACTACACCTTCGAAACTGAGGGTGTCCACCGGTACTACTGCGTGCCCCACCGCCAACTCGGGATGAAGGGGGCGGTCGTCGTCGGCTCGCTCACCGCCGACGTGCCCGAACCGGACTACGAGGGCTGGTTCGACGACGTCGCGAACTACGGTGGCACCGTCGACCGCCGCGAGGCGGAGACGGTGTCCGTCGAGGTGGGCGTCCAGAACGGCGACGGCCCGTACGGCTACGGCCCGGCGGCGGTCCGCGTGTCGCCGGGGGCGACCGTCCGCTGGGAGTGGACCGGTCGCGGTGGCTCGCACAACGTCGTCGCCGAGGACGCCGACTTCGAGTCCGAACTCGTCTCCACCGAGGGTCACACGTACGACCACACCTTCGAGACCGAGGGTGTCTACCGGTACTACTGCACGCCCCACCGCCAACTCGGGATGAAGGGCGCGGTCGTCGTCGGCGACGTCGGCGACCGGTCCGGTGGCGCCGCGGACGACGCGACCGGTGGGCCGGGCGTTGTCTCGCGGCTGCTCCCGAACACCGCCGGCGAGGTGATGATGCTGCTGACGATGGGCGCCCTCGGACTGGTGGTGGCGATGGTGGCCGGCACGGAGGTGTACGCCGACTACCGCGGCCACGTGCGACGGGAGGCGGCCGTCGCCGGTGAGCGACCGGTCGAGGCGCCGGCCGAGGAACCGGCCGTCGAGGTCGGCGACGACTACGACCCCTGGGGGACGCTCGCGCTGGTGCTTGGCTACCTGGCACTGATCGCCCTGTTGTGGGTGTTCATGTACTTCGTCGAGTTCCTCGGCGGACCGACAATCGCGAGGTGACACACGATGCACGTACACAGGTTCGAGAAACTCTGGTTCGGCGTCTCGCTCGTGTTGATCGTCGGGTTCATCGCGACCATCGTCTACGGTGCGGCCGGCCCCGGCGTCGGGATGGTCACGGACGACGGCGGGACGGTAGACGCCGGTGCCGTCGCCAGCGGCGAGTTCGAGCAGACCGGGAACTTCCGTTCACCCGGCGTGTACGACGCCGAGAACGGGGTGGACGTCTACGTCGTCGCCCGGCAGTACGCCTTTCAACCCGGCTCGAACGACCCGGTCCGTGTGCCCGCCGGCACGGCGGTCACCTTCCACGTCACCTCGGCGGACGTGATACACGGGTTCAACCTCGCCGGGACGAACGTCAACTCGATGGTGATCCCCGGCCAGGTCGCCCAGTTCACCGTCACCTTCGACGAGACCGGCGAGTACGGTCTCGTCTGTCACGAGTACTGCGGCACCGGTCACCACACGATGGCCGGCACGGTCGAGGTGGTGCCGCGGTCGCAGTTCGATGGCACGGCCGACGGGGGTGACGCCTGATGGCGACCGGTCACCCAGGCGAGACGACCGAGGAGACCGAAGAGACGGCGACCGGGCCCGGCGAGCGCGAGCGTCCCGCCTTTGTCGATCGCTACCCGCGGGCGGCCCGCACCGTCCGGGCCTGTTTCACCGTGGCGTTCTCTGCGTTCGCCGTCGGGGCGCTGTTCGGGCTAATACAGGCGCTGCACCGCACCGGTGTCTACCGCTTCATCCCCTCCTCGGAGTACTACACCGTCCTCACCGCCCACGGCGTGTTGCTGGTGCTCGTGTTCACCACGTTCAGCATCGCCGGGCTGTTCCACTGGGCGAACACCCGCAGTCTCGGGCGGGCGTCGCCGAACCCCCGGCTGACCCGCGTGTGGCTGGGCACCATGCAGGTCGGCTCGCTCACCGCCGGCGGGGTGATCCTCGCGGGCTTTGTCGACTGGATCCCCGCGAGCGCGGACGTGCTGTTCACCTTCTACGCGCCGCTGTCGGCGCACCCGCTGTTTTATATCGGGGCGGCGCTGTTGCTCGTCGGCTCCTGGCTCGCCGGCGCCGACTGGTTCCTCCAGTTTCGTGAGTGGCGCCACGACAACCCCGACGAGCGGATCCCGCTGCAGTCGTTCATGGTGCTGACGACGATGCTACTGTGGTACCTCTGTACGACCGGGCTCGCGGTCTCGGTGTTGCTGTTTCTGTTGCCGTGGTCGCTCGGGATCATCCCGGCGGTGGACCCGCTGTTGACCCGGAGCCTGTTCTGGTACTTCGGCCACCCGGTTGTGTACTTCTGGCTGTTGCCGGCGTACCTCGTGTGGTACACGGTGTTGCCGAAACTGTCCGGCGGACGCCTGTTCAGCGACCCGCTGGCGCGGCTGGTGTTCGTGCTGTTTCTGGTGTTGTCGACGCCGGTTGGCTTCCGCCGCCAGTACACCGACCCCGGCATCTCCGCCGGCTTCAAGTCCGTCGCGATGACGAACACCTTTTTCTTGTTGTTACCGTCGCTTCTGACCCTGTTCACCGTGGTCGCCAGCATCGAACACGGCGCCCGCCAGCGCGGCGGCGAGGGGTACCTCGGGTGGCTCCGTGCCCTGCCGTGGGACCGCCCCGCCTTCTCCGGTGTCGCGCTGGCCGGCATCATGTTCGCCGCCGGCGGGTTCAGCGGCATGATAAACGCCGGCATGAACGTCAACTACCTCATCCACAACACGCTGTGGGTGCCGGGGCACTTCCACCTCACCGTCGGCACCGCCTTCGCGCTGACGATGATGGCGGTCGCGTACTGGCTCGTCCCGCAGGTGACCGGCCGGCGCCTGCAGTTGCGGACCGTCGCCGCCCTCCAGCCGTTCGTCTGGTTCGTCGGCATGGTGTTGATGTCGAACGCGATGCACCGCGCCGGCCTCGCGGGGGTCCCCCGGCGGACTGCCGAACCACAGTACGACCAGGTCAGTTTCGACGCCGTCGCCGGCGGTGTCGGCGAGATGCGCCTGCAGATCGCCATCGGAGGGACGCTCCTGTTTGTCGCCGCCGTGATGTTTCTGGCGGTGATGCTGGCCACCTGGCTCGTCGGCGTCCGCAACAGTCGTCTCGCGGTCAACGGCGACATTCCCGAGCCGATGTCCGGACCGGAGGGGTCGCCGGCGGTGCTCGACAACCTCAAACTGTGGCTGGCCGTCGCGGTCGTCCTGGTCGCCCTGGCGTACGGTATCCCGCTGTACGACATGGCCGCCGACGGACTGCTCGCCCCCGGCAGCCCACCGTTCCCACAGTGAGATGAACGACGACCGCTCGCGGGCCCAGCCCTCCCGTGACGACGACGCGCCCGACGCCGACGCCGGCACGGGCACCAGCGACGGGGCCGACGCCGACACGGCGACTGCCCCCGGGAGCGAGGGGGCGACCGCCACCGACGTCGCCGGCACTGCCGAGGACGACGGAGCCGGGGACGGGGGTCTCTCGCGGCGTCGACTGGTCCGGTGGGTCGCCGTGCTCGCGTTCGGCGTGCCCGTCGTCGTCGAGGGGGTCACCTTCGGTCGCCTGTTCGTCGAGCGGCTGCTCGGCGGAGACGGTGACGGTGACGGCACGGGTGTCGGCGCCGGCGACGAGTTGCTGCCGTCGACGGCGGTGACCGAGACGGTCGTGACCACGACGGTCCGCGGCGACGGCGCCGACCGGACGTACGTGCTCCGGGTCGCGGTCGAGAACACCACCGACGACCCGGTCGAACTCCGCCTGGCGGCGCTGCGCCTGGCCGACGGTACGACCGTCGAGAGCGTCTCGGGGACCGGCCGGATCGCCCCCGGCGAGCGCGGCGAGGTGACCGGCGCGTGGGCGCTCGGCGCCGACGGTGACCCCGAGAGCGTGCGGGCGGTGGCGCTGCGGAACGGGGCGGTCGTCCACGAGGCGTCGGTGCCGGTCGCGACCGGTCGCACTTGAACACCCGCAGTATCGAGGGCGGCCCGTGAACGCCGTCGGGGGCGGAGTGTCGTCGTATGACGATGTCGAGAGAGCACCGCGACGCCGGTGGGGTTCGTGCCGAGGGAGACGGAGCGAAGACGGGCGTCGACACCGACGCGCTCGCGGTGCTGGCCGACGACACGGCCCTGACGGTGCTCGCGGCGCTCGACGAGCCACGGACCGCCCAGGAGGTCGCCGCCGACCGCGACCTGGGGCTGTCGACGGTGTACCGGAAACTGGAGCGACTGACCGCCGCCGACCTCTGCGAGGAGCGACTCGAGGTGCGCTCGGACGGCTGCCGGGTGAGCCGCTACCGCCGCACCGTCGACGGCCTGTCCGTCGGCCTGGGCGACGGCGAGGTGACCGTCGACCCGGTCGCACGCGAGTCACTCCCGGGGGCCGCCGACCGGCGAGTCGGCGCCCGGTCGGACTGATGGCTGCGCTGTCGGGCCGGTCCGTTGCCGTCGTCGGCGGCGGAATCGGCGGACTCTCGACGGCCTGCTACCTCGCGGACGACGGCGCCGACGTGACCGTTCTCGAGCGTCACGAGCGCCTGGGTGGCGTCGCAAACCGCATCGAGCGCGACGGCTACACCTTCGACACCGGGCCCTCGTGGTACCTCCAGCCGGAGGTGTTCGAGCGGTTCTTCGGGCAGTTCGGCCACGACCCCGGTGACTACTACGACCTCGACTTTCTGGACCCGAAGTACCGCGTCTTCTGGACCGACGGCGACCGCGTCACCGTGCCCGCCGACCGCGACGGCGTCCGCGAGGTGTTCGAGTCCTACGAGAACGGCGCCGGCGAGGCGCTCGACCGGTATCTCGAAAACGCCCGCGAGGCGTACGAACTCGGCATGGAGCGGTTCGTGTACGAGGACCGCGCTCGCCTGCGGGACATGCTCGACCTCGACGTGGTCCGCTCCGGGCGGGCGTTACCGCTGTTGCGGACGATGGACGACCACGTCAAGCGGTACGTCGAGCACCCGAAACTCCGGCAGTTGCTCGAGTACACGCTCGTCTTTCTCGGCGGGTCGCCGTACAACACGCCGGCGCTGTACAGCATGCTGTCGTGGGCCGACCACGGCCTGGGCGTCGCCCACCCCGAGGGCGGGATGTACAGCGTCGTCCAGGCGTTGCAGGAGTTGGGGAGCGAACTGGGCGTCGAGTTCCGCACCGACACCGAGGTCGAGCGGGTCCGTGGCGAGCGTGGCGCGTTCACCGTCGAGACCGACACCGGTCCGGTCGACGCCGACGTGGTGGTGTGCAACGCGCCGCCGGCGGCGGCCGACCGCGAGTTGCTCCCCCCCGGCGACCGGGTCCGGAGCGGGTCGTGGGACGACGCCACCTTCGCGCCCTCGGCGTTCATGCTGTACCTCGGCGTCGAGGGGAGCGTGGACCCGCTCACACACCACTCGCTCGTGTTCCCGACCGACTGGGACGACCACTTCGACGCCATCTTCGAGGAGCCACGCTGGCCCACCGACCCCGCGTACTACCTGAGTGTCCCCTCGCGGACCGACGACAGCGCCGCTCCCGAGGGCGGCCACGCCGTCGTGGTGCTGGTCCCCATCGCGCCGGGACTGGACGACGGCCCCCGGGCGCGCCAACAGTACCGCGACGCCGTTCTCGACAGCCTCGCCGAGGACACGGGCGTCGACCTGCGTGACCGTATCGTCGTCGAGGAGGACGCCTGCGTCTCCGAGTTCGCCCGCCGGTACGACCGGCCACAGGGCACCGCGCTGGGCCTTGCACACACGCTGGGACAGACCGGGCCGCTGCGGCCGGCCCACCGTGCCGGTCCGGACGGCTTCTACCTCGTCGGCGCCGACACCACGCCCGGGATCGGCGTGCCGATGTGTCTGATAAGCGGCGAGCACACCGCGGCGGCGGTCCGCGAGGACGAGCGACAGACGGGAGTGATACCGGTTCTCGGCCGGTAGCCTGTCGTCGCCCGAAAGAGGGGTGTGACGGGAGGTGGGAACGGAGTGACGGGGAGAGAGTGCCCCGACAGATTCTGGCCGGACCGTTCCCGTTCCGACCAGCACTCACTCGTGGCGGGCCAGCACGACCAACGCCGTGCCCGGAAGCCGGGGGCGTTAAAGTGCCGTTCCCGCGCCGCGGGAATCCGGACCGGGCTTTTGATCGCCCAGGTAGGATCGCCGACCATGAGCGTCGCGTGGGTCACCGAGAACGGGTTCGGACTGGGCGAACGGACACACGTGTCACTGTCGGCGTCGCGGGCGGTGCTCGCCGTTCTGACGGTGGGGTTCGCCGCCGCCGGACTCGCGGGGCTGTCGGTTCCGCTGCGGGCGCAGATGGTCGTCTACCTCGTCGGGATGGTGGCGCTGAACCTGCCCCACGGCGGCTACGAGCACTTCGCCAACCT
>CAZQHW010000099.1:0-9885 GCA_964593395.1 uncultured Halobacteriales archaeon
GAGAAGCCCGTGTACGAACAACTGCTCGACCGCGACTGGCAGGGACTCAGGCGTCCAGTTGGATACAGCGCGCTCGCTGGGTTCGCGGTGTTCCTGTACCTGTGGGTGTGGCCGCCTGGCGTCGTTCTTGTCGGTATCCTCGGCGTGTTCTACAGCGTCGCACTCGTCGCAGACTTCCAGCGTGGCCGGAGCCCAGAGCACGTCGCACAGGTCGGGATCGTGAGCATGAGCGTGACATTCTTGCTGTCGCTGCCTCGCATCGCCGAGTTCTCGTTCAGCACCTCTGACCCCTCGTTGCTGCAACCGACGCTCGCTCTGTCCGTCGCAGTCTGGTGTACGCTGCTGGCCGCTGCTGCCCGGTTCTGGGAGGCCAGTGAGGTTGACGATCTCGGGTACCCACTCGCTGTCGGTGGGTCTCTCCTCGCCGGTGTCGTCGTGATTGCGCTGGTGCTGCCGGACCTATTCAGTACACTACAAAGTAATGCTCTCCGAGCGTTCGGCTTCGGACAGAGCGACACCACGCTCACCATCGCAGAGGCCCAAGCCGCACCAGGAGTCTCCGGCGGACTCGACATCGGTGCGCTGAACCGGTTCCTGTTCACCCAGTACGGACTCGCCTACGTCGTCGGCCTGATTGGCCTCGGGTGGATGACGGTCCGGACCGCCTACACGGAGTACCGCGCGGAGTACGTGTTGCTCGTCGTCTGGAGCGTGTTCATGTGGCTGATGGCGCTCACACAGACGCGGTTCAACTACTACCTGGTGCTGTCGGTCGTCGTGATGACCGCCTGGGTGTTCGGGTACGTGGTGGAGGCGACCGACCTCGGTAGGCTCTCCGGTCGGATCGGCGATATCAAGTCGTACCAGATTCTCACCGTTCTGGCGGTGTTCATGCTGCTGTTCGCCCCACTGGTGCCGCCGCTGGCGGCGAGTGGCGGGGCCAACGCCGGCAACCCAGCGTTCGTCGTCGACGCCGGCGACCGATTCGGTCCGGGGTCGGTGACCGCCTGGGACGGCCCGGGTGACTGGATGCAGGAGAACACGCCCGAAGTCGGTAACTACGGCGACGCCGAGAACGCCGACGAGATCCCGTACTACGGCACCTTCGGGCGGACAGATGACTTCGACTATCCGGACGGCTCGTACGGCGTGATGTCGTGGTGGGACTACGGCCACTGGATAACCGTCCTCGGCGAGCGCCCACCACACGCTAACCCGTTCCAGCAGAACGCTCGCTCGGCGTCGTCGTTCCTCCAGGCGAGTTCGGAGGAGCGGGCGAACGCCATTCTCGACGCGCTGCCGGCGGGGTCCGGTGTCGCCAACCGATTCGACGAGATGCCCACTGAGGAGATCCAGGCGAACGCCTCCGAGGGCGACGGCGAGGGCGTCCGCTACGTGATGATCGACGACCAGACCGCCGCCCGGAAGTTCGCGGCGGTGACGCAGTGGTCGGTGCCGTTCGACAACCGCCAGCAACTGGCGGCACAGGAGCGCGACCCGACCGGGGACAACAACCAGCGTCTGTACTACGGCAGCGAGCGGTACACGGTGAACGGACAGAACGAGACGCTGCCGACGGTGACCGACCGCTACCGCGAGACGATGCTCGCGAAGCTGTACCTCGACGACGCCCGCGGGCTCTCGAACTACCGGCTGGTCCACGAGAGTGACGAGTACTCGGTTATCGGTGGCATCGTCCAGGCGAACGGGCAGGTCACGCCTCGGGGGTCGTCCCGCATCGGCGAGGGCTGGAGCCAGGACCGCGCCAACCTCAGCCGGCAACTGCAGTTCGCCAACCAGCAGAACCAGGCCATTCCCAGCGGCGGCGGCGCGTTCTACGACGCCTCGCTGGAGGCCTCGGTGAAGACCTTCGAGCGCGTCCCCGGCGCGACGCTGACCGGCCAGGTCGAGGACGCCGGCAACGTCTCGGTGTTCGCCACGGTCCGCATGCAGACGAGCAGCGGTCGCCAGTTCACCTACGTCCAGCAGACGACGGCCGCCGAGGACGGCTCCTTCGAGATGACCGTGCCGTACGCCACCGACAACACCGTCGGCCCCGCCGAGGGCGGCACGAACGCGAGCGTCACCGCCGCCGGGAACTACTCGATCGGCGTGCGCTCGCCACAACTCCCGCAGTCCCAGGTCGACGTGCCCGAGACCGCCGTGTACGACGGCGCGTCGATCGACGCCGGCACCGTCTCGGACCCCATCGGCAACCAGTCCGGGGGCGACGGGCAGAGCGGTGACGGCGGGAGCGACGACGGCGGCAGCCAGACCGACGGTGGCGACGGGCAGAGTGGTGACGGCGGCGACGAGAGCGGCGCACTCACTCCGCCCTCTCCCTCAAAGAGTGTCCCGGCCCTGGCCGCCCCTGCACTCGCGGCCGACGGTGAGGCCGCTGGCGTCCCCGTCGCCGTGGACCCGCGCTGATTCGCGATGAGCGACGACCCCCAGACAGAGTCGGACACCGACCAGGCGGGCGATGCGCACTCGACCGACGGTGGCGCGACGACTGCAGGCGGGGCGTCTCCGACGGTGGACACGCGCGATGCGGGGTCGGCGCCCGCAGAGGCGACCGCGGGCGACCGGGGACCGGCCGTGGCGGCCGCCCAACCGCGTGACCGGCGAACCCTCGCCGGGGTGTACCTGAAAGGGCTGTTCATGGGGGCGGCGGACACCGTCCCGGGGATGTCCGGTGGCACCGTCGCGCTGGTGACGGGCATCTACGACCGACTGATCGCCGCGGTGACGGCCTTCGACCCACGGGACCTCCGTGACCTCGCCCGACTGCACCGCCCGGCGGGTCGGGCCGGACTGCGCGAGACGCTCGACCGCGTGGACGCCCCCTTTCTCGTCGTGCTCGTCGCGGGCGTGTTGACCGCGGTGGCGACGGTCGCCGGCGCGGTCGAGACGCTCCTGGAGACGCGCCCGGGTGTCGTGTACGGCTTCTTCTTCGGACTGATCGGTGCCTCGGCGGTGGTCCTGCTCCGGACGGTCGCCATCGACGCCCGCCGGGCCGTGATCGCGGCGGTCGCCGCGGTGTTCGTCGTCGGGGTCACGGGGATCACTGCGGGGACGACTTCGGAGAGCCTGGTGGTGCTGTTCGGGGCGGCGGCGGTCGCCGCCTCCGCGATGGTGCTGCCGGGTGTCTCAGGGTCCTTTCTGCTGCTGGTGCTCGGCCAGTACGAGCGCTTTCTGGGCCTGGTGACGGGCTTTCTCGAGGGGCTCCGGACGGCGGTCGGCGGCGACCTCGGTGCGCTGGTCGACCCGACGATCGGGGTCACGGTGTTCGGCGCGGGGGCCGTGACGGGCGTGCTCTCGGTGTCCCACGCCGTCGGGTGGGCGCTGGCGAACCACCGGCGTACGACGCTGGCGGCGCTCGTCGGCCTGTTGATCGGCGGACTTCGCCTGCCGGCCGAACGGGTGGCCGAGAGCGTGCCCCTGACGGGCGCGGCGCTCGCCCCGGTCGTCGCCGCCGCGGTCGTCGGCGCCGTCGCGCTCTTTCTCTTCGACCACGTCACCGACGACCTGTCGTACTGACCGCCCGTGTCCCGCGGGCGACGCGGTCCGAAAGCCAGGAGTAAAGTGCGACTCGCGGCAGGTGCGGACATGACGCTGCCGCCGCTCGCCGTCGACATCGACGGGACGCTCACCCGACCGGGTGCGCACGACGCCACGACGCCCGCCGGGATCGATCCCCGCGTGTTCGACCCGCTGCGAGAGTGGCCCGCGCCGGTCGTCGTCGCCACCGGGAAGGCGTTTCCCTACCCCGTGGCGCTGTGTCACTTCGCGGGCATCGAGGAGCGGGTGGTCGCGGAGAACGGCGGCGTGGTGTACGCCGCCGACCAGGTGGAGTTCGCGGGCGACTCCGAGGCGGCGCGGGCGGTGCTGCAGGAGTTCGAGGCTCGCGGCGGCGAGACTGGATGGGGTGACGCCGACACGATCAACCGGTGGCGCGAGACCGAGATCGCCGTCGCGATGGACGGCGACGAGGCGCTGTTGCGGTCGGTCGCCGACGACCACGACATGACCGTCGTCGACACGGGCTACGCCTACCACGTCGTCTCGCCCGAGGTGGACAAGGGCCGGGGCCTGCGCCGGGCGGCAGCCCTCGTCGGTCGCGACCCCGGGGCGTTCGTCGCGGTGGGTGACTCCGAGAACGACGTGCCCACCTTCGAGGTCACCCGGCGCTCCTACGCCGTTGGCGATGCTGCCGACGTGGCCCGTACCGCCGCCGACAGGGTGGTCGACGGCAACGCCGCCGACGGCTTTCTGGAGGTGCTGTCGCTGGTCGAGGAACGGTACGCCTGACGAGCGGGTGCCCGACGAAGATCAGGCGCCGCGGTCAGGGCACGGAGACGCCGTGGCGGGCGAGAAAGCCGCTCGCGCCCTTTATTTCGACGGGCGAACCGATGATCTTGCAGGTGCCGTTCCCGACGCTTACGACCGTGACCGTGTACTCGCTCGTGAGCGGGTCTCGGATGTCGTCGATTTCCTCGCAGGGGAGCACGATCTGGGTGCTGTCACGGAGCCGCGACGGGTCCGGCGCCATTCCCGTAGAGGGGCGGTTCGGCGACGTATTAATCTTTACAAACCTTGTGACGCCGGCAAGCTTGTCGGGCTCTCCGCGGTAGAAACTTTCTGCCGCGACGGTCCGGGCGGCGTCTCGAGGGGGCTCGCCGTTGGTCTTCCAACCCTGGGTCGTCGCGCCGGGGCGTTCGATCGCCCGAATGGAAGCCTTTTCGGGGCTGGCGGGCGGATTCCAGTTCGAATGGGGCTCGAGGAGGAGATCGAGGAGATCCGCGAGGAGATCCGTGCGACCCCCTACAACAAGTCGACGGAGGCCCACATCGGTCGCCTGAAGGCCAAGCTCGCGGAAAAAAAGGAGGAGTTCGAGCGCCGCCAGCAGTCAAGCGGCGGTGGCGGCGGCTACGCCGTCGAGAAGCACGGCGACGCCACGGTGGCTCTCGTCGGCTTCCCGAGTGTCGGCAAGTCCACGCTCCTGAACGCCCTGACGAACGCCGAGAGCGAGACGGGGTCATACGAGTTCACCACGCTCGACGTCAACCCCGGGATGCTGCAGTACAACGGCGCCAACATCCAGTTGCTCGACGTGCCGGGACTCATCGAGGGCGCGGCGTCCGGTCGCGGCGGTGGCAAGGCCGTGTTGTCGGTCGTGCGCTCGGCGGACCTCGTGTTGTTCCTGTTGTCGCCGTTCGAGATCCAGCAGTACGACCGCCTGCGTGAGGAACTGCGAGCGAACAACGTCCGCCTCGACCAGGAGCCGCCCCGCGTCTCCGTCACCCGGAAGGGAAAGGGTGGCATCGAGATCACCGCGTCGGTCGACCTCGACCTCGACGACGAGACGATAAAGGGCGTACTCCGCGAGCACGGCTACGTCAACGCCGACGTGACCGTCGGGGAACAGGTCGACGTCGACCGTCTCGTCGACGGCGTGATGGACAACCGCGAGTACATTCCCTCGATCGTGGCGATCAACAAGGCCGACCTCATCGACCCCTCCTATCTCGACACCGTCCACGAGAACCTCGAGGAGCGCAATCTCGACCCGGACGAGGTGACGTTCATCAGCGCCGAGGAACAGAAGGGACTCGACGCGCTCAAGCAGCGACTCTGGGACGAACTCGGCCTGATCCGCGTCTACATGGACAAGCCCGGTCGTGGCATCGACCGCGAGGAGCCACTGGTGATCCAGCGTGGGGCGACGGTCGAGGACGCCTGCAAGAAACTCGGGGGTCGGTTCCGCAAGCGGTTCCGGTTCGCCCGCGTCACGGGACCGAGCGCCGAACACGAGCGCCAGCAGGTCGGTGACGACCACGTGCTCCACGACGAGGACGTGCTCAAACTCGTCCTCAAGCGGTGACCCCGACCGCCGCCGACCCACCCGACGGCCAGTCCCAGAGTGAGGGTGACGACGCGCCCGACCCCCGGCCCTCGACGGTCGGTCCGAGGGGACGAGAACACGCGGAGGACGAGACGCCGAGTGTGTCCGACGGACGGCGCTCGCTCGCGGCGGTGCTCCTGTTGCTGGTCGTTCCCTGGACCGTCGTTCAGTACGGCGGTGGGGACGTCGACTTCCTGTTTCTGTGGGGGCTGGTCAACTCGAGTCCCTGGCACCTCACCGACCTGTTCGCGTACCTCACGGTGTACACCGCGGGCTTCGAGAGCCTGCCGCCGCGACTGCAGGCGTGGCCGGCCGGGTCGGGACTGTACCTCCTGGCGGTCGGCAGCGCGGCGCTGGCGGCGCTGTCCGACCGCGGTGACCCCCGACTGACGGCGGGACTGCTCGCACTCGCCGCTCTCGTCCACTTGCGGGTGACCGCCGGCTTGTCGAGGGTGGGCGAACAGCCCCTGCCGGTCGGCGCTCTCCTCGCGCTCGGCGTCGCCTGGTGGGTGTACAGGACCGACACGACCCCCGGGAGCGGGTCGACGGACTCCGCGTAGCCGCCGCTCGCACTCGTGACTGCGCGGGAACTCGCGGCCCAGATTTGCGACAGCGTGCCGGACTGATGACGCCTGGTGTAACATCCGTCACACGTCGGTGTCGCCCGCCACCGACCGAGATCGGGCGTCAGTGGTGGCGAGCGACGCGATCCCGCGTCGGGACCGGAGCGCCGTGGCTACTCGTTCCACAAAGCATATATGATAGCCTTGAAGCATGGTAAACTGCATCAGTCCGTGAGCGGAACGATGCAAGTGTAGAATTCGTGGCCGGTCTGGGCCACGATGGAGGCTGAGACACTTGGTCGGATACTTCTCATTCGCCTCCGAACCAGGCGATATCAATCAGTAACCGCTACACCGGTATAAATGTTTGCGTGGTTATACCACACGCCACCGGACAGCGTCGGGGTGGCGCCCGTCAGCGCCCCGTGTTGTACCGCTCGATCATCTCGAGCACCTGGGTCGCGGTGAGTGTCTGGCCCGTGCCGGGCACCTGCTCGCCGCTGTTGTAGTACTCGATGGCGCTGAGCACGTCGGTCGCCTGGATCCCGTCGTCGCCGGCGATCACGTCGACGACCGAGTCACCCGACCCGACCGAGACGACGGCTCGCTGGCCCTCGGCCTCGCCGTCACCGGTCACCGCGATCACGGTGAGGGTGGCGCCCTCGCTCGCGTTCGGGGGGACGGCGAGCGTGACCGTCGCGTTCCGGGTCTGGTCGGTGTCGACCCCCTGTGACCAGTACCACAGGGCGTCGCTCTCGACCCAGATCGCACCGGCACTGCCCTCATCGACGACCGACCAGGACTCCGGAACCCCGGCCACGTACGTTCGGAGTGACCCCGCCGGTCGTTCACCCGTCACCGCCACGTCCACAGTGACGTTACCCCCGGGTTCGACGGTCGTGTCGCCGGCAGTGACGGTGAGGTTCTCCGAGTCGAGGCCAGCGTTGTCCACCGCCACGGTCCGGTTCGTGGTCGCGTTCAGGGTCCCGTCGTCCGCCCGCACCGAGACGGTGCCGTTCCCGTCCGCGGCCGTGTAGAGGCCGCGCTCCGCGACGTACAGGCCCCTGGCACGGTCGTACTCGAGCGACCGCCAGCGACCGTCGCCGAGACGGTACTCCGCCGTGACTTCCGCCGGCGGCGTGCGGTCGTCGGTGACGGCGGCGGCGACGGCCAACTGTCCAGCGACACTGTCGTTCCCGGTCGGTTCGACGATCGTCACCCCCGGCGGGTCGTCACCGTCGACGGTGACCGTCTGCGCCGTCTCCGTCTGCTGTCCGCTCCCGTCGGTCACCCTGGCCCGGAGCGTGTAGTTCCCCGCCGAGCGGTCGGCGTCGATCTCGGCGACGAACCCCCTGTCCGGGTCGTACGTCGCCGTCTGCCACTGGCCGTCAGCGAACGCCACCTCGACTGCCAACTCCTCGGGCGGCGTCTCGTCGTCGGTGGCGCTGACGACCGCCTCGACCGTCCCCTCGATCACCGCTCCAGCCGTCGGCTCCACGACCGACACCGCGGGCGCCTCGTCGTTGTCCACGGTCACGGTCGCGGTGTCCGTCGCCGAGGCACCGTCCTCGCGGGCGCGCACCCGGAGGTCGTGGTCGCCGTTCTCGACGCTGGTCGTGTCCCACGCGTACACGTAACGATCGTCACTATCGTAGCTCATCGACTGCCAGGGGCCGCCGTCGACCGACACCTCGACCGTCGGGCGACCGGCGTCGGGGTCGTCGACGACGGCGACGACATCGACGGTACCGGAGACGGCGGCGCCGTTTGCAGGTGCGTCGAGTGTCACGCCGACGCTCGACTCGACGGCGTCGCCCGCGACGGCCGCGTCGGCCTGTATCAGCCCGTAGCCGGAGAACCGGTCGCGACCGTCGGTCTCGATGTCGACCGTCGCCGTCTGGAGTCGGTCGCGCACCTCGCCCGGTGAGAGCGACCCGTCCTCGGCGACGACCAGCGCGGCGGTCCCCGAGACAAAGGGTGCCGCGAAGGAGGTGCCCGACCCCGTGCCGGCCCCACCGCCGCGCAGTGTCGAGGTCACGTCGACGCCGGGCGCCGACAGTTCCACGTCCGGCCCCTCGCTGGAGAACGTGGGCGTGTCGTCGTTCCGGTCGGTCGCCGCGACGGCGATCGCCCCGCCGTACCGTGCGGGGTAGGTCACCTCGTCGGTGCTCGGGTCTCCGTCGCCGAAGTTACCGGCCGCCGCGACGACGACCGCGCGGTCGCTGGCGTCCTGGACGGCCTGTTCCAGCGCGCTCGTCCCCTCGCTACTGCCGAGACTCATCGACACCACGTCGGCGTCGTCGGCAGTGCCCAGTTCGCCGTCGGGGCCCTTCATCGCCACGTCGATCCCCTCGACGAGGTCGCTGAGCGAACCGGAGTCCCCGTTCAGTACCTTCACCGCGTACACGTCCACGTCGGGCGAGACGCCGACGGGCGTGGTCCCGTCGGCCTCGGCGGCGACGATTCCCGTCACGAAGGTGCCGTGGCCGTCCCGGTCCTCGGCCGTCGAGAGGCCGTAGGTCGTGCCGTCGCCGGCCGTGTTCGCGCCCCAGGCCAGCGCCCCGGTCAGTTGCGGGTGGTCCGTGTCGACACCGGTGTCGAGAACGGCCACGTCCACGCCGGACTGTGCGCTCGACCCCACGGTGGCGGCCGCGTCACCGGCGTCGATCCGCTCGTACCCCCACCCGGACTCCTGCAGCGTGGCCATCTCGACGAGCGACGCCACGGGGGGCGAACCGGCCTGACTCTCCGCCGACGACGCCGCTGCCGCAGTCACCGTCGACGCTTCCGGCGTCGGTCCGGCGGTCTGGACCATCGAGCGGTCGCGGACGACGCTCGCGACCCCAGGCCGAGAGCGCAACTCGTTCAGGGCAGCCTCGGGGACCGTCGCGAACAGGACAGGGGCGACATCGACACCTTCGCCGCCGGTCACCTGCCCCCCGACGGCCTGCACGGCGGCGTCGCCGCGGGCGTCGTCGTCCTCGAACAGGACCACCACCGCGACGCTCTCGTTCGCCCCGGCGTCGACGGCACCGGCCGCCGCCGGGACGGCGACCAGCCCGGCCGCGACGACGGTGACGACGGTCGCCAGCGCGAGGCAGCCGACGAGCGTCTGACGGAGGGGCTGGGTCATCGGCTAGCATAGGCGGATCGACGGTTAATCCCTTCCGGCCGTTTTGATCGGATACGTAACACAGATGAATAGTCTCGGAGGGGTGGTAAAGGGTCGCACAGACTGGATCGCTGGCGGGCCGCGAGCGCCCCGCTACCGCCCGCTGAGTGGCCCTTCGGCTCGTCTGACGGTTACAGAAAATATTTAAATCATGCATGTGAGGTACCCCTGTGACCTCGCCTAATGGAGGCTGAGACAGAGTATGGCAAATTCACACGCGAGAACGGTTGTACACGTGGATTTCG
>CAZQHW010000100.1:0-9883 GCA_964593395.1 uncultured Halobacteriales archaeon
TCGACCTGGAGATGTGGATCCAGACCGACGAGGTCGAGGAGGAGGTCACCGTCACCCCCGACGAGGACGACGAGGCCGAAGCAGAGAGCGAAGACGAGGAGGGCGAGAGTGAGGGCGAGGACGAGGAGCCGCCCGAGCCCCAGACGGAGACCGAGATCGTGGAGAAGGAGACGCTGTACATCGAGGCGACGCCGCAGTTGACGATGAACCAGCAGTGGATGTTCTCGAAGCAACAGGTCGCCCGCCAGGTGATGGAGAAACTCGACTTGGACCGCGTCATCGTCCAGGAGACGATCGACTTCACCGGCGGCCAACCCGGCATGATGGGTGGCATGGGCGGTATGATGGGCGGTATGGGCGGCGGCGAGGGCGAGGCCGACGTCGAGGAGATCGTCGAGGAACTGGAGTGACGGCGTAGCGGTCGTCCGCGGTCACCGCTCGTTCTCGCAGACGTACACCCGCTCGTCGTGTGACTCGCCGGCGATCCGCGTCTGTTCCGTGCGGTCGTACTCGAAGCCTAAGCTCCGGTAGAACTCGCGTCCGGTGTCGTTGTCCGCGAGTACCATCGCCTCGACTCGGTCGACGCCCTCCTCACGGAGGCGCTCGACGGTAGCTTCTATCAGTCGCGTGCCGAGTGCCGCCCGCCGGCGGTCGGGATGGACGTACACCCGGAGGATGGCCGCCTCGTCCTCGGCGGGCCCGACGACGGCGTGTGTGAAGCCGACCACGTCGCGGCGTCCGCCGGCGTCCGCGCCCCCCTCGCCGTCGGTCCGGGCGACGAGTACCACGGCGTCGTCAGCCTCGACCGCGTCCTGCACTCGCTCGGGGTCGTACCACTCCGCGACGGTCTCGTCGGCGGTCTCGCGGGTGACCGGGTAGTCGACCCGCCAAGCCGCCCGCGCGACCTCCCGTACCGCTTCCGTGTCCGCCGGTTGGGCGGCGTCTATCTCCATGTGGGTCGTTGTCACGCTATCGCCGAGAAGGTTGGGTCCGTTTTGCCGACCGTCGGGTGCGATCGCGGGGGTTGAAGTCACTCGCCGGTCGAGAGCGGACGATGACCGAGGACGGGGAAACCGCGATCCGGCCACTCGACGACCGCACGGTCGAGCGGATCGCCGCCGGCGAGGTTGTCGAGCGGCCCGCCTCGGCGGTAAAGGAACTCGTCGAGAACAGCATCGACGCCGACGCCTCCCAGGTGTCGGTCGCCGTCGAGGGCGACGGCACAGACCTCCTCCGCGTTCGGGACGACGGCCACGGCATGACCGAGACCGACGTCCGGGCCGCCGTCCGCGAGCACACCACCTCGAAGATAGCGGACATCGCCGACCTGGAGCGCGGGGTGGGCACCCTCGGCTTCCGTGGGGAGGCGCTACACACGATCGGCGCCGTCTCCCGCCTGGCGATCGAGACGAAACCGCGGGGCGCGACCGCCGCGGGCACTCGCCTGGAGTACGAGGGCGGCGAGGTGGTCGGCGTCGACCCCGTGGGGTGTCCCGAGGGGACGACCGTCGCGGTCCGTGACCTGTTCTACAACACGCCCGCCCGCCGGAAGTACCTCAAGCGGGAGGCGACGGAGTTCGCCCACGTCAGCCGCGTCGTCTCCCGGTACGCGCTGGCGAACCCCGACGTCGCGGTCGAACTCGAACACGACGGCCGGGAGACGTTCGCCACGCCCGGCCAGGGCGACCTCCAGGCGGCGATCATGGCGGTGTACGGCCGCGAGGTGGCGGAGTCGATGGTGCCGGTCGTCGGCGGCGACCCGCCCGCTGTCGCCGCGGACCTCGACGGTCTCCGCGCTCCCGGCGCCGACCTCTCGATCGACCCCGCTCCCGAGGCCCCGGTCGAGGGGATCACGGGCTACGTGAGCCACCCGGAGACCACCCGCAGCAGCGCCGACTACGTCGCCACGTTCGTCGACGGCCGGTACGTTCGCTCGTCGACCGTTCGCGACGCCGTTGTCGAGGCATACGGCGGGCAACTCGCGAGCGACCGCTACCCCTTTGCCGTGCTCTACCTCTCGACGGCGGCCGGCAGCGTCGACGTGAACGTCCACCCGCGAAAGACCGAGGTCCGCTTCGACGACGAGAGCGCCGTGCGACGGAGCGTCCGCGACGCCGTTCGTGCTGCCCTCCTCGACCACGGTCTCGTCCGGTCGTCGGCTCCCCGTGGCCGCTCCGCCCCCGAGGAGACCAGCGTCTCGCCGTCCGGTGACGAGACGACACCCGCCGGGAAAGACGACCGGGACCACGACGACACCCGCGACGGCCGATCCGCCACCAATCGCGGCGCCGGGGAGACGGGCGGGACGGACCACCCGGTCCGCCCGGACGCCGACGGGACTGGCCCCCAGCGAGAGGCCGGCGACCGCCCTGGTCACGCTCCGGCAGAAGGCCGGGACCGCCCCGACGGGACGTCGAGCGGTCACGGGCGGTCACGGCCGGCGGCGGCCGGCGGTGGCGACACCGCGAGCGGTGACACACCCCAGTCCCACCAGTCGTCCGGGCCGTCGGCGTCGGACGGGCCACGACAGACATCGCTGTCGGCGGTCGACGACGGACGTGAGAGCGAGACGGACCCGGGCGAGCGGTTCGAGGCGGCCGGCGAGCAGCGTACGCTGTCCGGCGACCCCGCCGCTCCCGACCACGAGGGCGACCGCCTGCCGGCGATGCGTGTGCTCGGCCAACTCGACGAGACGTACCTCGTCGGCGAGACCGACGACGGACTGGTGCTCGTCGACCAGCACGCCGCCGACGAACGGGTCAACTACGAGCGTCTCCGCGAGCGCCTCGCCGACCCCGACAGCCAGCGACTGGCGTCGCCGGTCGCGGTCCCCGTCACCGCCTCCGAGGCGGCGACGGTCGCGGCGGCACGGGAGGCACTCGACAGACTGGGCTTCGAGTTCAGCGTGGCGGACGGGGACGGCGAGCGCCGGGTCCGCGTGACCGCGGTGCCGGCGGTGGTCGACGCCGCGGCCGCCCCCGAGACCCTGCGTGACGTACTCGGGAGCGTGATCGAGGGTGTCGACCCTGGGGCCTCTGTCGAGGCGGCGGTCGACGCCGTTCTCGCCGACCTGTCGTGTTACCCGTCGGTGACGGGCAACACCTCGCTCACCGAGGGGCGGGTGACCGACCTGCTGTCGGCGCTTGACGACTGCGAGAACCCCTACGCCTGCCCACACGGCCGGCCCACCGTGGTCCGGATCGACGCCGCCGAGATCGAGGCGCGCTTCGAGCGGGACTACCCCGGCCACGGCGGGTGAGGCGGGACGAGCGGCTCGTCCGCGCGCCCGGCCACGCCGTCACCTCCGCCTGGCGACGGGCGTCGTCAGTTTGCGACGAGGTCCGCCTGCATTTATGATGGAGCGCCAGTCAGACGGGGTATGGACGACCGAGGTCGACAGCACGGTCGGCGCCGGGAGGGGTCGGCGTGAGCGAACTGGTCACGTTCGGGGAGGGTGTACTCCGTCTCACCCCGCCGCGCGGCGAGCGCCTGGAGGGCGCCCGCGAGTTGGAGGCCCAGGCGGCCGGGTCGGCGCCGGCGACGGCAGTCGCCGCCGACCGTCTCGGCGCCGACGCCACCTGGATGTCGAAACTGCCGGAGTCCCCGCTGGGCCACCGCGTCGAGCGCGGACTCCGCGGAAAGGGCATCGAGACCCAACTCGTGTGGAGCAACGACGGCCGCCAGGGCACCTACTACGTGGAACAGGCCGGCCAGCCCCGCGGCGTCGACGTTCTCTACGACCTCGAGAACACCGCCTTCGCCACCGTCGACGCCAACGAGTTCGAACTCGAACTGGTCCGCGACGCACGCGGCTTCTACGTCACCGGCATCACGCCGGCAGTCTCCGGCGCGGCCCGCGAGGCCACCGCCAACCTGCTCGGCGTCGCCCGGCAGTCGGGAACGACCGTCGCCCTGGACATGAACTACCGCTCGCGAATGTGGCCGCCGGACCGCGCTCGCGAGACCCTAGAGCAGTTGTTCCCCGCCGTCGACGTGCTCATCGTCGCCGCCCGTGACGCTCGGAACGTGTTGGGCTACGAGGGTGAGGACCCGCCCTCGATCGCTCACCGGATCGCCGCGGACTACGACTTCACGACCGTCGTCGTCACCCGTGGCGACCGCGGGGCGATCGCCTGGCACGACAGCGTCGTCCACGACCACGAGGGGTACGAGACGGACACGCTCGACCCGATCGGCGCCGGCGACGCCTTCTCCGGTGCCTTTGTCGCCCGCCGGCTCAAAGGCGACGACATCCGCGACTCGCTCGACTACGCCACCGCCACCGCCGCGCTGAAACACACCATCCCCGGCGACGTCGCGACGGTCACCCGCGCCGAGGTCGAGGCCGTTATCGAGGGTAACGTCGAGTCGGTCTCGCGCTGACACCGACTCTCGGCGTCTCACCCCCCGGCACGTTCCCGGGGTCTTTACCGGAAGCCACACGATACGGGAGTAATGAAGACGATAAAGGACAGCGTCCACGACCACATCACGGTCGAGGGCGTCGCCCGGGACCTGCTGGACACGCCGGCGGTGCAGCGACTCCGCCGGGTGCGCCAACTCGGGACGGTCAACCTCGTCTACCCCTCCGCGAACCACACCCGCTTCGAGCACTCGCTCGGCGTCTACCACCTCTCGTGTGAGGCGATCGGCCACCTCGACGACGTTGACGACCGCTCGCGTCAGGCCCGCCGGGTGAAGGCCGCCGCCCTCCTGCACGACGTGGGCCACGGCCCGTTCAGCCACAACCTCGAGGAACTGATCTACCGGCGCACCGGCAAGTACCACGACGACGTCCACGAACTGCTCGCGGACGGCGCCGTCGGCGAGACGCTGCGCTCGTACGACCTCTCGCCCGAGCGGATCGCAGACCTCGTCGCCGGTGAGGGCCGTCTCGGGCAACTCGTCTCCGGCGAGTTGGACGTCGACCGGATGGACTACCTCGTGCGTGACGCCCACCACACCGGCGTCCCCTACGGCACGATCGACCAGGAGCGAGTGCTGCGCGGGCTCTCCTTCGCCGACGACCGTCTCGTCCTGGCCGACGGCAACGTCGCCACGGCCGAGTCGGTGCTGGTGGCCCGGGCGCTGATGAACGCCACCGTCTACCGGCACCACGTCTCCCGGATCGCCGGTGCGACGCTAGAGCGGGCCAGCGAGCGCCTGCTCGACGGCACCGACCTCCGCGTCGAGACGTTCGCCCGGATGACCGACGCCGACCTCCTCGACGCCCTGCGCGCACACCACGCCACGGAGGAGGCCGCCCGTCGGCTCACCGAGCGCGACCTCCACAAGCGCGCCGTCTGGGTGGACCGTGACGCCGTCCCCGACCGTCTCGTCGAGCGAGACCACGAGGACGTACGCGAGTTGGAACGGGAGGTGGCCGACCGCGCCGGTGTCGCCCCGACGGACGTGATCCTCGACGTGCCGAGCGCGCCGTCGATGCCGGAGTCGACGCTGCGGGTGGTCGTCGACGGGCGCCCCCGGCGGCTGGACCGCCGCTCGGCGCTGGTCGAGGGGCTGCGCTCGATGGAGCGGACCCGCTGGCGGGCCGGCGTCTACTCGCCCGCCGAGGACCGTCGGGCCGTCCGCGAGGCAGCCGTGAGCGTCCTCGGGCTGGACGTCCGCCCCGGGGAGGCCGGCGCCTGACCCACCGACCACGAGACGTACACTGTCGTTCTCGAGGGGACAAAAGGTACTCAAGCGACCGCCGACGAGAGGTGGTATGGCCGCCCCCACCGCCACGCCCTCCACGATCGATCAGCCAGGGCGGTTGCACTGTTACGCCTGCGGTGACGACTACGACCACCTCGGCAGCGACCCGCATCCAGGTCGGTGTCCCTCGTGTGGGAGTCCGGGCGTGCCACCCGCCGGCCACCTGCGGGCGGCGAGCGACCTCGAACCGGTCGCAAGCGACGCCGCGACCCACCGGATCGACGCCGTCGACGCCACCGGACGGCGCTTTCGCTACTGGCTGTCGGCACTACCCGGCGACCGCGCACAACTGGTCGCCGTCGACGCCGCCGGAATCCCAGTCGGCCCGGCCGGCGACCGCTGGCCGACCGACCTCCCGCGGCTGGTCCCCGACTGGCTCGACACCGCGCTGGACGCCGTCGGACTCACGCTCGTCGCGCCCGCGACCGTCCTCAGGTAGCGCGGGGCCCGTGGTTTTCAGGCCCGCCGCGAGCGCCGCCGTCGCTGGAGCAGGCAGGCCAGGAGCGTCAGGCCGATCCCCCACAGGAGCGGCGTCGCGACCGTCAGAAGCGGGGCGAGCGGGCCAGGACCGCCGACCGGCGCCGTCACGCGGGCGACGTTCTCTAGGGTCACGGGCGCCGCCGTCACCGCGACGCCGGCGAGAAACAGCCGCCGGGGGTGCCCGTCGAGGAGGTAGGTGAGCGCCACCAGCGGGTAAAGAAGAAAGACGACGTACAAGAAGTACGACGGCAGCGTCACCAGCACGCCGGCGAGCAGGGCGTACAGGCCGACCAGCCGGTCGACGGCGGTCTCGACGCGGGTGTTGCAGTAAACGACGACGGGGGCGATGAGTGCAGCGGCGAGCGCCCCCCGCAGCGGTGCCTCGACGCCGAGCACCGACAGCGGGCGTCGCAGGGTGACGTAGGGCGCGTCCGGGGGGTACGGCGTCCCCACCGCCAGGCGGTCGAACAGCGCGCTCTCGACGTAGGTGAGGTGGGGGTCGACGCCGAACGCGGCCAGTGACGCGACCCCTGCAGTCAGTCCGACGCCGACGGCAGCGGTCACCGCCCGCCACCGGCGCCGACGGACCGCCCACAGCGCGAACAGGGCGGGAAACGCCTTCACGACCGCCGGTATCGCGAGCGCGACGCCGGCGAGGCGCTCCCGGTCGAGACCGGCCCGGGCGAGCACCGGGAGCGACCGGGTCTGCCCGCCGTCAGGGCGGGTGTCGGTGACGGGGTCCGCGTTCGTGTCGTCGGCGAGGGCGGCGGGCACGGCGTCTCTGGGCCCGTCGAGCCACAGCAGCCCCGTGCCGAGCGCGGCGGCGAGAAGGAGGTTGACGTTGCCGTAGTAAAGCGTCGGCACGGCGTGGACCGACGCCACGACGAAAGCAGCGACGAGGGCGGCGTCCACCGGGGTGACCGCGACGCCGAGTGCCCGCAGTCGGGCGACCAAGAGCCGCGCGAAGGCGAGGCCAGCGACGACCGAGACGACGACGACGAGCGCGAGCGCCCCGAACCGGGTGAGCAACGCCAGCGGGAGAAAGGCCCAGACGACGACCGGCGGGTAGACGTACGGGAGCGCCCACCGGTTCGTCTCGTGTGCGGTGTAGAGGTCGCCACCGTCCAGGGCGGCGCGGACGGCGACGCGGTACGTCTCTGAGTTGATCGCGAGGGCGTCCGGTCGGCGTAGTACCATCGCGACGAGCAACAACACGCCGGCGAGAACGCCGAGCGCGAGAACCGCACGAGGACCACGGTGTCGGGGGGTGGCCCCGTGGCCGTGCACTGTGTCCGGGTCCGGGGCGTCCTCACCGGCACCGGACGTGGCGGTCACGTCAGGCGTTCAGCGCGGCCCGCAGCGCGTCGGGCGCCTCCGCCAGGGCTTCCTCCAGGCGGTCGGCGTCGGGGCCGCCGCCCTGGGCGAAGTCCGGCGGGCCGCCGCCACCGCCGCCGACGATCTCGGCGAGGCGACCGACGACCTGGCCGGCGTTCACGCCGGCGTCGTCGGGGACGGCGACGACGAACTGCGCGCCGTCGGTACTGGAGCCGAGGACGGCGATCCGACCCTCGTCGACGATGGCGTTGGCTGTGGCACGCAACTCGTCCATGTCAGCGTCGATCTGCCTGACGACGGCGGTCGTATCGCCGACCTCGACCGCCTCGCCCTCGTCGCCGCCGGCCCGGAGGGCGGCGATCTCCTCCTTCAGGTCGTCGATGCGCTTGCCCCGTTCCTTCCACTCCTCGAAGAACCGCCGGGCGGCGTCGGGTACCTCCTGCGGGGAGACGTCCAACGCGTCGGCGGCGTCGTAGAGGGCGTCCTCGGTGCGCTGGGTGGCCCCGACGGCGGCGGGCCCGGCGGCAAAGACGAACCGCTCGACGCCGTCCTGCACGGGTTCGGTGCGCAGCAGTTTGATCGTGCCGATATCGCCGGTGCGGGCGACGTGGGTGCCACCACAGGCCTGGACGTCCGCGCCGACCTGGATGAGCCGTATCTGCTCGCCGGTGGGCACGCCGCCCTGGTAGAGGTCGAAGCCGTGTTCAGCCTCGGCCTCGTGGCGGTCGACGAACTCCTGGGTGACCGAGACGTTCTCGGTGACGAGTTCGTTTGCGACCCGTTCTATCTCCCTTACTTCCTCGCGGGAGACCCGCTGGTAGTGCTGGAGGTCGATCCGCGACGACTCCAGGCCCTTCTGGGCGCCGGCCTGGCGGACGTGGTCGCCGAGCACCTGCCGGGCGGCGTGGATGACCACGTGAGTCGCGGTGTGGTTGCGCATCAACTGCCGGCGGCGGTCGGCGTCGACCTGGCCGCGGACGATCTCCCCAGTGTCGAGCGGGCCGTCGACGCGGTGGACGACGACGCCGTCGTGCACCTGG
Source organism: uncultured Halobacteriales archaeon (assembly GCA_964593395.1). Classification (GTDB taxonomy): domain Archaea; phylum Halobacteriota; class Halobacteria; order Halobacteriales; family SW-7-71-33; genus SW-7-71-33. The sequence continues at coordinate 8,571 of CAZQHW010000100.1, forward strand.
ACGTCCTCGACCGAGACGGTGGTGTCGTCGGCCGCGATTGTGCCGTGGTCCGGTGGCTGCCCACCGCCCTCGGGGTAGAACATCGTGCCGTCGAGCACCACGTCGTAGACGGCGTCCTCGTCCCCGGGTTCGTCCTCGTCCTCGCTCCCGCGCTCGAAGACGTCGAGAACGACCGCCTCGAACTCCATGCAGGACTGGTCCTCGTAGTACCGCCTGTCGGTCTCGGGGAGGTCCGCGAGGCGGTCCTGGATGCCGGCACCGGCGCGGTCGGCGGCCTCCTCGTCGGTGCCGTCGAAGGCCTGGCCGCCCTCGTGGCGGCTCGCGACCAGCGCGAAGAAGTCGTCGACGTGTTCGACGCCGACGCCGCGCTCGGCGACCATCTCCTCGACGGTGTCGGGGTGGATGCCGTGAGAGTCGTACAGTTCGACGAGTTCGCCGACGGGGATCGCCTCGTCGCGGGCGGCGTACTCGTCGGCGAGTGACTGCACCTTGCTCTCGCCGCGTTCGAGGGTCTCACGGTAGCTCTCTATCTCGGTGCGGACCACGTCCCGTATCGTGTCGCGGTTCTCGTAGCCCAGGCGGTCGGCCTGCATGTCGACGAGTTCGTCCAGCGGGGCGTCGACGCCGATCTCGTCGACCAGCCGCTTGGTGCGCCGCAACACCATCCGCACGAGGTAGCCCGACCCGACGTTCGAGGGGACGATCCCATCGCCGAGCATGTACGAGAGGGTGCGACAGTGGTCGGCGATGGCGTACACGGCCTCGAGGGGCTCGACCAACTCCCGCAGGCGCTCGACCTCGACACCGACCTCGGCGGCGATCTCCGAGCGGGCGGCCTCGACGTCCTCGGCCTCGTCGATGTCCATCTTCCCGGCGAGGCGGGCGGCCTGGGCGACGATCGCCTCGGCGTCGTCGTCGTAGTTCAGACCGGCGTTGTCCCGGAGAAACTCGATCATGTCGGGGTAGATCGCCTCGTAAACTGTGGCGGTGCCCTGTGACATCCAGGTCCACCGCTCTAAGCCGTACCCCGTGTCGACGACGTAGCGGTCCATCGGCGTGTACCGGTCGCCTTTCAGTTCGTACTCGCCGTCTGGGTCGGCCTCCATCGACATGAAGACGAGCGTGGCGAGTTCGGCGCCACGGTAGATCACCTCGATCGCCGGCCCGGCGTTGCCGCCGCCGGTCCAGGGGTCCTCGATGTACACGACCTCCTCGAGGTCGACGCCGACGGACGCGAGCAGTTCGTCACAGTAGGCCACCGTCTGGTCCTTCCAGTACACCTCGCCGTGGTAGGCGTACCCCTCGGCGTCCTC
>CAZQHW010000101.1:0-9750 GCA_964593395.1 uncultured Halobacteriales archaeon
GTCAAGCCCCGAGGCACTCGCCTTGCTTTCTCTGTAGAAGTGACTCATGCCCGCGCGCTCGGACCGGGACGACGAGTATCCTCTGGTCGCGGCAGTCAGAGGACCATCGCCCCGATCGTCACGAACACGAACCCGAGTACGAACACGCTGAACGCGAACAGCTTCAACCGGGTGGCTGCGTCCATATTTAGTGTATTATCGCACTAAGTAAAAAACGTGATGACTCCTCAAGATACTCTCCGTCTCTGGAGTCCCCGGACGACCTGGGGGCGCCAGGCGAGGCCGACGACGTGACCGACTCACTGGTCGCGTTCGATGATCACGCGGACCGCGGACCCGTACAGGACCATCACCTGGCACCCCTGGAAGTAGAACGACACCGAGGGGAGTCGCCTGCGCGCGTCGGCGCCTGCCGTCCTGAACAGGTCGTCGAGATACTCCACGTCGACGAACTCCGTGAGTGGCGGCGTGTCCGAGAGTTCCGGCCACTCCTTGACTGCCTCTATCACTGTCATTCCGACAGCGTCCTGGACGTTGACCGGACGGTCGAAGGTCTTCACCAACTCCTCCTCTGTCTTCCAGCCGTAGGAACCGTCAGCGTCCGTGTCTGCCTGTTCGCCCGACAGGGTGCGGCCACTCGAGTCGCCAGGACTGTGCATACTGTACCGAGTGTCTGGACCGTTACCGGACCCGTGGCCGCGTGTATCGGTACGTGCCTTGAGATACCGGTGTGTATCGTGTATCAACGGCTTCGACGGCGCACGCGTGTTCGGAACGCCCGGGCAACGGTGTTGCGGTCGGTCGGCGGACACGAGTCACACTAGCATGAAGAGCAGGAGGTACGTGTACCCCACCACGGCGGCCGCGTACACCCAGAGGGCCGCGCGGTGGACGACGGAGACGTGTCTCATCTGTCCCCCCGGGCGGCCGGCCGGCGACGTTTCTCGCTGGCGACCAGCCCCGGGTAGCGACGCTCCACGTCGGCCAACGTGTCGTCGATCCGGGCGTGGAGGTCCTCGATGCGCTCGGAGAGTCGCCGGACTGTTGGTCGCTCCGTGGCCCGACTGGACGCCGGGCTGGCCCGGAGTGTACGCCTCCGTGCAGTCAGCGAGAGCAACTCCGCGACGGTCTCCTCGTACACTGCGACCCGTCGGGCCGTCTCGACCGTCGCAAGCAGTTTCTCCCGGCCGACCGGGGTGGCCACGCGGTCGTCGACGACTGCCGCACGCACCTCGGCAGCGACCGTCGCGACCACCTGACAGCTGTCCCGTTGTAGCCCGCCGTGCCCGCGAGACGGGTGGTCTGTCGCCAGGTCCTGTCGGCTGACGACGAGTAGGTCGCCGTCGAGCGTTCCGAGTGTCCCCGTCTCGCGGCAGACCCTCGCCGGGCCGTACACGTCCACCAACCAGGCGGCGAAGCGTGCGGCCGTCTCGCTCGCTTTCGTGACGAGAGCCACCTGTGCGGCTCCCGGGAACCCATTCTCCGTGTCGTCTCTGACCGACGGCCCGGCGCCTGTGGCACCCGCCCAGGCCGCCGACCTCGACTCTCGCCGGTCACGCTCTCGAACGGTCATACTGGCAGAAGCGGCCGCCGTCTCACGGGCGTTGTCGGTGTGTGTATCGCTGTCCGCCGTTCCGTGCCGATGTGCACCGGCCCGTCGGTCACCGCCGACCGGGGCGGTATCTGAGTGCGGTCGTCGGGTCCGCTGTCGAGGTGCCGGCGGGCGAGGTCTGGCGGGGCCGGCACCCGGCGGACTACTGGGTTGGCGTGTCCGCGAACAGTTCCTCGAGGAGTTTGCGCTCTGCCGTCCGCAGGTGCTGGCTGAACGTCGACTGTGCGATGCCGAGTTCGTCGGCGACCGACACCGCGTCGTTGCCCCGCGGCCGGTCGAAGTACCCGGCGTGGTAGGCCATCTGCAGGGTCTCACGCTGCCTGTCCGTCAGGCGGCCGTTCACCGCTCCGGCCAGCGTCGACTCCGTCTCGCGGTCGGCGGACCGGTCGTACTTCGCGACCAGTTCCACGTCGGCGGACGCCCCGGCGACCCGCTCGACGTACTCGCGGACGTCGTGTTCGGCCGACAACTGGACCGTCACGCTCAGTCCCCCGGAGTCGGGACGGAACGCTATCTCCCGGAGTGCGACGCCACGCTCGATCAGCCGCCGGACCGGCGACTCCCGGTCCAGCGCCAGCACGCAGGTCACGCCGGTCGAGTCGGCGCGGAGCACGGACGCCTCGGTCGTGGACTCGATCCGTCGCTCGAGCGCCGCCGGGTCCTGGTCGTTATTGAGGTCGAGCGTGACGAACATCGCCCACGAACTGTCGTCCCGGCGCGACAGGTCCACCGACACGACCGGCAGGTCGACCGCGTTCGAGAACGCCGACAGTCTGGTGCCGGGCGCGACGTGGAAGGTGAGCCGTGTCGCGCCGCCGGCCAGCAGTGCGTCGCGTCGCCGGAGGGCCCCGATCGCGTGGCCGATCGTCAGGCCCAGTTCCTCGAGCGCCGCAACCTCCTCCTCGCTCGTCGCCTCCGGCCGGTCGAGGTGCACCTCCAGTGCCCCGAACGACGTCGACTCGTGGACGAGCGCCACCGCGACGATGGCGTTCGTCCCCTGGTCGACGCCCCTGTCACGCCACCACACCCCCCGGTCGACCGCCAGCAGGTCGGTCACGGCCACCGGCGACCGTGTCTCGTGGGCGCGTCTCCCGGGGACCGCTCGTGCCGTCTCGGTCGCCGGTGGCCGGTCCGCCCCCGCCGACGCCGAGGGTACCTCGGAGAGGTAGCGGTCGAGGTCACCCGCAGAGGCGCGACAGACGGTCTCGCCGGTCGGCAGGTCGACGTCCGCTATCCAGGCCCCGGTGACGATGTCGATGCGGAGGAGCCGACGGACGACCTGTGTCTCGATCTCCGAGCGTGTGTCGGCGTTCACGACCGCCGGGGCGATCGACCGGATGAGCCGGTTGATCCGGTCCAGTCCCAACAGTCGCTCGTTCTGTCGTTTCAGTTCCCTGTCGCGCTCCCGGAGTTCCCGCGTCCGGGCGATCTGTTCGAGCGCCTGGCGCGTGTTCGCGGCCCACGTCTCCGCGAGGTCGAGTGCCGTCGTCGACAGCGGCCCCGTCGCCGTCCCGACGAGCAACACGCCCTGCCGGCCGAGCGGACAGAGCACCCAATCCTCGAAGGCGTCGTCGAGCCACGTCGCCCCTGTCGAGCGGTGGTCGCTGGCCTCCAGGCGCTCGGTCCGGTTCGCGAACGTCGTCCAGACCGGGTCTGACCCCCCCGACAGCGTCGGGAGCGTCGGGTCGACGTCGGGGTCGGTCGTCTCCCGCGCCGCCGGGGAGAGGTCGCCGGTGCCCGCCTCTCTGGTGAACACCGCGGTGTACGGGAGGTCGAGGGCGGTCGTCGCGGTCCTTGCCGCCCGCTCGACGACGCCCTCGGCGCTCTCCGCGGTCATCAGTTCACGGGTCGCCCCGTGCAGTGCCCTGAGGTACTGCTCGCGCCGGTGTCGGCCGGTGACGTCGTGGTAGTGCTCGATCCGGCCCCCCGCGTACAGGCCCGTCTCGATCGGGGCACTCCAGTACTCGAGCCACCGCTCGGCCCGCCGGTCCCCCTCGGGGACGTGGACGGTGGCGTCGGTCTCGCGGTCGTGACTCTCGAGGCCGGCCCGGATCAGCGACACGAGCGACCCCTCGTCGGCCCCGGTCCCCTGGACCTCGATCCCCTGGACGTTGTCCTCGGCGACAGTCGCGTACTCGCGGCCACGAGCCTCGTCCGGGTCGAGTCCGAGCAGCCGTTCGGTCGCCGCGTTCGCCCACACGACGGTCCCGTCGGCGTCGACGACGACCGTGGCCTCTCGCGAACTGTCGAGTACGTCCTCGGTGAGTGACTCGTAGCGGCGGTCACCGGTCCGCTCGACGGCCGTCCGCTGGAGTCGCTCGACGGCGACCCGGAAGTCCTCCTCCGGCAACTCCGTCAGCAGCGACTCGACGTCTCGCTGTGCCGTCTCGACTCGCTCGGTGAGCGAGCGGTACTCCTCGCTCGCCTCGAGCACCTCCGCCCGCTTGACCGCCTCGAGGGTGTCCTGTCGCTCGATCAGCGAGAACAGCCGTTGGAGTTTCTCGTCGTACTCGGCGCGGGTGAGCATCCGGTCGACGGTCTCTCGGAGTGTGTCGGCGTCGATCGGCTTCTCGAGGTAGGCGTCGAACCCCATCTGGACGACGTCCAGGTCCGGCGTGACCGCCGACACCATCACCACCCGAGGGTCGAACCCGGACTCCCGGACCGACTCGAGCACCTCGCTCCCTGTGAGCCCGGGCATCATCCGGTCCAGTAACACGACGTCGACCGTCTCGTCGAGGCGCTCGAGCGCCTCGCTCCCGTCGTGTGCGGTCTGGACGTCGTACGTCTCTCCCAGCCACTCGGCGTACAGGGTGGCGACGCTGCGGTCGTCCTCGACGACGAGCACCCCGGGGACGGACTGCTCGGCGCTCATCCAGTCGTCTCGACCGGCCCGTCGGGTTCGCCCACGCGGCTGGTCGGCAGTCGCAGACACACCTCCGTTCCGTTTTCCGTCGCGTCCACCGACACCGTGCCGCCGGCCTGCGTGACCAGCATCCGGACCATCCACAGGCCGAGGCCCTGCCCGTGGTTCAGCGGCGTCTCCTCGCCCGTCTCGAGCACGTCCGCCTCCATCTCCGGCATCCCCGGTCCGTCGTCACGCACCCGGATCTCGGTCCAGTCGTCCCTGCGGGTCAGTTCGACCGCGACGGTGGCGTCCGCAGACACTTTCGCGGCGTTCTCGACCAGTTCGCGAACCCCGTCGACGAGCGCCGACGGCACCTGGGTCGACGCGGCGTCGGACACCTCGGTCACGACGGTCGCGTCGGGGTACTCCTCGCGAACCGGGGCGACGGCGTCCGCCACCACTGACTCGGGGGCCGCCGTCGCCCGCCGTTCCTGTTGGGACTCGAGTGCCGTCCGGATCTCTTTCATCTTCTGGGTCATTGCGGTCCACTTGTCGAGCACCCGCTCGACGGTCTCGAACTGCTCGGCCCGCCGCCCGGCATCGTCCTCGTCGCGCATCACCGCCGTCCAGCCGCGCACCTTCGTCAGGTCGTTTCGCATGTTGTGTCGCAGCACCCGCTGCATGACCTCCAGGTGACGTCTGTGCTGTAGCCGGGCCGTTATGTCACGCCCCTCGGCGACGAGCATGTTGACGTCGCCGTCCTCGTCGAACACGGGCTTCACCGAGAAGTCGATCGTCGCGAGTCCGTCTCCGCCACGCACCTCCGTCTCGTAGCGGACGAACTCGCCGTCTGCTCCCCGGTCCAGGGCGCTCTGGAGGTCGTCCCGTACCGCCTCGGAGTGGGTCCACCACTTGGCGTCTGAAAAGGACTCCCCGGCGATCTCGGCGCGGTCGATCCCGCCGAACTCGAGGGCGGCGTCGTTGACCTCGATGACCGTGCCGTCTGGCTCCAACAGCCCCGTGAACTGGAACGTCTGGTTGAAGATGCTCTCGAACCGCCGGGCACGCTGCTTGCTCTCGGTCACGTCCCGGAGGTACAGCAACATCCCCTCGATGGCGTCGTCGTCCAGCATGTTCCGGCACCGTCCCTCGACGTTGAGCCACTCGCCGTCGCCGGACTGTATCCGGCACTCGGCCTGTGTGTCCGACTTGGATTCGTCTACGCTCCCGAAGAACGTCTCCATCGCCGTCTCTCGCCCGTCGGGGTGGACGTGGTCGAAGAGGTTCTCGCCGACCAGGTCGTCCGGGTCGTACCCGAGCACCCGCCGTGCAGAACCGCTCGCGTACGTGATCGTCCCGTCCGTGTCGACTATCGTCACCACGTCGTCGGACTCCTCGACGAACCGCTCGGTGCGGCGCTGCTGGCGCCGTCGGTCGGTCATGTCACGGACGATCTTCGCGTAGCCGCGGAACTCGCCGTCGTCCGTCTCGAGTGGCGCGTGGCGAGCGTCCGCGTAGAACTCCGAGCCGTCGGCACGGACGTACCACCCCTCGTGGCCGCTCTCGCCGGCGACACGGGCCTGCTCCAGCAGCCGCTCGGGCAGTCCCGAGTCCCGTTCGCTCTCTGGGTGGAACTCGGCAACTGGCATCCCGACGGCGGTTTCGGCGTCGTACCCGAACATGGTCTCGGCGCCGCCGTTCCACGTCTGGACGACGCCGTCGTCGTCGGCGACGACGAAGGCGTACTCCTCGACGCTCTCGGTCAGCAGACGGAACCGCTCGCGCTCCTCGAGCAGGTCCCGCTCACGGCGTGTCTCCTCCGTGACGTCTTGAATCAGCACCAGTCCACCCTCGGCCACCGCCTCGCCCTCGTGATCGAGCGGGACGACGTGCACCCGGAGTGTCCTGTCGTGCACGTCGACACGACGGTCGGTGCGCTCGCCGGCCAGCGCCGCCCGGAACCGCGTCACGAGTTCGTCCGCCGCGTCCACGTCGGCGAGCACCGTCCCGACCGACTGGCCGGTGACGTCCGACCGCTCGAGACCGAACGCCGACAGGAGTTCGCCCGTCGCGAGGGTGTACTCCAGGTCGTCGTCGAACGTGAGCACGGCCCCGTTCGGGATGTTCTCGGCGAGACTGCGGTACCGGCGCTCGTTGCGCCGGCGCTCGTCCTCCGCGCGTTTCCTGTCGGTGACGTCCATCACGGTCGCGAGCACCCGGACCGGGGTCCCCGCCTCGTAGGTCGGGACCGCCCGCGTCCCGACCCAGCGAGTGGCACCCTCGACGTCGGTTATCCGGAACTCTCCGGCCCACGGCTCTCCGGAGTCGACCGCCGCCTCGAGACCCTCCCGGACGCGGTCGCGGTCGTCCGGGTGGACCGTCGCCTCGAACTGCTCGAAGGTGCCGACGTCCCGGCCGAACAACTCGACTATCGTCTCGTTCACCGTCATCGCGTCCGTCTTTAGGTCCCACTCGGCGATCCCGGTGTTCGTGCCCGACAGCGTTATTTCGAGTCGCTCGCGCTGCTGTTCGAGTTCGGTCCGTGCGTTCTCACGGGCGATCTCGTAGCCGACCCAGCGCCGGAGCATCCCGATGAACGACCGCTCGGTGTCGGTGAACGGCCGCTCCCGTGGCGTGGACGAGGCGAAACACAGCGTCCCGAAGGTGTCGTCGTCTGCCTCGATCACTCCCCCGACGTACGTCTCGAGTTCGAACGTCTCGTAGGCCGGGTCGTCCTGCCACCCGTCCTCGGCGGCGTCTGTGATCGTGACGAGGTCGTCACTCTCGATCGTCTTTCGGCAGTACGACTCCGAGAGGGGGCTGGTCTCGCCCGCCTGGAGCAGTTCGTGAGCGCCGGTGGCCTCGACGACGGTCTGGACGCCCGACCCGTCACCGTCGTTCGTCTCGATGTGTGCAAGAAAGCCGTACGGGAGATCGAGGTACTCGCTCCCGGCCGAGAGCAGTCCGTCGACCTTCTCCTCGAACGAGAGAGCGGGGTCGGTCGTCACGTCGTACATGCGCTCGAACACCTCGACCGTCGCCGCCGCCCGTTGTTCGCGGGTCCGGCGCTCGGTGACGTCCTGCTGGATGCAAATGTAGTTCTCTACCACCCCGGCGTCGTCCTTGACCGGCGTCACGGCGGTTCGACTCCAGTACGGCGTTCCGTCCCGCCGCCGGTTGCGGAGTTCGAGCGACACCGGCTCCTCCGCGGTCATCGCCTCCTCGAACTGAGCCACCTGCTCCGGGTCGGCCTCCTCGCCCAGCAGGAACCGCGGGTCGCGACCCACGGCCTCCTCGCTGTTGTAGCCGCTCATCTGCTCGAACCCCTCGTTGACGTACACCAGCGGGGTCCCCTCCCGTGTCGCGTCCGCGATCTGGATGCCGACGGTGGCCTCGTCCATCGCGCGCTCTTTCAGTTCGAGTTCGCGCTCGCGTGCCCTGCGCTCCGTGTCGTCGCGGACGGTACAGACCAGTCGCCCGTCGCCGACGAGCGTTAGCGAGAGTTCGGCAGGGAACGTCGACCCGTCCGGGCGACTGCCGGTCACCATCCCGCGCCAGTACCCCTCGGACTCGAGAACGGGAAAGACCTCCCGTTCGAGACGCGCTATCTCGTCGTCGTCGTACAGTTTCCGCCACGTGTTCCCCAGCAGGTCCGCCTTCTCGTCGTAGCCGTACATCTCGACGTGGGTCCGGTCGACGTACGTGTACGTCCCGTCGTCGAGGACCGCGATACCGTCGCCTGCCGCCTCGATCGCCTCCTGGAGTGACTCCAACTGTCGCTGCCGGTCGTTCCGTTCGGTGACGAGCGTCGCCTCGTCCGACTCCTCGAACGCCACATCGTCACCCTCGCGACGCTCGGCTTCCGACCGTGGCCCGTCGATCCGGGCCAGCACCGCCGCGAGGTTCGCCGCCAGTCCCTCGACAGCGGCCATCCCCGCCTCGTCCAACTCGTCCGGGTCCGTCACGCCGAGACACAGCACCCGGTCGCCACCGACCGGGACGAACGCCTCGGCCCGGAGCGGCTCCCGGGGGTCCGTGTCGACCGTCGCCCCGGGCGTCCCGGTGGTCGACGGGTCCCGTCGCTCGCGGAGTCGGTCCACGACTTCCCCGGGGACTCCATCCGGAGCGGCGTCGACGTCCATCGAGGACGGAGCGGACGCTCCAGCGGTGGTGACCGCGCCCTCGGCCGGGTCGTACTCGCAGACCGCCGTCACCGGGCCGTCGAACACCGCCTCGGCCGACTCGATCGCGCGGGCGACGGCGGCCTCGACCGTCTCCGAGTCACCGAGGTCTGCAAGCAGTGCGAGAAGGCGCCCCGGGGGGCCGTGAGACGGCTGCGTACTTGCCATAATTAACTACCGGTCCCCAGGTAATTGAATCGTTCGCCCATCCGCCCGCCCCGGTGAGCGCTGTCTCCCGGTGACGACCGGCCCGCACGCACCCGTGGACACCCCTGCACGGCGTTGACACCCGTGTCTCTGTTGCAATTTCATGACAGTTCTGCCTCTGGACACAACTGGGCGTCACCGACGTAAGGAGCCGCTACCAGTCCTTATCGATCCAGCACCCTCTACCACCGATGAGTATCGGTACAAGCGGGGCCTCACCGGTGTGGCCGCTACCCGCCCGTCTCCTCGCCCACAGCGTTTTGTCGTTGCCAGCCCGAGGTGAGGGATGCACGTCGTAATCGCGGGTGGCGGCCGTGTCGGCGCACAGACCGCGTCCCGGCTCGCCGACGACGGTCACACCGCCACGGTCATCGAGAACGACGAGACGACCGCGAAGGCCGTCCCAGAGAGAGACGAGATCCGTCTGGTGATCGGCGACGCCGTTTCCCCGGAGACCTTCGACGAGGTCGACCTCGAGAACGCCGACGTGTTCGCCGGGCTCACCGGCGACACGAACGCGAACGTCGCCGCCTGCTACATCGCACAGTCAGGCGGGGACCAACTGAAGACGATCGCCCGCATCGGCTCGGACGACGAGCGCGAGTACGGCGACCACGACGCCATCGACGCGGTCGTCTTTCCGGAGGCCGCCGGCGCGGAGAACGCGACCAGACTGATCCTGTCTCGGTGAGTGTCACGGTCAGTCGAGACACCGCACCTCTTGCTGGACTCGGGTACCGCGTCGCCCCACGACCACCACACCGGGGCGAGCGGGTGTTCGGTCCGCGGCAGGGAACGCCCCGGGGTTCGCCCCCGGTCGTTTTTGTCCGCTCGCTGGGTCAAACTCCGGGTCTGGCTTTCGCTCCTCACGTCCGTTCGTCGCAGAGAGCCTAGGCCGGGAT
>CAZQHW010000102.1:0-9746 GCA_964593395.1 uncultured Halobacteriales archaeon
CCTCCAGTTGGCGGAACTCGTCGGTGGGCGCGTCGAGCGTACGGACGCGGACAGGTCGGGGGTAGAACTCCTCGGCGACGCCACGAACGCCCTCGACAAGTTGGCCGACGTAGGCACGCTCGCCGTTTTCGGCGATGTACTGCTCGGGGGTCTGCCCCAGCGAGAGGATCATGTGCTCGATCCGCAACAGGCCGACGCCGTCGGCGCCGGTGGCGGCCGCCCGCTCGGCGGCCTCGGGGATGGAGACGTTGACCTTCACCTCCGTGGCGGTCATCGGCTTCACCGGGGTGTCCGGGCGGGCCTCCTCGACCGGTTTGGGCGGTTCGGCCGTCTCGTCGGCGCCGCGCTCGACGGCCCCCTTCTCGCCGTCGACGGTGACGGTGGTGCCGTCCTCAGCGACCGTGGTGGCGTTGCCGCTGCCGACGACGGCGGGCACGCCCAACTCGCGGGAGACGATCGCCGCGTGAGAGGTCATCCCGCCCTCGTCGGTGACGATGGCCGCGGCCCGCTTCATCGCCGGCACCATGTCCGGCGTGGTCATCTCGGTGACGATCACGTCGCCGTCGCCGACCTTGTCGAGTTCGTCGACGCCGCTTATCACCCGGACGGTGCCCGACGCCCGGCCGGGGCTGGCGCCCAACCCGCGGACGACCGTGTCGTCGGCGCTGCCCGCCTCGGCGACCGCCCCGGAGCCGTCAGTCCGGCTGGCCGAGCGTTTCCCGCCGTCCGGACCGGCACCGTTTGTCGCCTCGACGCGGTCCACTTCGACGTCCTCGTCGACGCGCTCGCCGGGGGTCGGCGCCGGGTCGTCGTCGATCGTCGTGATCGGCCGGGACTGCAGCATGTACACGTCGCCGTCGCGGACTGCCCACTCGACGTCCTGTGGGGTGCCGTAGTGGTCCTCGACGGTCGCCGCCAACTCGGCCAGGCGGGCGAGTTCGGCCTCCGACAGCACCTGCTTCTCGCGGCGCTCGTCGGCGACTGGTCGTTCGACCGTCTCGCCGTCGCCGCTGCGGACGTGTTTCACCTTCTTGTCGGCGACGGTCACCTCTTGAACGGTGCCGTCCCGGTCGAGCACGTAGTTGTCGGGCGACACTGCCCCGGAGACGACCGCCTCGCCCAGCCCCCAGGTGGCCTCGACGATGACGCGGGGGTCACCGGTCGAGGGGTGACTGGTGAACAACACGCCTGACTTCTCGGCGTCGACCATCCGCTGGACGACGACGGCCATGTTCACCACGTCGTGGGCGAACCCCTGTTGCTGGCGGTAGTAGATCGCTCGCTGCGTGAACAGCGACGCCCAACAGCGGCGCACCCGGTCGAGAACGTTCTCGCCGGTGACGTTCAGAAAGGTCTCCTGCTGGCCCGCAAACGAGGCGTCGGGCAGGTCCTCCGCCGTCGCCGAGGAGCGCACCGCGACGAACTCGCCCCCCTCGACGGTGAGTTCCCCGTACGACTCGTCGATCTCCTCGCGCAACCCCTCGGGGAACTCGGCGTTCAGGATCAACTCGCGGGCGTGCTGTTCGGCGTCCGCGAGGGCGTCGGTGTCTTCCACGTCGACGTCGACCGCCTCGAACAGTTCCTCGGCGATGCCTGCCTCGTCGATGAACCGTCGGTACGTGTCCGCGGTGACGACGAACGCCGGCGGCACCGGCAGGTCAGCGCCGGCCAGTTCTCCCAGCGAGGCGCCCTTGCCGCCGACGCTGTCAACGTCGTCGGCGTCGATCTCCGAGAGCCAGCGTACGCTCATGTTCTGTGGGACGGAAACATCGGGTAAGAAGGTTGCGAACGCCCACGCCGTTGTCGCATGACCACCCCGCCGCTACGGCCGTGGTCGCCTACGCCTCGATGATGTCGTCGCTCTCGTCCGGCGGCACCCGGAGGTCGCCGTCGAGCGTCGTCACGGCGTGGCCGCCGACACGGATCTCCTCGCGGGCCCGGACGTGCACCAGTCCGTCACGATCGAGGTAGTGGCCCTGCTCGAAGGTCATCTCCTCGGGTAGGGAGTCGAACGCCTCGAACCGCCGGAGGTAGGCGCCGACGGCGCCACTCGCCGTGCCGGTCACTGGGTCCTCGGGCACCCCGGCACCCGGGGCGAACATCCGCCCGTGCAGCGTCGACTCCGCGGAGAGGGCGTCGAAACTGAACACGTAGACGCCGGTGGCGTCCACCTGCTCGCACAGGCCCTCGACGGCGTCGAGATCCGGGTCGGCGCTCCCGACGCTGTCGAGAAAGTTCACCGGCACCACCAGAAACCGGAGCCCAGTGGAGGCGACGGCCAGCGGCAGGTCCGCCCCCACGTCGCGCATCGTCGCCGGGTCGACGCCGAGTGCCGCCCCCACCTCGTCGTAGGACGGGTCCACCCGCTCGACAGTCGGGGCGTCCTGTGTCATCCACACCCGGCCGTCGTCCTCGACTTCGACCTCGATCACGCCGACCTCGGTCTCCAGGCTGTGGGTGCCCGCCTCGATGACGCCGTCCTCGTACAGGTGAGCGTGGCTGGCGACCGTGGCGTGCCCGCAGAGGTCGACCTCCTGGTCGGGGGTGAAGTACCGCACCCGCCGGTCGGCCGTGCCGGACGGTAGTAAAAAGGCGGTCTCGCTCTGTGCGAACTCGTCGGCGATCCGCTGCATCTGGTGGACAGACAACCCCTCCGCGTCGGGCACGACACCGGCGCCGTTGCCCCGGGTTGGCTCCTCTGTGAAGGCGTCGACCAGCAGCGCTCGGACCGTCTCACCGGCGATCATGCCGCTACCGTCGACCGGCGCCGGTTTGAATCCTTCGCGCTCTCCCCGGCTAGGTTTGGCCAAAAGTACTTTAAAATTTAGCGTTGTACACCTGTACATGCCCGACTTCGCCTGGCTGCTCCAGCTCGGTGGGATCGTACTGGCGGGTGCCCTGTTCGTCTGGTACGCGCTACGCTGGACGCTGCGCTCGGTGTACAGTTCCGACAGCGGCCGCCCCGAGGACCCGCCAGAGGCAAACAGTGCCAACGACCGCACCCCGCCCGGCGCCTGACTGGTGTTAATTTCACCGAGTATAACTCGTAATCTTTTTACTCACACACCTCTCAGTAGGGAGTGCGGCGCGGCGACATACCCCCTCTCCCCCCCTCGCGCCGGGCCGTGTTCGGTCGGTGTCGGAGCGGCGATCCCCCCTCGCTCCCGCCACGCCCGTCACCGCTCCGCACCAGTGCTCGTTTCCCCCATCTTTCCCCTTTCGCGCCACGAACTCGAGACGAATCACTGATACCCGGACGCCACCCTGGCGTCTCGCCTCTCTCCCGACGCCGCACGACGCCCTGTGACTCCAGACAGACGGCGGTCGCGCTCGACGCGAGGGGTCGCTGCTCGGGCGCCTCCGGTCGCCGTGGCGGTGGTCAGTCGGCCGCCCCCACCCAGAGGTCGCCGAAGAGGTCGTCCTGTTCCAGTTCGACGCCGCCGCGGTGAGCGAGAAAGAGCACGCCGAGGTAGGTCTCGACGCGGCTGCCGGCGACGTCGTTGATCTCGGCGAACAACACCTCGTCACGACCGGTCGCGAACCGCTCTTCGACGGCGACCCGCACCGCCTCGACGACCTCCTCGATGTCCTCGCCGTGGGCGGTGCCCGTGACGGCCGCCTCGTCGGGTTCGCCGGCCGCGCGGTCGGCGTCGTCTACCCGGTAGTCGAGCGTCTGCGTCCCGCGGCGGTAGTCACCCGGGTCGGTGTCGTACTCGCGGGACTCCTTGTAGGTCGTGCGCTCGGCCTCCCGGAGTTCTCGCACCAATTCGTCTAGCGTCTCGGGAGTGCCGCGGGCGCGCTTGCGGTCCAGGCGGCGCTCCATCTCCTGTTCTATCCCCTCGATCGGGTCACCGAGCGGGCCCTCGTTCTCGCCGTCGCCGTCGCCCTCCACCGGGGGCGCCCCGGGCTCGCGACCCAACTCGACCTCCCAGGGCTCTGGCTCCTCGTCCGGTTCGGGGTCGTCCTCCGCCAGCAGTTCGTCGCCTTTCATCCGCAGGAGAACGCTCGCGTAGAACAGCGCCCGGCCCGAGGTGCGCAGGTCTGCCCGGTCCAGGCGAGCGAGAAACTTGTCGGTCACCTCGACGATGTCGATGTCCCAGGGGTCGATCTCCCCCTCGCGGGTGAGTTCGACCAGTACCTCGACCGGTTCGACCTCGCCGCCGTCGGAGGTCGGCGCGGTGTCCGCCTCGCCCGTGGCGACCGAGGGCGGCTCAGTCATCCGCGGGCACCTCCTCGCCGCCCAGTCGGATGCCGGTCACCGCCGAGACGTTGCCGCCCGACATCGTCACGCCAATCGCCCGCTCGGAGCGGTCGAGCATCGCCGAGCGGTGCGAGACGACGACGAACTGTGCCTCGGTGGCGAGTTCGTCCACGAGTTCGCCCACCCGCTCGGCGTTTGCCGCGTCGAGGAAGGCGTCGACCTCGTCCAGCGCGTAGAACGGCGCCGGGTTGTACCGCTGGATGGCGAAAATAAAGGCGAGCGCGGTCAGTGACTTCTCGCCGCCGCTCATCGCCTCCAACCGCTGGATCGGCTTGTCCTGTGGCTGGGCACGCATCGTCAGCCCACCCTCGAACGGGTCGTCCTCGTTCTCCAGGTGTAGCGTCCCGGTGCCGTTCGACAGCCGCGAGAAGATGCGCTCGAACTCCTCGTTGATCCCCTCGTAGGCGTCCAGAAAGGCCTCTCGCTTCTGGGTCTCGTAGGAGTCGATCCGCTCGCGGATCTCCGCTCGCTCCTCGTCCAGGGTCTCGCGGCCCTCGCGCAGTTCGTCCAGTTCGCTCTCGACTTCCTCGTACTCGTCGATGGCGAGCATGTTCACCGGCTCCAACTCCTCCATCTCCGAGTCCAGGCGCCCGATCTCCGAGACGACCTCGTGGTGGGAGGGGATCGCCTCCGGGTCGTAGTCGCCCACGTCGGCCTCGAGTTCGTCGATCTCCCAGGAGAGGCGCTCGGCCTCCTCCTCGAGTTCGGCGAGTGCGGTCTCGACCGACTCGACGGCGCGCTGTTGCTCGTCCCGAGCCTCGCGAGCCTCGGCGATGTCGGCCTTTAGCTCCTCGCGTTTCTCCTTGAGCTCGGCGAGTTCCTCCTCGATCTCGAGAACGGCGGCCCGCTTCTCGTCGAGGCGGTCCTCGTGTTCGTCGATCTCGGCCTCCAGGTCCTCGATATCGCCTTCGGCCTCGGCCTTGCGGTTCTGGGCGGTCTCGACCGTCTCGTGGAGTTCCTCGATGGCCTCCTCGGCGTACTCCCGCTCCAGTTCGAGTTCGTTGCGCCGGTTCTCTAGATCGTCGAGTCGGCGGCCCAGGGCCGCTATCTCGTCTTCGATCTCCTCGGCCTCCGCGGTGAGTTCGGGCACCCGGGAGTCCGCGAGTTCGCCTTCGAGGTCGTCGATCGTCGACTCACAGCCCGCGATGTCGTTCTCGAGGTCGTCGATCGCGTCGTCGACCGCGCTCATCTCCTCGTCGATCTCCTCGCGGCGGACCCGCGCCCCGTCGAGTTCCTCGTCGGCGTCGTCGATCGCCGTCTCGACCTCCTCGTGTCGCTCTCGGGCCCGCTTTAGGTCGCCGCGCACGTCGGCGAGCGTCTCGGCGGCCTCGCTGCGGCGGTCGCGGGCGTCGTCGATACGGCTCTCGACGCCGTCGAGGTCGTCCAGGAGTGACTGGCGGTCGTCCTCCAGGGTCTCGATCTGCTCGGCGACCCGCTGCAGGCGGCCCTTTCCGCCCGAAAAGGAGTACCGGGAGCCGCCACCGGAGCCGCCGGTCATCGCGCCGGTCTTCTCGACGAGGTCGCCCTCTACGGTGACGAGACGGTGCCGACCCATCAGGTCGCGGGCGGTGTCGATGTCCTCGACGACGAGGGTGTCGCCCAGAACGTACGAGAACACGCCGGCGTACTCCGGGTCGAAGTCGACGAGGGTGTACGCGAAGTCGACGACCCCGGCCCGGTCGGGCACCGATGGGACGCCGCGGTCGTCCATCTCCGAAAGCGGCAGGAACGTCGCCCGGCCCGCCGAGCGGGACTTGAGGTACTCGATGCACTGCTGGCCGACACCGTCGTCGTCGACGACGACGTTCGCCATCCGCCCGCCGGCGGCGGTCTCACACGCCGTGGCGTACTCCGGGTCGACGCTGCCCAGTTGGGCGACGGCGCCGTGGACGCCCTCGATCGAGGCGTTCAGCACCGTCGACACCGCCCGGCCGAAGGAACTGTCGCCGTTCTGCTCGGCCGCCGCCTCGAGTTCGGCGTACTCGTTCTGTTTTGCGCGTATCTCCTCCTCTAACTCGTCGACCTCGGCCTGGAGTTCGTCGCGCTCGTCGGTCAGGTCGGCGAGAACGTCCTCGATCGAGGCGCGGTTGCGCTCTGCCTTCTCGACCTCGCGCTCGAGGTCGTCGATCTCGGCCTCGATCTCGGGCAGTTCGGCCTCGAGGTCCTCGCGACGGGCCTCGAGGTCCTCGATACGCTTTGCAGCACGGCGGCTCTCGTCCACGAGACGGTCCTTCTCGCGCTGGCGCTCGTTGCGCTCGTCGCGCAGTTCCTCGAGGCGCCCCTTGGCGTCCTGTAGGTCGGCCTTTAGCTCGTCGAACTCGGTGTCGACCTGCTCTATCTCCTCGCGGACACCAGCGAGGTCGGCACGTTTCTCCTTTCGCTGGGCCTTCACCGAGGAGGCCTCGACTTTCGTCTCCTGTATCTCGGCCTCGAGTTCGTCGACGCGCTCTTGCTTGCGGTCGATCTCGACAAAGGCCTCGCGACGGTCGTCCTCGGCGCTCTCGATGACATCACGCTTGTCGGCGATGCGGTTCTCCAGGCGACCGATCTCACCTTTGATCTCCTCTATTTCGGCCTTTATCGACAACTGTTCGTCCTCACCCTTGCGCTCTATCTCGGCGTTCAGGTCCTCCAGGTCCTCCTCCAGGCGACGCAGGCGGCCCTCGCGCTCGTCGAGTTCGACCTGGAGTTCCTCGAGTTCGTCGCGACGCTTCTCGGCGTCGCTCTCGACCGAGGTGAGGTCCTCGCGCTTGTCCTCGAGTTCGGCGGCTTTCCGGTAGCTCTCGTACTCCTCCTTTCGCTCCTGCAGTTCGCGGTACTGGAGGGCGGTCTCGCGCTCGTTCTCGAGGCGGTCGAGGCGGGCCTCGCGCTCCTCGATGCGCAGGTCGGCCTCCTCGATGCGCTCTCTGACGGTCTCCAGTTCGTCGAGAGCGTCCGCCTTCTTCTCGTCGAACTGGGCGACGCCGGCGATCTCGTCGACGATGCGGCGGCGTTCGGTCGCCGTCATGGAGGTGATGTCGGTGACGTCGCCCTGCATGACGACGTTGTACCCCTCCGGGGTGACCCCCGCCGCGGAGAGCAGTTCGCGCACGTCGCTGAGGTTCACCGAGCGCTCGTTGAGGTAGTAGTACGAGTAGTAGTTGGCCTCGGTCTCCTTGACGCGGCGTTTGACCGTTATCTCGTCGACGTTCTCGACGGCCTCGGCCTCGACGCCCATCGCGGCGGCGACGTCGGCACGGTCGACGGCCCGGTCGGCGTTGTCGAGTACGACGGTGACCGACGCCTCGGAGGGTCCAGCCCGGTGTAGGGCGTCGTCGTCCAGCGTCTCGTCGTCGTGGCCGGGGTTGTGGATGAGGTCAGTGAGTTTCCGTGCGCGGATGCCGCGGGTCCGGGCGAGTCCCAGCGCGAACAGCACGCCGTCGATGATGTTCGACTTGCCGCTGCCGTTGGGGCCGCTGACCGTCGTGAAGTCGTCGTACAGTGGAATCCGGGTCGTACCCTTGAAGCTCTTGAAATCCTCAAGGACGAGCTGTTTGATGTGCATGGGGCGCTCGTGTGGGGTGAGGCGGGCGCGACCGGCTCAGGCGACGATGATGTCGTCCCCGAACTCGGAGTCGTCTCCGTCGTCGGGCTCCTCTGCGGTATCAGTTTCGTCTTCGGCGCCAGCCTCGGCGTCGAACCGCTCGACGTCGTCGCGGGCGGCGGCCTGTGCTGCGGCCTCGTCGGCGTTCTCGCCCTCGACCTCGGCCTCCGCGACGGCCTCGCGGACCTCCTCGGGGTCGGCCTCCGGGAAAGACGAGCCGTCGGCGGGTTGTGGCTCCAGTTCGGCCTCCAGGTCGCGGATGCGCTCCTTTGTCTCGACGAGTTCTTCGGTGAGTCCGCTGACGGTGGACTCCAGTTCTGTGACCGTCTTCTCTAGCTCCTCGACCCTGTTGCCAGGCATGTACGGTGACGGCGACTCCGCGACCATAAGCCTTCGTCAGACGTTCGCATGCCGTCGCCGGGATCCCCGGCTCGATCGGCAGGTGACTTCCGTCCGTGAACCGAACCGTGGGTCGTGCTCGGGGGAGACGAACCGTCGCCGGTCGTGGTCGCCCTTCTCGTCGGGGTGGGCGGCGTCGTCGGCGCCGCGCTGCGGTACGGCGCCGGACTCGTCCTCGGCGCCCCCGCCGGCACGCTCGCGGTCAACGTCGTCGGCAGTTTCGCGCTCGGCCTGCTCGTCGCCGGCGGCCACCGTCTCGACCCGCGGACACGGCTCGCACTCGGCGGCGGCCTGCTGTCCTCGTTCACCACTTACTCGACGTTCGCCCTCGAGACGGTCACGGCCCCGCCCCCGGTCGCCGCCGGCTACGTTCTCGCCTCCGTCGCGCTGGGACTGGGCGCCGCCGCGGTGGCCGGGGCACTGGCCGGCGGGTTCGACGCCGGCGGACCGGACGCCGACGCCGCGGCCGACGAGGGAGGTGAGCGGTCGTGACTCCGGTCGTGGCCGTTCTCCTCGTCGGTGTCGGCGGCGCGGTCGGGGCACTCCTCCGGACGGGTGTCTCGCGGGTCGTCGCCCGCGAGTGGTTCCCGGTCGGCACGCTCGCGGTCAACGTCGTCGGCAGTCTCGCGCTCGGACTGCTCGCCGGCCTCGCGCCGGGCGAGCGGCTCACGCTCCTGCTCGGGGAGGGTGTCTGTGGCGCGTTCACGACCTTCTCGTCGTTCTCGGTCGCGACGGTCCGACTCGGGGCGGGCGAACACTCGCGCCGGGCGGCGCTGAACGTCGTCCTGACGCTGTCGCTCGGGATCGCGGCGGCCGCCGCGGGGTTCCTGGCGGCGGCGACGGTCTGATGCCGTGTCGCGAGACGGGTCGGTGGTATTACGTCACGCCGACCTCTGACCTTCTGGCAATGGAGGCGGTCCTCTGGTACGTGCTGACCGGGACACGGGGCGGTGAGAACCGCATCCGGATCCTCCAGGCGCTCGACGAGCGTCCCCGGAACGCGAACCAGCTCGCGGAGGACCTCGATCTCGACTACAAGACGGTCCGTCACCACCTCGATGTGCTCACAGACAACGACATCGTCAAAGACAGCGGCGACGACTATGGCGCCGTCTATTTGCCCAGTGACCGCGTGCGGAAACACTGGGACACCGTCGAGACCATCGTGGAGGAGGCGTAGTATGGCGAGAATTGGGAAAGAGATTATACGGGACTGTGACGAATGGAGGGACAGATGGGCCTCTGGTTGACCGTCGCGGGCGCCGCGGCGGTGTTCAACGTCGTCCTGTTGATCGTCCTCGTCCGCATCTGGGGGCGCAACTACCTGCAACTGCGGTCGAAGCACGCCGTCGGTCTCTCCGTGTTCGGCGTGCTCCTCCTGCTAGAGAACCTCCTGGCGTTTTACTACTACGTCGTGGACCCACAGGTCGCCCAGTTGCTCCAGTCCGCCGCCCCCGTCGCCGGGCGCGCGATGATGTTCGTCCAGGTGCTCGAACTCGGCGC
>CAZQHW010000103.1:0-9735 GCA_964593395.1 uncultured Halobacteriales archaeon
GACGACCGGTCGGTGGGGGGTAGTGGCGACGACTCGACGCCGGACCGACAGGGCGGCGCGGCGACCACCGGCTCGAGTGGCGGCTCACCGAGCCTGGACCGTGACACCGGAGCCGACGACGACACGCTGCTGGGCGGTCGCGAGTGGCCGTTCCCGACCGAGTGGGTGGTGGCGGCGCTCGGGGGAGCGACCGTCGGTGCGTACTGGCTCGGGACCCGGCGGCGCGACGACCGTCGCGAGGAGTGATCGCGCCGACGGCCCCCGCTGCGGGTCGACGGTCAGCCTGGTGGGCGGGAAACGGCCCGGACCACACGGTGTGAGAGGAGACGGTCCCCGAGTTCCGCGGGGACGCTCCGCTGACGACGCCGTTCGCGAACGGGTCGCCAGTGTCAGGCGGTTTCGTTCTGGACTGCTCTGATGGCGTCGCTCGCCGTCGTCCCGACCTGTTCGTAGAAGTGGCCCCGCAGGCTGTCGGCGTGTTGAGACATCTGCGTGATGACGACGACGTACTCGTCTTCGACTCTGAACACGATGTCCAGCGAGACGCCCTCGAACTCGCCGCGAAACACGAACTGCCTGGTGTCGTACAGGTCGTCGTGGTTCGGTGAGGACTTCCGCGCGAGGTACCCCTCACCGGTCCGCAGCGCCCGGCGTAACTGGGCCGGCGTGAGATAGCGGTCGCTCTTCTCGGCGGCCGTGTCGGTCACGCGGACGTCCTGTAGTGGTTCCGTCATCGGGCGCGGTCGCGTGACTACCGGTCCGGGCGCCGCCGACAAAAACGTGGCCGGTCGCGCGGGCCGCTCACTCCGAGACGTTTGTCTCGGAGACGACGAGATGGTACAACAGCCTCTCGCCGCGGGCGAGTTCCAACTTGTAGTGTGTCCCCTTGTAGACGACGTAGCCGGTCAGCCCGCGGGTCGGCTCGCCGGGGAACGGCGACTCCTCGTACGCGTACGTCCGACTCTCGCCGTCCAGTAGTGCGAGAAAGTCTGTCTGGGCGCTGTCGCTCAGGCTCGTGTAGTTCACGACCTCCCTGTCGTCGGCCAACTCCGAGGCCTCTGCCGCTGTCACGCCGCCCACGAAGGTCTCGGGCTCCATCCGTCGCTGTCCCCGGACGTCGTACAGGTCGCCCTCGTACCGGACGTACTCGTTGTCCACGAACGGCCGGAACGCCTGGTCGGTCGTGTTCGTGCTCGTCACGCTCCCGTCGCCGGAGAGTGCCGCCTCGAACAGCCGCTGGGCGCTGGGGTCCAACTCCTCGAGGCCGACGACCTCCGACTCGGGCGGTCCCGTCGTCGTCGTGGTCGTGTCGGTCGTGGTGTCCGTGCCGGTGGGGTCGTCGGTCGCCGGTTGACCGGTCCCGACACACCCGGCGCCCACCAGACACAGGGCCACCAGCACGACAGGGCGGGCTGAACGCATGGGCGTCGGTTCCCGCCAGTTAACAAGTGTCTTCTGTGATTTCTCTGATAGCGATCCCGGCGTCATTCCCGCTCGTAGCCGGTCACGGCGTGGGTCTCGTCGACGGTGAACGTCACCCGGTCGTCGCCGATCGTCGTCTCGACGGCCACCCGGAGCGGGTCCTCGCCCGTGACGGTCTCTGTCGCCTCGGTGAGCCAGGTCTGCTCCCAGTACGGCACCGTCCGGTAGTCGACGCCGGCCTCGTGCAGCAGCGACACGGTCGCGGGGTGGCCGGTCAGGGCGCTGCGAGCGCCGGTCCGCCACCGCTCGCCACACTCGCCACACTCCATGATGTAGTCGACTGCCGAGTCCCAGACCGGCTCGTGGTCGGGGTGTGATCGGGCGGGCGTCGCCGTCACCGGGCCATCACAGAGGTGACAGAACCCGCGGTTGTTCCGTTCGAGCACCAGTTGCGTGTACCGGCTGGCAACCTCCGGGGCGCGGTCTCGACCGTGGCCCTCGACGATGATCGGCGGCGCCGAGACGAGGTTCCTACGCTCGTCGCAGGTGTCACACTCGAACAGGGCCTCCCCCTGTCGGTACTGTGCCTCTATCCGGCCGTCGCAGTCCGGCTCGGGGCAGTCGCTCACCGGCGTCGGGTCGAGCGTCGTGGTGTCGGCCTCGGTGTACGTCCCCGAGACGGCGTCGCCGATCAGTTGCTCGCCGGCGTGGGTCAGGGCGTACTCGGCGTCGTCCTCGCGGACGAACTCCGGCACCAGTTTCCCGAGGTGGTAGTTGAACCGCCCGCCGTCCTCGACGCCGGTGCGGTCCTGCAGGTCGCTGAACGCCACCCACTGCTCGCCCTCCAGCCGGGCGTCCCACAGCGCCCGGAGCACCTCGACCCGCGTGTCGTTCGCGATGAGGCCGAACACCTCGTCCAAGTCGTCCGTCGGGTTCGCCCCGCTCGCCATGGTCTCGCTCCGTGCTCGGACCACTAACCGTTTGCTGCCACCCGTCTTCCCGAGCGACCGAAGAGATCTTCTATTGAGCGACGGACAGAAACATCATTCTGCTAACATACAAGTGGTAACGGCGGGTACGGTGTGGTGGAGGTGACGACGAATGTACGAACTCGCCCTCGGACTCGCAGCGACAGTCACGATAATCGCTCTCGGCGTCCTCGCCGAGCGGTCGGTCCAGCGCACGGAGCCGCTCCTGTCGGTGTCGCAGCCGGTGCGGACGCTCACCCTCGGTGTGGCACTCGGCGGCCCCTTCGTGCTCGAGAATCTCGACCTGATCCCGGTGCCCGAGACCGGCGGCTGGGACCTGGTCGCGGCGCTGGCCCTGTCGCTGGTGCTGTACGTCGCCGCGTCCCGACTGGTCGGGGTCGGCGGCGGGGTCCGGTCGAGCGCCGACGGCACCCGCTGTTGATCTTCTCGTAGCCCGACGTGGCGCGGCTCCCCGCGGGCCCGGGCCCGGAGGCGCCGGGCGCCACACTGCGAGTCACAGTTCGGCGCGAGCCAGCCGGACTGGTCACGGGCGTTCTGGACGGGTGAGTGTCCCGCCCAGGCACGTCTCCCGACCGTCGATCAAAAACACCGGTGTTCGCCGCCCTGAGCCCACTCTCGAACACTCTGGCGGCTCCTCGTGTCCCTACCCCTGGCATTATTGGAGATAATAACTGGCCTCCGATTACTTACGTCGATACAGAGAGGCCGGACACGGAACCGATCACATGAGTGGTTCAAAATGAGCGCCCGAGACGTGCTCCGCCAGGTCTCCGTGAGCCAGAAAGTCGCCCTGCTGATGGCAGTGATGCTGGTCATCGCGGGCGTGAACATCGGGGTCGTGTTTTACTACCAGTCGCAGGTAGAACAGGACTCGAACGCGGTCGACGTCGCCGGGCAACAGCGGATGCTGACCCAGCAGATAACGCGGTACGCAAACGGTGTCGCGGCCGGTGACGAGGAGGCCAGAGAGCCACTCCGTGCGGCCACCGAAAAGTACCAGTCGAACTTGGACGCGCTCGACACGGGCGGAACGGTCGGTGACACGGCCGTGCCTGCAGTGCCCGAGTCGGGTCGAGACGAACTCCAGACCGAACGAGAGGAGTGGAACTCGTTCAAGTCAAACGTCGAGGTGGTGCTCGACGAGGACGCCGGGCCCGAGGAGTTCGACGCGGCACTGTCCGAGATACAGTCCGAGAGTAACGGCCTCCTGTCGACCAGCGACGACCTGGTGAAGGCACTCTCGGCCGCGAACAGCCAACAGATCGGCTTCATGCAGCAGTTGCTGCTGGTGTTGCTGCTCGTCGATCTCGTCATGTTCGGGTTCGGGGTCTACGTCAGCCGGGCGTACGTCGGAACCCCACTCAAGACCCTCGACGACGTGGCAGCCGACATCGCCGACGGTGACCTGTCAACCGACGTCGAGGGAGCACACCGGCACTTTGTGGCGGGGAGCGACGAGATAGCCGGCCTGGCGGCGACGGTCGAGACGCTGCGTCAGAACGTCCAGGGTCGCATCGAGAGCGCCGAAACGGCCAGAGCCGAGGCAGAGGCCGCCGAGAGCGAGGCAAAGGCGGCACAGAGCGACGCACAGTCGGCACAGAGCGAGGCAGAGACGGCCCGCCGTGACGCCGAACGGGCCCGCGAGGAGGCCGAGCAACTGAACACCCACCTCGAGCAGAAGGCGGCGGCGTTCAGCACCACGATGGAGCAGGCTGCAGCCGGTGACTTCACACAGCGGATGGACAACGAGAGCCAGAGTGAGGCGATGACCAACATCGCCACCGCGTTCAACGAGATGGTGGACGAACTGGAGACGACGATCGCCGAAATCCAGTCCTTCGCCCAGGAGGTCGCTGCGTCGACCGAGGAGGTCACGGCCGGCGCCGACGAGAGTCAGAGCGCGAGCGAACAGGTGAGCGAATCCATCCAGGCGATATCGGCTGACGCCGAGAACCAGTCCGAGAATCTCACGGAGGTCACGCGGGAGACGCAGAGCCTGTCCGGAACCGTCGAGGAGGTCGCCGCGTCGGCCGACGACATCGCCACGAAGTCCGAGGCGACCGCCGAACGTGCCCAGGAGGGCCGTGAGGCGGCGAGTCGAGCCATGGGCGAGATGAACGAGATCGAGACGAAATCGACGGAGACGATCGACGAGATCAACTCACTCGCGTCCGAGATACAGGAGATAAGCGAGATCGTCGACCTGATCACCGACATCGCAGAGCAGACGAACATGCTCGCGCTGAACGCCTCGATCGAGGCGGCCCGCGCGGGCGAGGCCGGTGAGGGGTTCGCCATCGTCGCCGACGAAATAAAGACACTCGCGGACGAGGTCGGCGAGGCGACCGGGGACGTCGAATCACTGATCGCCGACATCCAGTCCTCGACCGACACGGCAGTCGCCGACATCGAGGAAATGGGCGACAGCGTCGACTCGGGCACCGAGACGATCGCCGACGCACTCGGCGCACTTGAGGACATGGCCGAGAACGTCGAGGAGGCCAACCAGGGTATCCAGGAGATAAGCGCCGCAACGGACGACCAGGCGGCCTCGACCGAGAAAGTCGCAAGCATGATCGACAACGTTGTCGAGTCGGCCAACCAGGTCAGCAGTGAGTCAGAGAACGTCTCAGCGGCCGCCCAACAGCAGACGTCGTCGCTCACGCAGGTTTCACAGACCACACGGGCGCTGGCACGACAGGCCGACGAACTGCAGGAGATGGTGTTTGGATTCACGGTCAGCGACCAGGCGAGCCAACCCGTCACGACAGGCGGCGGGACGAGTCGGTCGCCACGAGCGTCACCCGACGGTGGCAGTGCCGTGCCCGACAGCGACCGATAACGGCACGACCGCCCCCAGAACGGCCTGCGCCCGTGGCTCCCATCGACGACAGCCCCGGGTGGCGACGCTCGCGGTTACTGTTTGGACTTGCCGTCGTCTCTCTGTGCGGTTCACCGGCCAGTGCGCCACGCCGGTCAGTCCGGCCACCCCTGCCGCCACGACCTGAGCCGGGAACGGCAGGTCGTCGTCGGGGTCGCCGGTTCGCTCGTACACGTTCCCTCGACAGACAGATCCGGCGGGACAGTTATCGGCTACTCCCCGGACCGGTCGTCCTCGGCCCGCCGACGGAGCCAGTACGCCCCACCGGCGAGACCGACCACTCCGCCCGCTGTCCCCGGGCCCGGTAGCGACAACCCGGTCCCGTCGTCACCGCCCCTGGATCCCGCGAACACGTGCGCCGACCCCGGACGGTCCCGCTCGCCGGGGACGCCGACGATGGCCGTCGTACCGTCGCCCGAGACGGCGACTGCGACGCCGAAGCGGTCCTCGCCGTCGTCGGCGGCGACGAGTGTCGCCCGTCGTGTCCACTCGTCGTCCCGGTCGTCCACGTCCGACCTGCCGGTCGAGTCGTCACTACCGGCGTCGCCCGGTTCCACACTCGTTATTTCACCGTCGCTGATAATCGAAACCTCTGCCGGGAGGCCCGGTCCTCTCGTTCCCGCCCGTCACGCCGTGCTTTCGGAACTATCGGACGCCACACGGTGCCGTTTATTGTCTCGGCGACGGCATCGGTCGGACGTGATCACGGACGCCCGGGTGTTGCAGGAGGAGTTCATACCCCAAGAGGTCGAGCACCGGGACCCGGAGGTGAACGCCCTCTCCGGCGCCCTGGCGCCGCTGACCGACGCGGACTACCCCGACCCCGCCCTTCTCACGGGCCCCTCTGGGGCGGGCAAGACCTGCATCGCGCAGTTCACCCTCGACCGCCTTCGCGAGGAGGTCCTCGATCTCAACACGCAGTACGTCAACTGCTGGCAGCACTACACGGGCTACCGCACCCTGTTGCGGATCCTGGAGGGGATCAACCGCGCGGTCGACGTCCACCGGCGCTCGACGCCACGGGACGAACTCGTCGACCGCCTGCGGGCGTACGACGGCCCGCAGTACGTCGTCATCCTCGACGAGGTCGACCAACTGCGGGAACCCGAGGTGCTGTACGACCTCCTGCAGATCCGCCGGGTGACGCCCGTCCTGATCGCCAACCGCGAACCCGAACTGCTCGCGAACGTCGACGACCGCGTCGTCTCGCGGCTCCAGGCGGCCCGGCGGATCCGTTTCGACCAGTACTCGCTGGACGAACTCGTCTCCATTCTGTCGGCGCGGGTGCGCTGGGGACTGCGCGAGGACGCCGCCGACGCCGCCGTGCTGGAGCGGGTCGCCGACGCCGCCGCCGGCGACGCCCGTGTCGCCATCGGCGTGCTCCGGTCGGCGGCCCGCCGCGCGAAGCAACAGGGTCTCGGTGAGGTGACCGTCGACACCGTCGAGGCGTCGATCCCCGACGCCCGCGCCACGATCGAGCAACGCACCGTCGACAAACTGACACCCCACCAGCGGACACTGTACGAGGTGCTTGACGAGTGCGGCGAACTCTCGCCGGGCGAGTTGTACGACCGCTACCGCGAGCGCGTCGATGACCCGAAATCGAGGCGGACCGTCCGCAAGTACTGTACCAAACTCGAACACTACAACCTCGTCGTCGCAGAGGGCGAGAAGCGCGGCCGGACCTACCGGCCGGCGCGGTGACCGGTGACTGCTCCGGCAGGGTCCGCCCGACACACCCGTCCTGTGTACGGACCCGTACACAGGGCGCGTGAGCAAGACGATCCGTGCCGACGACTCCACATCGCGCTCTTTCTGACGGACCGGTGCCGTGTCCTCCCCGACGGTCGCTCGTGCCGCCGACGCGGACGGCTTCCCGTCGTGTGGGCCGGTTCTCCGCTCGCCGTGTGACACCGACCGCCCCGGTGAGGACTCAGCGTTCGGGCAGTCGCCCGCCGTCGACGGCGACGTTCTGCCCGCTGAGGTAGTCGGCGTGGTCGCTACAGAAAAACAGCACCGGCGCGGCCACGTCGTCGAACCCGGCGGGGCGGTTCCGCGGGAACGACGAGGCGTTCGAGACGGTGTTCTCGACGGCGTACGGCGAGACGGCGTTGACGGTGATCCCGTCGTTCTGGGTGTCCGCGGCGAGCATCCGCGTGAACATCAGGACGCCGGTCTTGCCGACGAAGTACGGGAAATTCACGGGGTGTGCGTGGCGTGTGTCGCAGTCGGCGAAGCCGATATTGACGATCCGGCCCCAGGACTGCTCGCGCATCCCCGACAGCGCCCGTCGCGAGCACAGCACCGTCCCGTAGAAGGTGCTCTCGACGACACTGCGCCAGGACGCCCACTCGATGTCCTCCCAGTGGCGCGGGTCGAAGTTGCCGACGTTGTTCACGAGGACGTCGACCGTTCCGAGGGCGCGCTCGGCCTCGTCGAACAGCGCGTCGACGGCGTCGGGGTCGGTCACGTCACCCTGCACCGTCGTCGCCCTGCCGCCGCGTTCGCGGGCGGTCTCTGCCGTCGCCTCGGCCTCGGCCTCGCTGGTGCGGTAGTGAACGGCGACGTCCGCGCCACAGTCCGCGAGTCGCAACAACAGTTCCCGTCCGACACGCTTTGCACTCCCGGTAACCAGTGCCGTTCGCCCGCTCAGGTCGGGGCTCGCGTCCATACTCGCTCGTCGACTGCCCCCGGCTTGTATCCACGCTCTCCTCGCGCGCCGGTCGACACGGAACACAGACGTTACGCCCCTGGGCTCCCGTTGCCGTGCATGGTAGCGGACGACACCGAGGAACGGCCGACGCTTTCAGACGTGCGGGAGTGGCCTGGCGGACTCAGCTGGATCGCCCACCCGGACGAGGACGCACGACGAGCGAGTCACGCGCTGGCGACTGACGCGGGCGTCTGGGTCGTCGACCCCGTCGACGCGGACGGACTGGACGAGCGGCTGACGGCGCTTGGCGAAGTCGCGGGCGTGGTGGTCGCACAGGACCGGCACACCCGCGACGCCGCGGCCGTCGCCCGCCGGCACGACGTGGGGGTGTCCGTTCCCGACTGGATGACCCTGACCCGGGAGAAACTGGCGACCGATCCCGAGTCGCTGGGCTCGGAACTCCCGGGCACGGAGTACGGCGTCCACCGGCTGCTAGAGGCCGACGAGTGGGAGGAGGCCGTCCTCGTCGACGAGACGGCGGGAACGATGGTGGTCCCCGAGGCCCTCGGCACGCTGTCGTCGTTCGGGACCGACGACCAGACGCTGGGCGTCCACCCGGCGCTCGACGACCCGCCCCGGCGGCTCGTGGACTGGACCCCCGAGCGGGTGCTCGTCGGCCACGGCGAGAGCGTGCACGACGAGGCGACGGCGGCGGTCAGGGCGGCCGTCGACGCCGACTGAGGCCCCGTCCCGCCGACGATGGCGAACGGGGTGGGCAGCGACCGGCCTTTCGGCAGTAACGGAACCGACACGCTCGCGCCCATGTGGGCCTCGCCGGTCGGTGTTCGTATGGAGGCAGCACCCACCGCGCCGCCGCGACCGCGACTCCCGACGCTCGACGACGGTGTCCACGTTCTCGCGCTCGACACCGAGCAGGTCGGTCCGCTACACGCCCTCGCAGTGGATCACGTGCTCGAGACGAGCGCCCGGCCAGCGACGCCCGCCTACTGGATCGACGACGGGACGACCGCCCGAACCCACGACCTCGCCCGACTGACCCCCTCGCCGCGAGTGCTCGACCGCTTCCAGGTCGCCCGCGGGTTCACCCCCCACCAGCACCACGATATCGTCCGCCAGGCCGCCCGCCGGGCCGACGGCGAGACGCCGCTTTTGATCGCTCCACGTGTCGACACACACTACGGCGACCCCGACTGTCCCGCCGGGGTCGCCGAGGACCTCTTTGCAGGTGTCCTCGACGCGCTCGACCGGACGAGCCGCCGGTACGACACCCCGACGCTGGTCACGACCGACGGGGACGTGCCCGAACCGCTCCGTGCGGTCGCCGACCGGGTGCTCTCGGTGGAGCCAACGCCGCTCGGCCCACGGTTCGTCGGTGACGGCGTCGAGACGCTCGTCTACCCCGTGGAGTCACACCCCGACGGCGACCTCTACCAGACGACACTCGCCTACTGGCGGCGCGTGGTCGAGCGCCGTGTCGAGACCCGCGAGCGCGACCCCGACCCCGTCGACCGGCCCGCCGGGGCGGAGTCTCCGTCCCCGTCCTGACCGTCGCCGCCTCCCCCTCGTCAGTCCAGTTCGCCGCGGTAGCGGAGACTCCGCTCGTTCAGTTCGGCGACGCGCTCGGGGTCGTCGAGCATCGACTCGGCGATCGCGATCGCCGCCCGCAACTGGTCGGCAGTCAGGGTGGCGTACGCCGGCCGGTCGGCGACGTGGTCGTACCACTCGTCCTCGAACAGCGTGTCGAGGACGATCCGCTGGAAACAGTGGTC
>CAZQHW010000104.1:0-9551 GCA_964593395.1 uncultured Halobacteriales archaeon
TCGGTCGGGCCGTCGGCGAGTCGCCCGGAGACGGTGGACTCGATGTGCTGGACGTGGGAGTACTTCAGGACGTTCATGAACTCCTCCACCTGGACGCTGCCGGGGTCAGCGACGCGGCGCACGTCGTTGCGCGCCAGGTCGACGAGCATCGTGTGCTCGGCGCGTTCCTTGTCGTCGGCGAGCAACTCGCCGGCGAGTCGGCGGTCCTCGACCGGACTCGCGCCGCGGGGACAGGTGCCGGCGATGGGGTTGGCGGTGACACGGTCGCCGGCGACGGAGACGAGCGTCTCGGGGCTCGCCCCCACCACGCGACGGTCGTCGAAGGCGAGCAGGTACATGTACGGCGAGGGGTTCACCGCCCGCAGGGCGGCGTACAGTCCCAGCGGGTCCACGTCGCCGTACAGCCGCCGGGAGCGAGACAGCACGCACTGGTACACCTCGCCGTCGAGCACCGCCTCCTTCGCCGCCTCGACGGCCCGCTCGTACGCCTCGCGTGAGTCGGCCTCCTCGCGCTCGACACGAGCGCCGCCCGGGTCGGGGACGGGCGCCGCCGCCAGGCGGTCGGCGACCGCCTCCGCCTCGGCGACGAGGTCGTCGTAGGCCGCGCCGGCGTCCTCGCCTGGGAGAAGCGGCGGGGTGGCAACGAGTTCGACGCCGCCCTCGCGGTGGTCGAAGGCGAGCACCCGCGTCGCCAGCACGAACCCGGCGTCCGGCACGGGCGAGTCGGGACGGTCGAGACCGACCTCGTCGAGGTGGGTGTCGTACACCGTGTCGTAGGCGGTGAACCCGACGAGCCCGCCGTTCAGGCGGGGTCGGGCGCCGCCGTCACCCTCTGGCCCGTCGTCGAACCCCGCGAGACGGACATCCGGCAGCGCCGTCCGGAGGGCGTCGAAGGTGTCACCCTCGCCGTCGCCGTCAGCGCCGACGTCGAGGGCGGCGGCGCGGTCGCCCAGCGGCTCCACGTCGACGTCGCCCTCGCGGACGGTGATCGCCGCCGGCGGGTCGTAGCCCACGAACGAGAAGCGGGCGTGGCGGTCGACGGTGTCGGCGCGAAAGGCGCCGTCGGGGTCGCTGGAGGGCGTCTTGCCCGCGCTCTCAAGCAGGAAGGCGTGGTCCGGGTCGCCGACGGGGTCGCCGGCGGAGCGGCCGGTCAGGGCGGCGTACGCCGACAGCGGCGTGGTCTCCACGTCGAGGTCGACGCGGAGTCGGACGACGGCAGGTCGCTCTCCGTCGGCCAGGTCGACGAACGTCTCACGGTCGTGGTCGGGCGTGAGGGTCACGGCTCCACCCCCGTGGCGGCGCGGTCGTCGTCTCCGTTCTGGCCCGCGTCGTCGCCGGGGCTCGTATCGGCGTCGCGGGCCTCCGTGACGAACGACCGCACCGCGTCGTCGTTCTTGACTCCCCCATCGCGCTCGACGCCGCTGGCGACGTCGACGGCGTACGGGGCGACCGTCTCGACGGCCGCACGGACGTTCTCGGGGGTGAGGCCGCCGGCGAGGAACACGGGGGCGTCGACGTCGGCGACCACGGCGCGGGTGCGCCCCCAGTCGTGGGTCTCGCCGGTGCCGCCGGCACCGGAGTCGTCCAGCGAGTCCACGAGCAACGCGTCGGCGACGCCGTCGTACCGGCGGACGGCGTCGGCGTCGGCGGCGTCGACGGCCGCGACCACGTCGACCGGGAGCGTACTCCGGATCCGCAGGAGACGCCGGGGCGAGACGCCGTGCAACTGGACCGCGTCGGGTTCGACGCGCTCGACGAGTTCGCGCACTCGGCCGGTCGTCGAGGCCATCGTGACGAGAACGGTCGAGACACCCGGCGGCACGTCGGCGAACAGGTCCGCGGCGCGTTCCGGGCTCACCTCGCGGGGTGTGTCGACGGAGACGTCGACGATGGCACCCAGTAGGTCGGCGCCGGCGTCGACGGCGGCCTTTATGTCCGTCTCGCTGGTGAGGCCGCAGATCTTGACGCGAGTGTGCTCACCCATCACTGTGCCGCCCGGGTGGTGGTCAGCGACTCCAGTGCGGCGGCGGCGTCACCCGTCCCTATCGCCGCCCGGGCACGGTCGACGCCCTCGGCGAGGGTGTCGGCCTCGCCGGCGACGTAGACGGCGGCGCCGGCGTTCGCGAGGACGATGTCGCGCTTGGCGCCGTCGAGGTCGCCCGAGAGCAGCGCCTGCATGTCGGCGGCGTTGTCCTCGGGGGCACCGCCGGCGACCGCCTCGATCGGGTGTCGCTCCAGGCCGAGGTCGTCGGGGACGACGGTGCGGGTCTCGACCTCGTCGCCGGTCACCTCCGCGACGCGCGTCTCGTCGTGGACGGCGATCTCGTCGAGGCCGCTGCCGTGGACGACCAGCGCCCGCTCGACGTCCATCCGGGCCAGGGCGCGGGCCAGGACCGGCACGAGATCGGGGTCGTACACGCCGACGACCTGGGCATCGGCGCCGGCAGGGTTCGTGAGCGGGCCAAGAACGTTGAACACGGTGCGCATCCCCAACTCTCGGCGGGGGCCGATGACCGCCTTCATTGCGGGGTGGAAGACAGGCGCGAGCATGAAGCCGACGCCCTCCTCCTCGATCGTGTCCGCCACGTCGGCGGGGTCGGCCTCGACGTCGACACCGACCGCCTCGAGAACGTCCGCACTGCCCGAGGACGAGGAGACGGAGTAGTTGCCGTGCTTGGCGACGGGCACTCCGGCGCCGGCGGCGACCATCGCCGCCGTCGTGGAGACGTTGATCGTGTCGTAGTCGTCGCCGCCGGTGCCACAGGTGTCGACGAGCGGCGCCCGGTCGGGGTCGATCGTACGCGCCGCGTCACGCATCCCCTCGGCGAGACCGGCAATTTCGGCCTCGGTCTCGCCCTTTGCCCGTAGCGCCGCCAGCAGCGCCCCGATCTGTGCTTCCGTCGCCTCCTCGAACACCAGGCCGGCGACCTCCCGCGCCGCCGCCTGCGTGAGGTCCTCGCCCTCGGTCACGCGCTCGACGTACTCCTGTATCTGGCTCATAGTGTACGAATCCGTGTTACAGTGTTCAAACCTGTGCATCGACTTAAGCGTGTCGCGTCCGTGGCCCCGGTGTTTCGTAACCTTCAATTAGGGGCCGGCAATACGCTTGGGGTGGACGGGTTCGTGGTCTAGGCTGGTTATGACACCTCCTTGACATGGAGGAGGTCGGCAGTTCAAATCTGCCCGAACCCACTCGATTTTTGAACGCTACATCGTGAGATTCTCTACCGTTCATCCCCGTCACCAGCGTCAATCCCATGACGTGAGGGGCCCGACGTTCGCGTGGCTCGACACACGTCGGTTGAATCTGGTGTTGTCGGAGAGTCAACACGCTCGCGTTCCCCGCCCGAATCGCACGGCATCCACACGGCAGTTGTACGATGACAGGGTGTGCGGAGGGCTGCGATCACGGTGAGGTTTCAGCAGTAGATGGCGTGCCGCGTCGGTGACTGGGGCACCCGGGGAGGGACTGCGTCCACACCGGTCGTAGACTGTCCGGTCACCCGACGGGCCAGGGTGTTCGTTGAGGGACGACTGTGCCGGCGAACGGGTGCAACCTGGGCCGGCCGTGTGCCGTTCCTCATATCATTTTGGCGATACCTTGGGGGAATCGCCGTCGCGCCCGGGTTCGCCCAACCGCTCGGAGAGATACCCGAGGACGTGGGCTAAACTGCCCAGATGCTCGTAGAAGTACCAGGCTAGCGCTTCACGATGTGTTCGATACTCGTCACCGAACGTTTCGTAGAAGTTCGCTGGTCGCGGTGGAGCGAACTTTTTCCAGATTGCCGGGAGATGCCACGTTCTCTGTGGGTGGAGCGTCCGTAGTTGGGCAGTTCCCCGTCCCAGTCGCAGGTTTCGGGAGAGGTACTCCCGAAACGTCGCTCGTGCCGGGTGGTGTACTGTGATGTCTGGAGCAAACGCCTGTGAGAAGCCCGCTTCGCGGACTCGCTGTCCGAACACCGTGTCACCACCGGAAACCACTCTGGAATCGAACCGACCGACCGTCTCAAAGACCTCAGCGTCGGTCACGAGACAACACGTCGGGACAAAGTGGGCCGTCTCCAAGTAGTGTCTGACCTGAAAGTCACTGCGCTGACTGTACCGCGCCATCGTCGTCTCTTCAGGTACGTACACCTCGACGTTACAGCCCATGTACGACAGTTCGTCGCGGTCCATCCTGCGAACGACGGATGCCGCATAGTCCGGATCGACGTGCGTGTCCGCATCCACAAAGGCGATGTACTCGCCGCTTGCGTGGTCGATTCCGAGGTTGCGGGCAGCGTACGAACTCTGGATCTCGGTCTCCTCTAAGCGGGTGACCAGATCGGGGTGGTCTCGGCAAAACGACCCGACCACGGACGGTGTCTGGTCGGTCGAGTCGTTGTCAACGACCAGAATCTCGTACCGGTCGGCCGGAAATGTCTGTTCTACCAGCGACGACAGTGTTCGGCGAACGCCCGTGGGGTCGTTGTAAACGGGGACGACGATGCTGAGGCGGACGGTGCCCATCCCGACATCGTACTATTATTTTCATATATTTATAACTTTCCTACGTCGTTCTCGACCTGATTAAATCAGGCGAGGCTTCCGACGTGGAGGGAATTCCGGTCCTGCGCTCCGGTCGGTCGAAGCGGGTCGGCACGGCATATCAAAATTGGCGGGGTCAGGTTCCGGTCGGGACTTCGTCGTGGGAGAACCACAGACAGTTGACCAGAAAAACCCCCTGAAACAACCGGGTCGTCGACCCCACCGCCGGGACACTGGCGTCGAGGGACTCGACCACTGTCTGCCCAGAGGGTGATTACCGACACCGACGAAACCCGGGGGCGTGCGACGACGGCAGTGTTCGCGGGTGCTCGGCGTCGGCACGGTGGCGTCCCTAGCGGGGTGTACCGGCGACAGTGACGGCGAGGAGACGATGTTCGACTCACCGTTCGAGCGCGAGGTCGACTCGATGCGCACCTATCTCAGGGTGAGCGGCGACGACGCGGGCGACGCCGGCGACCCGCCGCTCGGGGTGCGGGTCGAGAACGCCCGAGTTCGGACGGTCGGCGTCGCCGGACCCGACCCGTCGCTCCGGATCAGTTTTTGAAAACGGGTGACACGTTACTTGTACGACGAGTGCGAAGACGCTGACGATGAGTAGAGTGGTCCTGAAGTACGTGTACCTCGCGCTTGGTACGGCAGTCGCGATGCTTCTGGGCACTCCGACGGCACAGAAGCGCCGACAACTCGAGCGGAGGGGTGAGGCGCGGTCACCGATGGAGGCGGCCACGTACCGCGCGAACGAGTGGGTCCGGCGGCCACTGCGCTCCCTGGGACTGATCGCCGGCTACCAGGTGCTGTTCACGGGCGTGGCGGTCTGCACCACCTACCCCGACCAGATCATCGCCGCGCTGGGCAAGGACGTCGGCGGCGCCGCTGGAGTCATCGCGGCGCTCGTGCGACCTGCCGTTCCCGCGTCGCTTCTGGCGCTGTTGCCCGCCATCGGGGTCGCCCTCGGACTGGTGTTCGCGGTGATCGTCCACCAGTCGCTCGCGACCGCGGACGACATCCGGCGGGCGACGGTGACCTGACCGACTGACGATCGGCCCCACCCGTGCGGCGAACACTCCCAACCTGCGGGATGAATACACCGGGAGTAATCAGAAAACGAGACGATCGGCCGCGGAAATCTCGACGAGTGAAGTCACTATTTTACAGACCCAAGAGATTATGAACACGAGTCGGCAACAGTAGTTCGTGAGTGACGACGGCCTGTTCGAGTGGGCGGTCGTGTGGGGCAAGCGGGTGGCTGCCCTCGCGCTGTTGACGGGGATGGCGGCGGCGGTCGTCGGGGCAGGGGTGTTCGCCGTCGGAACGTTACTCGACGGCGGGTCGCCAGCGGGCGGCGTGACCGGCGGCGACGACCGGGCAATGCCGACGACGACCACGACCACGACCACGACGAGCGAACCGGAGGAGGGCTCGACCGGGGTCGACGACGAGACCACGAGCGCAGTGACTCTCACCGTGGACGTTCAGGTCGCAGAGAGTCTGCGTAGTCCTACCCGGTACCGGACGACGGTGAATCAGGCGGTCCAGTACTGGGAGGAGAACGCCGAGTCCGCGGGGTACAACGTGCGGCCCGTGCTCAACCGGTCCGCCGAGGACCCCGACGTCGTCGTGCGAGTGACGCCGGAGGTCACCTGTGAGGGCGACCCCGAGGCCGTCGGCTGTGCACCGCTGGTCCCCGAACCGCGGGCGCTCGAGGACACGGTCGAGGTCCGCCTGGAGCCGCGACCGAACGACCGGCTCACCCACCGTATCGCCGTCCACGAGTTGGGCCACGTCTTCGGCGTCGAACACTGTGCCGAGCCTCGGGAGTTCATGTACATGGACTGCCCGCCCGCGGCGCGGTCGGGCCAGCGGGACGACGCTGCCGAGGACTCGCCCTGGCGCCAGCGGCCCTGGGCCGAGTCGGAACTCGGTGACGAGTCCGGCACCGAACTCCGGGTGTACATCGACACGTCCGGGTGGGTGCCGGGCGACCGCGGGCAGGCCACCACCCAGGTCCAGCGTGCGCTCGACTACTACGAGCGAAAGGCCAGCGCGGACGGCGTTGGACCCGTCCGGTTCACCGAGGTGGACGACCCGTACGGGGCCGACATCCGGATCAACTTCTCGCGGAGGACACGTATGTGTGCGCTGCCCGAACTGTGCAGCGACAAGTTCGGCGTGAGCACCGACGCCGACGACGCCCTGGAGCGGTACTCCTACGCCCGACTCGAACTCGCGCTGAACGACCCAGCACTCGTCGGGTGGCGTGCCGGCTACCGCCTGGGCTTTCTGCTTGGCGCCGAGGACGAGTCCGACCTGCCGCCGGTGTTCCGGAACCGCGAGGCGGTCGACCCAAGCGGTGACTGGTGGACCTACGAGGACGACGAGGGCTGATCACCCGGTGCCGTCGTAGTCGTCGAACACCGCCGGCGGGGCCGACCCGTCGCCGGTCGGGTGGGCGACACGCGTCGTCGTGACGAACTGTCGGTACGAGAGGTTGCAGTCGAGTTGGCTGCCGCCCCAGACGCCCGTACCGAGGCTGAACGTCGGCGGGAGGTCGTTGTCCGGGCCACCGGGGAGCGCGAGCGCGGCCGACTGGTTGACCGCGGCCCGGCAGACGTCGACCTCACGGGCGAGGCGCTCGGCCCGGTCCGGTCGTCCGGTGTGCAGCACACACGAGTGGCCGGCCCCGTCGACGGAGAGCAGGTCACGCGTGGCCGCGAGGAGGTCGTCGAACCCGTCGCCAGCGTGGACCGACAGCACCGGCGTGAGCTTCTCGCGGGCGTGGCGGTCGTCTCCGGCGACACCCTCGGGCGGGAGAACGAGCACGTCCGGGTCGCCCGGCGGGTGGACGCCGGCGGCCTCGGCCAACGTCCCGGCCGACCGTGCGACGAGCGCCTGGTCGTGGCCGTCGCCGTCGAACAGGGCGTCGAGAACCGCCCGCGACTCCGGCGGAGAACAGACGTACCCGCCGGCGGCCGACAGGTCCGCCAGAAGCGGGTCGAGGACGCGCTCGTCGACGACGGCGTTGCTCTCGCTGGTGCAGACGGCGCCGTTGTCGTAGCTCGCGCCCTCGGCGAGCGTCGCCGCCACCGTCGACGGGTCGGCCGTCTCGTCGACGATCGCGGTCGCGTTGCCGCCGCCGGCGCAGTAGTTCGGCGTCCCGGACGTCTCCGCCATCTCGACGGCGGTGCCCGAACCAGTGACGTGAGCTAGGTCGACCGACGCGACCAGTCGCTCGGCCCGGTCGAGACTCGGTTCGTCGAGCACCTGCACGAGGTCCGGCGGCGCACCGACGTGAGCCAGTTCCGCCCGGACGTGGTCGATTGCACGCTCGGTGACGGCGGCGGCGAGCGGCGGCGGCGAGACAACGACCGCGTTGCGGCCCTTCACCGCGAGCATCGCCAGAAAGGCCGCCGTCGAGGCGGGGTTGGTCGTCGGGGTCAACGCGCCGACGACCCCGACCGGCTTCGCCACCTCGACGACCCCCGCACGGTCGGTGTCGACGCGGCCGACCGACCGGCCAGAGAGCGTCTCGGCCAGGGCGGTCCGGAGGTGGTCGTGGAGTTTCCCGTACTTGTCCTCGACGTTCCCGAGGCCGGTGTCGGCGACGGACGCTCTCGCCAGTTCGCGGGCCCGGGGCTCCCGGGAGACCGCCCAGGCGACCGCCTGGGCCAACTCGTCGACGGCGTCCTGGTCGTAGTCCGCCACCGCAGCCATTGCCTCTCGTGCGCGCTGGACATAGTCCGCGACCGCGACCGGCCCGTCGGTGCTCACACGGACCACCGGCCCGTCGCGGCGCTCGGTCGTACGGCCTGGACGACTGTCCGGTCCTGAACTGGGGCCGCCATGCACACGCAAGACGGCCGCCGCCGGGCACAACAACGAACCCGAAATAGTGCGGTTGTTTTCTTTCGGGTCGTTGGATTTATTACGTTCAGTCTTAGAAATATAACCGTCGGCACGCCTGACGGGCGTGGCGACACGAGCACGGTGTGGTCCCTGGGTGGTCGCTCAACCCCTGTGGGACACTCCCCCATGTCACCCCTTTCAGCGGTCGACGGGGACCGGTTCGCTCTCGGCGTGGGCACGCACCCACAGTTGCCCGATCCGCGAGAGGCGTGTGCGGTAGGACTTGCCCTCACGGCGCTGTTCGACGTAGCCCTTGCCGCCCGGCCCGAGTCGGTCGACGTTGTAGATGACCTTCGAGCGGAAGCTGTCGGTGTACTCCTCGCCCAACTCGGCGGCGAGTGTCTCTGCGAGCGCGGAGACGGAGTCGAACTCGCCGTGTTCGCCGAGCGTGAACAGCACGAGTTCCTCGAACGGCTCGACCGAGGAGAACGAGGCGACGGGCAGGTCGATGACGTGGGAGCCGTCGAACTCCTTTGCGCCGATGGTAGTGCCGCGCTCGTCGAACTCCTCGATGAGCGTGCGCGCCTCGGACAGCCACTCCCGCAGGCGGTCGCGGTTCTCGCCGGCGTCGGTCGTCGCCCCGCCGGTGTCGGCCTCGGTGTCGTCGAGTACGGCCGCCGCGAGGTCGAGTCCCTCGCGGAGTCGTTCGGCGAGTTCGGTCTCTAAGTACTTCTCGGGGGCGGTGTAGTAGGTGTGGATGCGGTCGCGGTCCTCGGGCCGTTCGACCATTATCGAGTGTGCCGCCGTCGCAAAGGCAAAGGAGACGGGCCGGGGCATCGAGGAGACGTTCACCCAGACCTCGCTGTTGCCCCCCTCCTCGGTGTCGTTCCGGTCGAGTTCCTCGATGATGAGGTCGTACGCTCGCTCGAAGGCGGCGTCGTAGTCGTACACGCTGTCCAGGCGGGCGCGCTCGGTCGTCGCCCCCAAGAGGTTCCGGAAGTCTCCCTCGAGTTTCTCCGCGAGGTTCCGTGAGTACTCCACGTTCGCCTCGCTGCCGACGGTGCCCTCGAGAAGGACGACCCGGTCGACGTCCATCTGGTCGCGGACCAGCGGCGCGATGATCCGGTCGTAGTCGAAGCCGACCGGGACGACGTGGGTCT
>CAZQHW010000105.1:0-6608 GCA_964593395.1 uncultured Halobacteriales archaeon
AACGGCATCGTCAACGTCTCCGCAAAGGACCAGGGCTCGGGCAACAAGGAGGAGATCACGATCGAGGGCGGTGCCGGCCTCTCCGACGCCGAGATAGAGCAGATGCAACAGGAGGCCGAGGAACACGCCGAGGAGGACCAGCGCCGCCGCGAGCGCATCGAGGCCCGCAACGAGGCCGAGAGCGCGATCGGCCGCGCCGAGACGCTGCTGGAGGAGAACGACGAGCAGATCGACGACGACCTTCGCGAGGACGTCGAGGCCGCCATCGAGGACGTCGAGGCCGTCGTCGACGACGACGACGCCGACCTGGAGGCGATCCAGTCGGCCACCGAGGAGCTGAACGACCAACTCCAGGAGATCGGCAAGCAGATGTACCAGGGACAGGCCGCCGAGGCCGACCCCGGTGCGGGTGCCGCCGGAGCGGGTCCCGGTCCCGGTCCTGGTGCTGCCGGGGCCGGTCCGGGTGGCGCTGCGGACGCCGGCGAGGGCGGCGGCCAGCAGGGCGAGTACGTCGACGCCGACTTCGAGGACGTGGACGACGAGGAGGACGTCGAGAGCGACGACTGATCACAGTGGATAGCGCCGACACACTCGACACGCTCGATCACCCCCGGACCAGGCACGGCCACTGCTACACACAGCGATGACCGAGGACTTCTACGACGTGCTCGGCGTCGACCCGGACGCCTCCGAAGACGAGATAAAACGGGCGTACCGGGAGAAAGCCACCGAGTACCACCCCGACGTCAGCGACGACCCCGACGCCCAGGAGAAGTTCAAGCAGGTAAAAAAGGCCCACGAGGTGCTCACCGACGAGGAGAAACGGCAGGCGTACGACCGCCTGGGCCACGACCGCTTCGTCGAGGCCGAGAAACACGGCGGCTTCGAGGGGGGCGGTGCCGG
Organism: uncultured Halobacteriales archaeon; assembly: GCA_964593395.1. Classification (GTDB taxonomy): domain Archaea; phylum Halobacteriota; class Halobacteria; order Halobacteriales; family SW-7-71-33; genus SW-7-71-33. The sequence goes on from CAZQHW010000105.1 coordinate 904, forward strand.
CACCGGTCGCGCCGGCGGCCGCGGCGGGGGCGGCTTCGGCGGCTTCGGTGGGGGCGGCGGCGGCCAGGACCCCTTCGGTGACGTGGGCGACATCTTCGAGCAGTTCTTCGGGGGGGGCGGGGGGCGGGGGCGCTCGCGGGAGCGCCGCGGCGGCGCCGACCTCCGCACCGAGTTGACGATCGACCTGGAGGAGGCCTACCGCGGCGTGACGAAGCGAGCGACCGTCACCCGGCCGGAGCGGTGCCCGGAGTGTGGCGGCGCCGGACACCCCGCCGAGGCCGAGGCCCGCACCTGCCCGCAGTGTGGCGGGCGCGGTCAGGAGACGACGGTCCAGCAGACCCCACTCGGGCGGGTCCAACAGACCCGCACCTGCCGGCGCTGCTCCGGTAGCGGCGAGGTGTACACCGAGACGTGCTCGACCTGTGGCGGCGACGGGCGGGTGCGTCAGGAGAGCACCATCGACATCGACGTTCCCGCCGGCGTGGACGACGGCGAGACGGTCCGCAAGCCCGGTGCGGGTGCTCCGGCGCCGGGCGACGGTCCCGACGGCGACCTGCTCGTGCAGATCGGCGTCCGCGACCATCCCGAGTTCGAACGCGACGGCGCCGACCTCTACCGCGGTGAGGCGATCTCCTTTCCACAGGCCGTGTTCGGGGACACGATCGAGGTGACGACCCTGGACGGTCCCGCCGAACTCGACGTGCCCGCCGGCACGCAAAGTGGCAAGACGTTCCGTCTCTCGGGGCAGGGGATGCCGAAACCCCGCGGGCGCGGGGCGGGCGACCTGTACGTGCAGGTGCAGGTCGTCGTCCCCGAGAGTCTGAACGACGAGCAACGCGAGGCTCTGGAGGCCTTTGCCGAGGCCGGCGGCGAGGAGATAGAGGTCGAGCAGAGCTTCTTCGACCGCATCCGCAACTCCCTCTGACCCGGTCGAGTCAGTACGGCGTCCGGCGGCCACCGCGGACCGCCCGGACGTAGTCGTCACAGTCGAGCAACGAGACGCCGAGAACGCCACCTCCGGCGACCGCGACCAGAACTGGAAGGCCGTGTGCGAACAGGACACCGATAGTCAGCAGCGTCGCCGCGGCGACGGTCCACCTGGCGGCCAGCGGCGGCGAGACGACCCGCTGCCGGCCGGCGACCGCCGGGAACGAAAGCGTCGCGAGCGTCGTCGCCGCCACCGTCGGCCAGAACGACGCGCCCGACAGTGACGCGAACTGGAGCGTCGCACCCGGCGCAATCACGAACGCGAGCCACGCGACGACTGCTGCCCGGTCCGTCTGGCGAACGACCGCCCGTGCAGTCTGTTTCATCTTTATCGTCTTTTAGAACAAAATTTAATTAGTCTTACTATGCAATTTTTAACTACGGCCTCGCTGAGCGGTGTTAACGGACCGTTCGCCGATCGAGTAGAGTGGCGCGACCGCTGCTGACCGCGTCGTTTTTCTTCGGCGGCGGTCTGGGTGGAGCGTGAACGAGACGGTCGCGGGACTGGTCGCGCCCGGGGTCACGGAGTTCGGCGAGCGGCCGGCACTGCGGTCGGCGGGCGATCCGGAGCGCACGTACGACTACGACCGCCTGCGGACGGAGGCCCACAAGACCGGCAACCTGTTGTCCCACCAGGGCGTCCGCGACGGGCGCCGCGTCGGACTGGCGGACGACCCGGTGCCCGAGGTCGTGCTCACCCTTCTGGGGGCGGCGCTGACGGGCGCTGTGGTGCGGTTCGACCCGCCAGGTGGGTTCGACGGGCGGGCGGTCGTCGTCCCCGTCGGTCGTGTCGCCGACTTCGACCTGCCCCCCGGCGGCAAGCGGATCGCCTACGGCGACGCGCCCGCCGACCCGGCGGTCGTGCACTTCGAGGAGGAAATGTGGTCAGAGAACCCCACCTTCCCGCCGCCGGCCGCCGCGCCGACGGACCCGCTGTTGTCGACCGGTGAGGACACCGTCTCACACGGCGAGGCACTGGCGACCGCCCGCGACACCGCCGATCGACACGGGATCGACGGCGACGCGACCGTGGCGGTCCGCGCCTCACTCGTCGACCCGGGTGTCGTTGCCGCCGGCGTCGTAGCGCCGCTGTTTGCGGGTGCGACCGTGTTGTTGCCCGGTGACGCGGCGGTCGGCACCCACGCCGTCGCTCCCCCCGACGCCGAGGTGCCCGAACCGACCCGACTCGACCCCGCTTAGGACGCCGCTCGGATCGCCTCTAGTGCCTCCGGGTTCTCCATCGAGGACAGGTCGCCCATGTCCTCGCCGCGGTAGGCGGCGGCGATCGCCCGGCGGATGATCTTCCCGGACTGGGTCTTGGGGAACTCCTCGACAAAGAGCACCTCGCGGGGGCGAAACGGCTTGCCCATCTCGTCGCCGACCTGCTCGCGCAGCGCCTCGCGGAGGTCGTCGCTCGGCTCTTGGTCCGGTTCGAGAACGACGTAGGCGACGACGGCGGTGCCGGTGGTCTCGTCGGGGGCGCCGACGGCGGCGGCCTGGTTGACCGCGGAGTGGTCGATGAGCGCTCCCTCGACCTCGGCGGGCCCGACTTTCCGGCCGGCGACGTTCAGGGCGTCGTCGGCCCGGCCGTGGAGAAACCAGAAGCCGTCCTCGTCCATCTGCGCCCAGTCGCCGTGGTCCCACATGTTCTCCCAGGTGGACCAGTACTCACGCAGGTAGCGCTCCTCGCCCTCCCACAGTGACTTTGTCATCGACGGACAGGAGTCACGGGCCACCAGGTAGCCCCGTTCGTGCTCGTCACGGACGGACGCACCGCTCTCGTCGACGACGTCTACGTCCATCCCCAGGCCGGGGCCCCCCAGCGTGCAGGGTTTGAGTTCCTGGTGGGGCATCGGCATCAGGAAACAGCCACAGATCTCGGTGCCGCCGGAGATGTTGATTATCGGGCACTCTTCGCCGCCGACGGTCTCGTGGAACCACCGCCAGGACTCGGGGTCCCAGGGTTCGCCCGTCGACCCGAGCAGCCGCAGCGAGGAGAGGTCACGGTCCGTGACCCACTCGTCGCCGTGCTTTCGCAGCGCCCGTACGGCGGTGGGTGAGACGCCGAACACGGTGAGGTCGTGTTCCTCTATCATCTGCCAGTAGCGGTCCGGTTGCGGGTAGTCCGGGGCGCCCTCGTACACGAACACCGTGCCGCCGAAAGTGTGGTTGCCGATGAGCGTCCACGGCCCCATCATCCAGCCGACGTCCGACACCCAGAAGAACCGGTCGTTGGGGTCGTGGTCGAACCCAAAGTAGACCTCCTTCGCACACTGCACCTGGGCGCCGGCGTGAGTGTGGACGATCCCTTTTGGGCGACCCGTCGTCCCCGATGAGTACAGCAGCATCGACTCCGCGTCCGACGGCAGCGAACGGGTGTCGAACTCCTCGGCGCGGGGTGAGACGGCGTCGGCCCACCACTCGTCGCGGTCGGTCCAGGGGACGTCCGCGCCCTCGTTCTCGCCGACGGCTTCGCCCAACCGGTCGTACACGACGACGTGTTCGACGTGCCCCGCCTCCTCGATCGCCTCGTCGGCGGTCGCCTTCAGACGCACTTCGTCGCCGCGACGGTAGAAGCCGTCGCCGGTGAACAGCACGCGGGACTCGCTCTCCTCGATCCGCGTGGCCGTGGCGTCGACGCCAAAGCCCGAGAAGATCGGCACCGCGACCGCTCCTATCTTGAAACAGCCGTACAGGATGGCGGCCACCTCCGGCACCATCGGCATGTACAGCGAGACGGTGTCGCCCTCTCCGACCCCGACCGAGTCGAGGTAGTTCGCCACCCGGTTCGCCTGGGCGTGCAGGTCCCCGAAGGTCACCTCGCGCACCCCGCCGGGTTCGCCCTCCCACAGCACGGCAATCTCGTCGGGGCGTTCGGCGGCGTGGCGGTCCAGGGTGTTGTGTGCCACGTTCAGTTCGCCGCCCGGATACCAGTCTGTGAACTGCGGGCCGTCGGTGTCGTCGCGCACCTGGTCGTACGCCTCGTAGAAGTCGATCCCGAGGTGGTCGACGACCTCGTCCCAAAACCAGTCGACGTTCTCGGCGGAGTACGGCACCACCTCGTCCACGTCGAGACCCTGTTCGCGGGCGAACTCGTGGAGGTTCGTGTCGTCGACGAGGTCGCCGGTCGGTCGGTGGACGACCTCGTCGACCTCTTCGAGTGAGTCCATGCGGCGTCGTTGGCCGGCGGCCACATTATAATTTCGTGGGACCGGATCGTGGTCCGGGGGTCGTGGACTGGTGGGGTCGGCGTAGACCTCTGTGTCGCCGTCCTCGGTACGCTCTCGATCCGGGCGAGGTGGTCGCCGACGCCCTCGGCTTCCAGCGGTGCGTGGCATCTCGCTGCGCTCGACTGCGGTGCTTACATGTTAAAAACGGGCCGAGCGCGCGTCACTCCCTGAGTCCGCCGGGCCGCCACGGCAGGTGATCCCCTTTGGCACCTCCGTTCACGCCACCACCTCCTCACCGGACCGGAATCCCTACGACCCCGGCGGTGGAATCCGTGGGCGATGAAACTCCAGGAGTACCAGGCAAAGGAGGTCTTCGCGGAGGCGGGGCTGACCGTACCGGACTCGGAACTCGCGGCCACCGTCGACGAGGCGGCGGCCGCCGCCGAACGGATCGGCCTGCCGGTCGCGATAAAGGCCCAGGTGCGGGTCGGTGGCCGCGGCAAGGCCGGCGGCATCGACCTCGCCGACACGCCAGCGGAAGTCCGCGAGGTCGCCGAGCGCATCCTCGGCAGCGAGGTGAAGGGGTTGCACGTCGACCGCGTGCTCGTCGAGGACGCCGTCGAGTTCACGAACGAACTGTACGTCGGCGTGACGATGGACCGCGACGAGGGCAAGCCGGTCGCAATGGTCTCGACAGAGGGCGGCGTGAACATCGAGGAGGTTGCCGCCGAGCGCCCCGAGGCTATCGCCCGCGAACACGTCACCCCCTCCTTTGGCCTCCACCCCTACCAGGCCCGGCGAGCGGTCTCGGAGGCAGGGGTCGACGACGCCGTCGCCGGCGAGGTGGCCACAGCGTTGGGCACCCTCTACCGCCTGTGGGACGACAACGACGGCAGCGACACCGAGATCAACCCGCTGATGCTCACCGAGGACGACAGCGTGGTGGCGACGGACGCCGTCCTCAACGTCGACGACGACGCCCTGTTCCGACATCCGGACCTGCAGGAGTACGCCGAGAGCACTGCCACGGACGACCTCGAGCGAAAGGCCGAACAGTACGACTTCGACTACGTCCGCCTCTCGGGCAACGTCGGCGTCGTCGGTAACGGCGCTGGCCTGGTGATGACCACGCTCGACCTCGTCGACCACTTCGGCGGGACGCCGGCGAACTTTCTCGACGTCGGCGGCGGCGCGAGGGCAGAGCGGGTCCGCAACGCCCTTGACATGGTGTTCTCCGACGAGAACGTCGACGCGGTCGTGTTCAACATCTTCGGCGGGATCACTCGCGGCGACGAGGTCGCCCGCGGGATCAACACCGCTCTCGAGGAGTTCGACCCGCTGCCGGACCCCGTCGTCGTCCGGCTCGCCGGCACCAACGCCGCGAAGGGCCGGGAGATACTCGACACCGACAAACTGGACGTCGAGGCCACCCTGGAGGACGCCGTCCGGCGGGCGGTCGAACTCGCGGGCCCACAGACGGCGACCGACGGGGGCAGCGTGCCGCCCCGGGGCACGTCAGAGAACAGCGTGCCGCCCCGGGGCACGTCA
>CAZQHW010000105.1:6708-9437 GCA_964593395.1 uncultured Halobacteriales archaeon
GGGCACGTCAGAGAACAGCGTGCCGCCCCGGGGCACGTCAGAGAACAGCGTGCCGGGTGACGCCGCCGACGCCCGGGGAGGTGAGCGGCGATGAGCGTGCTCGTCGACGACTCGACGCGGGTGGTCGTCCAGGGGATCACTGGCGACGAGGGCCGCTACCACGCTGAGTCCATGCTCGAGTACGGCACGAACGTCGTCGCGGGCGCAGTGCCGGACCGCGGGGGACAGGAGGTCGCCGGCGTCCCCGTCTACGACACCGTCTCCCGGGCCACACGCGAACACGACGCCGACGCCGCCGTCGTGTTCGTCCCGCCCCGGTTCGCCGCCGACGCTCTCTTCGAGGCGCTCGACTCCCCCGTCGACCTGGCGGTCGCCATCACCGAGGGGATCCCCGTCCAGGACATGAGCCTGGTGTACGAGGCCCTACAGCGTGTCGACACCACGCTCGTCGGCCCGAACTGTCCGGGCGTGATCACGCCCGGCGAGGCGAAACTCGGCATCCTCCCCGGCGAGGTGTTCGAGTCCGGCTCAGTCGGACTCGTCTCCCGCTCGGGCACCCTCACCTACCAGATCGTGGACACACTCACCGAGCGCGGTCTGGGGCAGTCGACGGCGATCGGCATCGGCGGCGACCCGATCGTCGGCACGGACTTCGTCGACACGTTGCGACTGTTCGAGGCCGACCCCGACACCGAGGCCGTCGTCATGTGCGGCGAGATTGGCGGCGAGGCAGAGGAGGAGGCCGCCCAGGTGATCGGCGGGGAGATCGACACCCCGGTCGTCGGATTCATCGCCGGCCGGACCGCCCCACCGGGTAAGCGGATGGGTCACGCCGGCGCCATCGTCGGCGAGGCTGGCACCGGCACTGCCGAGTCGAAGATCCAGGCCCTGGAGAACGTTGGCGTGCCCGTCGGCGAGACGCCCACGGAGGTCGCCGACTACGTCGCCGACCGACTCTGAGCGGTCACAGCGTCACGACGCCGTCGCCGTCGTCGTCATCGTCGTCATCACCGTCTTCGTCGTCTTTGAGGTCGGCGGCGGCGTCCGCGAGCATCGAGGCGGCATCGTCGCTGATATCGAGGTCGTCCTCGGTGCGGTCCTCCTCGACCTCTGGGTCGGGGTCGGTCTCCTCGAGGTCCGTTTCGCCGAGGTACTCCTCGTCGGTGATCCAGATCGGCTCGCCGGTCTCCTCGTCGGTGCCGGCGATGTACTGGTCGACGTGTTGGCCCCAGACCCCCTCGTGCTTGTGGACGACGACGTCGCTGAGCACCTGGCACTGGCAGGACAACCGCAGGTCGTCCTCGGTGTCCCGCAGTGGGGGGAGTTTCATCCGGCGCTGCTCTTGTTTTGTGGGCTTGGTCACCTCGCCGTCGGTGATCTCGACGGCGCAGGTGCCACACAGTCCGTTACCGCCGCAGTTGACGACCTCGGCGGTGCTGTTGTACGGTGAGACACCGCTGGCTCGCAACAGCACGTCCCGCAGGGTCTCGCCGCTCTTGCATTTCAACTCGACCCCGTCGAACTCGACCATCGGCATGTGCTGGTGGTCGGGCGCGGCACCGACGTACACCAGGTCGACGGCGTCGATCATCCAGCAGCCGTCGTACTTGCCGCCCTCGACCCGGTCGAGGTAGAACTCGTACGTGTTCGTCTCGCCGCCCTCGCCGACGACGATCACTCGCTCGCTGCCCTCGCCGTCGTCGACCTCCAGACGGCCGCGTTTGTTGTCGTCGTGGTCGACAAGCGGCTCGTTTATCGGGTCGGTGAGTTCCTGGACGAACTCCTCCAGGCTCCCGCCGACACGGGTGCGAAACCGGGGCGAGGCGAAGTTGAACGCGGTCCGCAACCCGGCGTCCTCGTGTGGACGGTCGTTGTCCTGTAGCGCCTCGATGACGATCTTCAGCACGTCCTCCGGCGTGCGCTCGGTGTGGGGCGCCGACAGTCGCTCCTCGCCGGGGTCGGCAGACCGCACCTGTTCGGGGTCCGGGTCGATCTCGTCGACGATCTCCGTGTCCCCGTCGGGGTCGGCCAGCGTGGTCTCCGTCTCTGTGTCGGCGTCCGGTCCGTGGCCGTTGCTCATCGGCGACGGTCACCCCCGCTCGTGGCGCGCCGTCGTAGTGCTGGCGTGCGCTGTACCGGCTTGTGTGTTCGCTGCATCTGTTAGTCGGACGGTGCGACCCGCTGGCCGGCTTCGTTACGGACGGTGAACTGGTCGAGGCTGTCGGTCAGGCCGGCGGCCTGGTCCGCGAGCGTCTCGACGCTGCGGTCGACGTCCTCGACGCTAGAGCGTTGGCCCTTGACCGTCTCGGCGACGTCCTCGGCCGTCTGGGCGGTGCGCTCGGAGATCGTCGCCACCTCGTCGATCATCTGGACGATGTCCTCGGCGGTCGAGGCCTGCTCCTTTGTGGCGTCGTTTATCTGCTGGACGCTGACGTTGGTCTCCTCGACGACGGTACCGATGTCGTCGAGCGCCCCGAGCGCCTCCTCGATAGTGTCGGTCCCGCGCTCGACGGTCTCGCGGGTGTCCTCGATCCGCTCGGTCGTCTCGCCCGTGCGAGCCCGCAGGTCGTCCAGCGACGTCTCGATACGCTCGGCGGCCTCGGTCGTGTCGTCGGCCAGGCTCTTGATCTTGTCGGCGACGATCCCGAACCCCTCGCCGACCTCGCCGGCGTGAGCGGCCTCGATCTGGGCGTTGACCGCCAGCAGGTTCGTCTCGTCGGCGATCTCCC
>CAZQHW010000106.1:0-9388 GCA_964593395.1 uncultured Halobacteriales archaeon
GTCGCCGCCGGCGACGGCCTGGACCGGCGCCCGACGGCGCTGGGTGCCGGCGCCGCGGCGGCGACCGTCGCGCTGCTGTCGCCGGGGGCCGTTCTCGCGGTGCGGGCGGCGACCGAGGTCGAACCGGCCTTGCTCGGGGGCAGCGTCGGTCCCGACGGACTGTTCGGCCTGTCGGTCGCGCTGTCGGTGCCCGCGTTCGGACTCGGCGCCGCCGTCGGCTACGCGCTGTGGGCCCTGCCGCGCTGACGGCCACATCGATACACTCGTATTTTGTATTGATTTTCTACTGTAGTTGGTAAATTTTATACTGTACCAGCCAGAATTCGTGTATCGTGAGACAGAGCGAACGAGATCAGGGCGCCGGTCGCCTCCACTCGGGTCGGTGCCAGGGGGTGTGCAGATGTCGATAGGGCGCCTGTCCGTCACCCGCGAGCGGACGGCGTGGCGACGGTCGGGCGACCGGCGAGCGAGCGTCGGGGCGGCGGTGTTCGGGTCGGCGCTGTTTCTGGCAGTGCTGGCCGTGTCCGAGTACCGGGCGACGGTCGCCGGTGCGGGCCTCTCGTGGGAGGTGCTGGTGCCGTTTGCGGTGGTGTTGCCGATGACGGCGCTCGTGGCCGTCGCGGTCTCGCTGCTCGACCGGCCCTCGACGGGCACCCGTGCGGCGGTGCGGGGGGCGATGGCCGCCGGGCTGTACGCGCTGTTGAGCGCCTCGCTGTTTCTGACCGTCGCGAACCTTCGGGCTGCCTTCGCCGGGATCCATCCCTCCGACCGCCTGTTCGGGGAACTGCTGACCAGCGGTCTCGTTCTCCTGCTGTCGTTCCCCGCCGCGACCGCCGCGGGCCTGGTCGTCGGCGCCGTGTCCGTCGTCGCGCTCGATGGCCTCGGGTGATTCCGCGATCCGCGTACTTTTGGGCCGCGCTGCCGGACGGTGTGTATGGAGCTGATCGCGGTCCCCGGCCTCCCCGAGATCGAGCCAGGGGACGACCTCGCCCGACTCGTCGCCGACCGGGTCGACCTGCAGGCTGGCGACGTTGTCGTCGTCGCCAGCACCGTCGTCTCGAAGGCCGAGGGACGGGCCGCCGACCTGGAGGAGTTTCCCGCCGGCCCCCGCGCCCGCGAGATCGCCGCCCGACTGGCCGACGCCACCGGGGACGAGCGGGACCCCCGCTTCGCGCAGGCGGTGCTGGAGGAGTCCACCGAGTTGCTGATGACGGTCCCGTTTTTGCTCACCGAGACGCGCTTCGGGCACGTCACCGTCAACGCAGGGATCGACCGCTCGAACGTTCCCGGCGCCGACCTGTTGTTGTTGCCACGGTCGCCGGGCGAGAGCGCCCGCCGGGTCCGCCGCGGACTGCTCGATCGTGCCGGCGTCGACGGCGGCGACCGCGCGGACACCGCGAGCGAGCGCAGAACGGCGACGGACGCCGGGAGCGAGGACCGCCCGACAGCGCCGGCGACCGACGGTGCCGGACCCGCGAGCGGCCGGGACGTACCCGGACTGGGCGGCGAGACGCCGGACAGCGTCGACGGCGTGGGCGTCGTCGTCAGCGACACCAGTGGGCGGCCGTTTCGCACCGGCCAGCGCGGGGTCGCGGTGGGCTGGGCCGGCCTGCCGCCCACCCGCGACTGGCGCGGGTCGACCGACCGCACGGGCCGCAAACTCGCGGTGACCGTCGAGGCGGTCGTCGACGAACTCGCCGCCGCCGCCAACCTCGTCGCCGGCGAGGGCGACGGCGGCACGCCCGCCGTCGTCGTCCGCGACTGGGCGTTCGGTGCCCACGACGGCGGCGAGCGGCTGTTTCGTGACGTGGACTCGGACTTCGTCCGCCAGGCGCTGCGGGACTGGGCGTTCGACCCTGGCCGCGTTCCCGCGGTGGAGGACAACCTCGCGGAGACCGCTCCCGGCGCACACGGAAGCGACAAGCATCACGACGCCGACGAGGAGAAACAGCGATGACTGACAGCGACACGGTAGACCGGATCGCTCGTGGCGTCGAGATCACCCCCGAACACCCGCTGGACCGCGTGACCGGGCTCGCGGAGCGGGCGGCGGAGGCCGGGTTCGACGCGGCGCTGGTGAGTTGTCACTACTTCAACCGCGACCCGTTCGTCGCCGCCGACCGGATCGGCCGGGCGACCGACCTCACCGTCGGTCCCGCGGCGGCGAACCCGTACCAGACACACCCGGCGGGGCTGGCGGCGAGCACCGCCACGCTGCAGGAGGCGACCGACGGCCGTGCGGTCATGGGCCTGGCTCCGGGTGACCGCTCGACGCTGTCGGCACTCGGCGTCGACCAGGACCGACCGTTGCGACGCACCCTGGAGTCGATGCGAGTCGCCCGCCGACTGTGGCGAGGCGAGCGGGTCACCCACGACGGCACGTTCGAGGCGGCCGACGCCGGCCTGGAGTTCGAGGTCGACCCCCCGCCGGTGTACGTCGGCGCACAGGGACCACACATGCTGCGGATGAGCGGCAAGCACGCCGACGGCGTCCTGATAAACGCCTCACACCCGAAGGACGTCGCCTGGTCGGCCGACCGCATCGACGAGGGTCGTGCCGACCGCCCCGAGAAGTACGGCTCGTTCGACTCGGTCGCTTACGCGAGCGTCTCGGTCGCAGAGCAGCGCGACGCCGCCCGCGAGGCGGCCCGCCCGCCGGTCGCGTTTATTGTCGGCGGCGCCGCGGAACCGGTACTCGAGCGACACGACATCGACCGCGAGGCCGCGGCACAGGTCTCCGACCACCTGGAGGGCGGCGACCTGCGAGACGCCTTCGGCGCCGTTACCCCCCGGATGATAGACGCCTTCTGTGCGGCGGGCACGGCCGCCGACCTGGAGGAGCGCCTGGAGACGCTGTTGGAACACGTCGACGGCGTCGTGATCGGTGCGCCGCTGGGCCCGGACCCGGAGGAGGCGGTCAGTCTGGCTGGTCGGGCCGTTCGAGGAGCCGCAAAAAGAACGTGACTGCGCCGCCGGTCGAGAGGCCGGCGAGTGCGGCCATCGCGACGGTCGTCAACAGCCCGCCGATCGCGACCAGAACTGCCGTCAGCGGGTCGGTCAGCGCCACCTCGACGAACAACTCGACGGCCTTTATCGCGTCGCCGATAGGGTCGACCGTGACCATGTCGCTACTGGTCGCCCGCGGGACTTAGCTCTCCCGGGTGCCAGCGCCCGCGCTGGTGGGACTGGCCGTCGGCGAGGGCCACACTTTAGCCGTCGGCCGTCGAGACCCGAGTATGCCAGTCGAGAGCGACGCGGAACTCCGCGCGATCCTCGGCCTCGACACGGTCGCCGTCGTCGGTTGTTCGTCGACCCCTGGAAAGGACGCCCACGAGATCCCCCGGTACATGGCAGAGCACTCGTACGACGTAGTCCCGGTCAACCCGTACGCCGACGAGATACTCGGACGGCAGGCGTACGACTCGCTGTCGGACGTTCCCGAGGGCGTGGACATCGTCGACGTGTTCCGCCCGAGCGAGGAGGTGAGCGGGATCGCAGACGAGGTTCTGGCCCGCGACGACGTGGCCGTGTTCTGGACCCAGTTGGGCGTCCGTGACGACGAGGCGGCCCGGCGGATCGAGGCGTCGGACCGGACGGTGGTGCAGGACCGGTGTCTGAAAGTCGAGCACCAGCGGTTGTGTGGCTGATCAGGAAGTCCACTCCTCGAACGAGCGGTAGACGCCCTTCGAGAGGTAGCGCTCGCTGGAGTCGGCGAAGACGGTGACGACGGTGTCGTGAGGAACGTCGAGCAGGCCGGCCTCGACCTCCTCGGCGACCTCGCGGGCGGCGAGGCTGTTGGCCGCGGCGCTCGAGGCGACGAGTTGGCCCTCCTCGCGGGCGAGTCGTTGCATCTCCGCGTGGGTGTCCTCGTCGGGGATCGTCTTCAGTTCGTCCACCTTCTCGGGGTCGAACAGGTCGTTGCGCGAGGGGTCGCCGGTGCCGATCCCCTCGGTCTTGTACTCCTCCTCGTGGTCGGGGTCCTCACCGAAGAAGGCCCCGAACATCGACCCCTCGGGCTGGACGGCGACGACGTGGGTGTCGGGGTCTCGTTCGAGGGCGTACTCGGCGACGCCCATCAGTGTGCCACCGGTGCCACACCCGGCAACGACGACGCCGACCTCCCCGGAGAGCGCCTCGAAGATCTCGGGGGCGGTCGTCTCGTAGTGTGCCTCGGCGTTCAACGGGTTCGAGAACTGCTGGGGGACGACGGCATCGTCGAGTTCGTCGGCGAGTTCGTTCGCGCGGTCGATCGCCTGCGGGATGCCGCCGTTGGTGGGCGTGTTGACCACCTCGGCGCCCAGTGCACGCATGAGTTGTTGTTTCTCGACGCTGAACCGCTCGGGGACGACGAAGACGGCGTCGACGCCGAGTTGACCGGCAGCCAGGGCCAGCCCGATGCCCGTGTTGCCGGCCGTCGGCTCGACGACGGTGCCGCCCTCGGGCAACTCGCCGGACTCGAGCATCCGCTCGATCATGTACCTGCCGATGCGGTCCTTTATACTCGCACCCGGGTTGAACGACTCCAGTTTCGCGTACACCGGCACGGCGTCGGGCGAGGCGTGCACCCGGACCATCGGGGTCTCCCCGACCGTCTCAAGCACCGAGGGCAACACCTCCCGGTGGTCAGTCATACCCCGTACGTGGCGCGGACGGCTGTTAACGCTTGCCACTACGTCCCGGACCGGGCCGGGAGCCGTCGCCGAGTCGGGGGCGCCGTGACGACGGTCGAGAGCGGTCAGTTCTCGTCCGTGTCCCCGGTGTCACCGGAGTGGTCGCCCGTGGCAGCGTCGCCACCGTCACCGGCAGCGGCGCCCGCATCGGTCGCGGCGTCACCGGACGGCGCTTCCGTGTCGTCCGCGGCCGCCTCGTCTTCTTCGTCGGCGATCCCGGCGACCGCCTCGATGGGACCGTCGAGACCGGCGTCGGCGTACACGGACTGGGGGTCGAGACCGGCGTCCTCGGCGATCGCCTCGACCAGGGCGGCCTGGCGGTCGACCTTCGCGTCGACGACCGCCACGCGGTCGCTGGTCTCGTCCGCGTTGTCCTCGAGGCGGATGACCCGGTCGCGGAGTTCGTTTGACTGCCGGATCAGTTTCTCCAGCAGGTCGCCGACCTTCTGGACGCGCTCGATGACCGAACTGATGTTCATACGCCGACCTCGCCCGCCGGGTTCTTGGACCTTGCGAGGCGTGCCGACTCGCCGCGTTTACCTGCCCGCGGGGCGAGCGCCCGACATGGACCAGCGGACGCCGCCGACCGCGGGGATACTTGCCTCGCTGGCCGTCGTGAGCGTCGTCGCCCTGCCGTACGTCCTGTTGTCGCCACAGGCGGCCGCCGGCCTGCCGACGTACTACGACCGCGGCCTCGCCGGACCGTGGGGGCCGGCGCTGCTGTCGCTGGTCGCGCTGATCGCCTTCGCCGGCGGCCGCCAGCGCCGCACGCCGCCGGACACCGCCGCTGGCGCCACGCTCGTGCTCTGCCTGGCCGCCACGCTCCTGTCCGTCGAGTGGGCGCTGGCCGTCCAGCCGAGCGTCGTCCAACAACTGGGCACCGCCGACTGGCTCTCGCTCCACCGCTTTCTGTTGGTCGGGGCCAGCACGCTCTCGACGCTCGCCGCCGCCTGGTACGCAGTGGCTCTCGACATAGTGTAGACGGGGCCGAGGCTTTGATTATATATTTTGCTAACTAAAAGTATCTACTCTAACATCGTAAGGATTTACTACACCGTCGGAGGAATCCGTGTGTATGAGTGGCACGGAGCGGACGACGGGGCGGCGTGGGTTTCTCCGGGCGGCCGGTGGGGCGGGCGCGGCGGCGGCGTTGCCGACCACGGCGTGGGCGCGCGAGGTGGACGAACAGCGGCCCAGGATCGCGGTCGTCGGAGTGTCGACGCCCGACGCCGTGGTGTCGATCGACGACGACCTGCCGTCGTCGGTGGCGGTGGTCGACCGCTCGGAGCGACTGCGGTACGTGCGGGTGGCGCTGCCGTCGACCGACGGCGCCTACGACCGTCTCCGGGTCGAGTCCCGCGTCGCCGCCCTGGAGCCGGTGAAGTACGTCGAGTACGACGAGCCGATGCCGGTGCTGGCGGTCACGGGGGCACCGGACCCGGAGTCCACGACCGCGTCCGGCGCGACGACGAGACGCCAACACGCGCTGGACCGGGTGAACGCATCCGGCGCCTGGGACGCCCTGGACGAGACCGGCGACGCCGACCGCGAGGTGGTCGTCGGCGTGGTCGACACGGGCGTCGACTACGAACACGACGACCTCGCCCCGCAGTTCGGCGACGAACTCGGTCACGACTCGGTCGACCGCTTCCTGTGGGGGAGTCCGGACGACGACCCACGACCGGAGGGCGACGACGAGTACCACGGCACCCACGTCGCGGGGATCACGGGGGCGGCCCGCGACGGGACCGGCGTCGCCGGCGTAGCGGACGTGACCCTGCGGTCGTACCGGGCGATCGGCACCGACGGTGTCGCCCGCCCTACGGACGTGGCCTCGGCGGTCACGGCCGCCGTCGACGACGGTGCCGACGTGATCAACATGTCACTTGGCTTTCCGGTGCCCGTGTTCGTCGTCCGTGACGCCGTCAGCGAGGCGGTCGAGGAGGGCGCGCTGCCGGTGGCCGCCGCGGGCAACCTCGGTGACGCCCCCCCGAGCGCGCCGGACTTCTTCAAGCGACTGTCCGACCGGTTCGACGACCCGGAGTTCGTCTGGTACCCCGCCGCGTACGACGACTGCGTCTGTGTCTCGGCGCTCGACCGGGGCGACGCGATCGCCGACTACTCGAAGTACGGCGAGTCGGTCGACGTCACCGCCCCGGGAACGCGTGTCCGCTCGACGATGCCGGACGACGACTACGCGCGACTGTCGGGCACCTCGATGGCGTCGCCGGTCGTCGCGGGCGTCGCCGCCCTGATAAAAAAACGCTACCCGAGGCTGACGGTGAGCGAACTCCGCCAGCGACTCCGGGACACCGCTCGCGACGTCGGCCTCTCGGAGAAGAGACAGGGTGCGGGGATGGTCGACGCGCTCCGGGGAGTCACGAACGGGACCGTCGACCCGGACAGCGGCGGCGTCACCACCACGACCTACGCGGGCAATCTGGACGAGAACGAGCAGTGGACGACCGTCTACGGGACCGAGACGCCCCGTCCGAAGGCGCTGTCGGTGGAACTGTCCGGGCCGGCGGACACCGACATGGACCTGTACCTCACCCGGGACGGGTCAGAGCCCACCTACGGGAACTTCGACCGCCGCTCGTGGACGGTCGGCAGCGAGGAGCGGATCGAGATAGAGAACCCCGCGGGCCTCTCCTCTGTCGGGATCACCGTCGACGCCTTTGCCGGCGGCGGCTCGTTCGAGGTGACGGTCACCGAGCAGGGACCGAGTTCGCCCGCGCTCGACGTCGACACCGCCGTCGCGCCTGGCACCCAGGTGTTCGCCGTCGACGTCCCCGCTCCAGAGCGCGTCGAGTGGGACCTCGACGACGAGGGGGCAGTCGTCACGACGGACCTGACCGCCGGCGAACACACCGTCGGCGCCAGCGTCGACGGCGACCGCGCCGCGGCGACACTGGCCGTGCGACCGGACGCCCGCGCGGGCCACCGTCGCCACGTCGAGACGTACGAGGGGCCCATCGACGAGGAGGCCCGCTTCGTTCACGAACCCGCGGCGGACGCCGACCGGGTGACCGTGCGGGTCGAGGCCGTCGACGGCCCCGCAGACCTCGACCTGTACGCCGCCCGCGACCGCCGGGCGACGACCGAGGACCACGACGCCGCGGGCGTCACCGTCACCGACCGCGAGCGCGCCGCCGTCGACGCCGACGGGCCGGTGAACGTACTGGTCGACCACGTCGCCGGTGACGCGAGTCGAGTGCGCGTCGTTGTCGAGGAACTGCACGCGTAGGCCGACGGCTTAGTCCGGGCGCGGGCGAAGCCTGCCCGTGACTGGCCGGAACGGAGACCGCGGCGACGACCACGCTGGCAGGTCCCGGCGACGGACGACCGGGTGACGCCGCTTTCTCCAGGCGATAGGTGCGGTGGGTGCCGCGGTGTTGCCGGCGGCGACGCGGGCCGAGCGGACGCGGCACGCGCGGACCGACCGCTCTCCAGACCTCTCGGTCGCCGGACTCCGCCGACGACTCCTGGGGGCCGCGCGGGACTGAGTCTCTCCGCGGAGCGACAGGGCGCGGGCCACGTCGACGCGCTCCGGGCGGTGACGGCGACCGAGGAGTGAGCGCGACGGGACAACCGACGGACGGGCACGCCGTCGGGGAGCCGGGAGTCGAAAGGGGTTTACAGGATCGCCACCTACGTTTCGGTCGGACTAGGCTGGGCGGTTAGGCCCCGCTCCAACGCCCGCAGTACGGTCTTCAGCGGGGGCCGAATCCGGGGGCGTCCGGTCAGACCGGTTCGGGCCCCGGAAGCCGACGTGGAAGCCTCGTCCCTCGGGGACAACGGTCCACGGCGTTCGCCTGCAGGGGCGCTCCGTCGTGGTTCGCCGGCGGCACCGGGTCAGGCGCGGAAGCGAGCAGCCCACCGTTGGACGCCTGTCGCTCGAGGGGTCGCGGGGTGGAGGAGGCGACCGGGCTTCCCCGTCCCGGAACGGCCGGGCAATCCCGAGGTCCGTTCACTCATACCCGTTTCCCGACCAGCGACCGCTCTCCGTCGGAGCGCGGTGAAAAGACAGTCGAGCGTCGTCTTACTGGTCGACGATCCCCTGCTGACGGACGACTGGCCCGTCCTCGCCCTCCTCGACCATCAACAGGCCGTCGTACAACTGCTTGATCGTGTTGATGGTCTGCTCGTCGTGGGCGGTGGAGTCGATGACGTGGACGCCGAGTGCGTTCGCACTCTGTACTCGCCCGGTGAACACGTGCAGAAATCGAAAGACGGTCTCGAGGTTCGAGTACATCAACAGCGTCGACACGGAGTGAAGCAGCACGCGGTTGCGCTCGATGGCGCGGGACTCGTAGAACTCCTCTAAGTACTCAGAGAGGTTGATCCCGATGCCGGTCATGTCCACCGGCGAGGAGGCGTACTTCACCCGCGGGTCGTCGACGCTCTCGACGCCGCGTTGCTGTGTCACACAGTCGACGATACCGACGGGGATCTCGCCGCCGCCGACGATCTCACCGTACTGCGAGAGCATCTTTTCGGCGTCGTCCTTTGTCGTGACGATGATGACGCCCTCGCCCTTTTTCGAGCCGGCGGCTAAGATCTCGAGGGCGATCCGTCGCTTGCCGGTCAGCGGCGGGCCCGACACCAGCACGTTCGACCCCGGGTCAAAGGAAACGTCCGGGAGCACGTCGCCCAAGTCGTACATTATGTCCCTCGTAGTGGCCGGCGACTCGGCTGAGGTCGGCCAGTCACTTACA
>CAZQHW010000107.1:0-9323 GCA_964593395.1 uncultured Halobacteriales archaeon
CCGCCGCGCCGCGGAGATGGCCGAGGCCCACGAGTTCATCGAGAACCTCCCCGACGGCTACGACACGATGGTCGGGGAGCGCGGCGTCAAACTGTCGGGCGGCCAACGCCAGCGCATCTCCATCGCCCGTGCCATCCTCAAGGACCCCGAGATACTCATCCTCGACGAGGCGACGAGCGACGTGGACACGGAGACGGAGATGCTGATCCAGCGCTCCATCGACGACATCACCGCCGACCGCACGACGTTCTCGATCGCCCACCGCCTGTCGACAATAAAGGACGCCGACAAAATCGTCGTTCTGGAGGACGGCGAGGTAGTCGAGCGGGGCACCCACGACGAACTGCTGAACAGCGACGGCCTGTACGCCAACCTCTGGGGGGTCCAGGCCGGCGAGATCGACGAACTCCCCCAGGAGTTCATCGAGCGTGCCACGAAGCGGCGCTCCCACGTCGACGTCGACCCCGACGACGTGGAGGGCGTCGAACCCGAGTTCGGCGACGACTGACCGCCCGGCGCACAACTGGTTTGTCCCCGCGGGTCGTAATTTCCCGGCATGACTCCGGACGCCGACCCTGACCCCGACGCAGACGGCGAGGCCCCCGCGGACACCCCAGTCGACACCGCACCGACCACCGACGCCGAGGACGTCACGGCGGACGGCGCCGACTCCTCGCCGGAGCGCGACACGGCCTCGGACGCCGAGACGGGGGGAGGCGAGTCAGCTCGCGATCATGTCCTCGTCGGCTACGACGGTACGCCCCAGAGCGAGGCGGCCCTGGAGCACGTCTGTGAGCGTCACGTCGACGCGCGGGTGACGGTGCTGTACGTCATCAACCCGGTCGCGGCGGGGTACAGCGCGGAGGTGTCGCTACCGGCGGCAGCGTCGGAGTGGTACGAGACGGAACAGGAGCGTGCCGAGGAGACGCTCGAAGCGGCCAGGGAGACGGCCGCCGAGTACGACATCAACGCCCGGACGGCCGTCGAGGTCGGCCGTCCGGCGACGGCTATCGTCGAGTACGCCGGGACGGTCGACGCGGACCACGTCGTCCTCGGCAGTCACGGGCGTACCGGCGTCTCGCGGATCCTCCTTGGCAGTGTCGCCGAGGCGGTGATGCGGCGCTCGCCGGTCCCGGTCACAGTCGTCCGGTGATCAGTCCTCGGCGACGCGCTCGCCCGCACCCACCGCGTCGCCGTCGTGTCTGGAGTCGAACAGCGACAGGTGCGTGTCGAGCCACGACCCGATCGACTCGCGGCGGACGACCTCGAGCAGGTCCGACAGTCGTTCGTGGCGTTGTGCGTCGGGCATCTCGATCGCACGGGCGATCCCCTCGCTCGTTCCGGCGACGTCGAACGGGTTGACCGTCACCGCCGCCCCCATCGCGTCGGCGGCGCCGGCGAAGCGACTCAGCACTAGCGCGCTCGGCGTCCCGGCGGAGGCGGCGACGAACTCCTTTGCGACGAGGTTCATCCCGTCGCGCTTGGGAGTCACGAGCGCCAGGTCGGCGTTGTGGTACAGGTCGAGCAGCGCCGCCCGGTCCAGTGGCTCCTCGACGTACACCACGGGCGTCCAGTCGTCGGTGCCGTGTTCGCGATTGAGTTCGTACACCCGGTCCCGGACACGGCGGTGGTAGCGGCGGTAGTCCTCGATCCCCGCCCGGGTCGTCGCCGCCTTCTGGACGTACACGAGTTCGCCCCGCAGGGCTGGCCGCTCCGTCCAGAGGTGGCCCAGGGCGTCCAGGCGCTCTAGCAGTCCCTTTGTGTAGTCCAGGCGGTCGACGCCGACAGCGACGGTCTCCTCGCCGATCCCGTGCTGGCGGGACAGCGTCTCCCAGTAGCCCGTCTCGTCGCCCGTCTCGGCCCCGCTCGCATCGCCGACACCCGTGCCCGTCTCGTCGGCGATCCGACCGGCGTCGACGCCGACGGGGGCGACGTAGGCGTCCGTCCGTCCGAACGGCCCCTCGACGGTCGCCCGCTCGCGGTCCACCGTCGCGTCGGTGAACGCGGCGACGCAGTCGAGAAAGTGTCGCCGGTCGCGTTCGGTCTGGAAGCCGACGTGGTCGACGGCCAGCAGTCGCGAGACGATCCGCTCGGCCTGCGGGCAGATCCGCATCGCGTCCGGTGTCGGCCAGGGGACGTGCCAGTAGTGGACGAGGGTCCGCTCCGGTGCCTGCTCGCGGACCATCGCCGGCGCCAGCGCCAGGTGGTAGTCGTGGAACCAGACGGTGCGGGCGTCGGTCTCGAGGGTCCGGTCGGCGAAGGTGCGGTTCACCTCGCGGTAGCGCTCCCAGAACCCCGGGTCGACGCTGACGTGGTTGGTGTCGAGGTGGCACAGCGGCCACAGCACCTGGTTGCTGTAGCCGTAGTAGTAGCCCGCCAGTTGGGCGTCGGTCAGGCGCACCCGCTCCAGCGTGTAGGAGGGGTCACCGGGCGGGAGGCCGACCCGACCGTCGCCGTCGCCCACGGTCGCGTCGAAGTCCGCGCTGCCGCTGCCCCAGGCGATCCAGGTCGCCGCCGACCCCCGCAGGGCGTCGTCTAGTGCCGTCACTAGTCCGCCGAAGGGCCGGTCGATGGTCACGCCGTCGCGGGCGTGTTCGTGTGCGTACGGCTCCCGGTTCGTCACGACCGCCAGGTCGTCGGGCGCCGTCCGCGGCTCGTCGCTCACACCCACATCAACGGTGGAACGCGGTTCAACCCACCGGTCCCGGCGCGCCCGACCGCCGTCACGCCTTCGTCACGACCTGACTGTGCTCCCCTCTGGCGGTCTCTGGCCGGGTCGGAGGGCTTATCTGCCGCGGTTCCATACAGAGGTCCATGAGTACGAACACCGAGGAGGGTGAGACGGACCTCGAGGGGAAGGTGATGAACTTTCTCCGTCGGAACTTCCCGCAGATCCAGATGCACGGCGGGACCGCCGCGGTCCAACAGATCGACCCCGAGGAGGGGTCGGTGACCGTACAGTTGGGCGGTGCCTGCTCCGGGTGTGGCATCTCCCCGATGACGATCCAGGCGATAAAGAGCCGGATGGTGAAGGAGATCCCCGAGATCGAGCGAGTCAACGCCGAGACCGGTATGTCCGGCGGTATGAGCGGTGCCGAGGGTGGCCGTGGCGGGTCCACGTCGACCTCCTCGCCGTTCCCCGGCGGCGCCGACACCGGGGACGACGGCGAGGACGAGGGCCCCCAGGCCCCCTTCTGAGCACCGTCTCCCGTTCTCCTCGCTCTCGGGTTCTCGATTGTCTCGTCCGTCGTAGACACTCCTCCCTTCGCCAGCGCTCGGTCCGACTCACCCCTCGCCGCCGTTCTCCTCACGGACGCCCCTGCCCTGTTCCCACAGTCCCACAAGCCGTGCGAGCGTGCGGTTCGTTGGCACCCTGACCCCGTGGTCGTCGGCCCGGTCGACGACGGCACCGTTGATCGCGTCGACCTCCGTGCGCCGGCCCCGCTCGACGTCCTGGCGCATCGACGAGCGGTTGTCGGTGGTCGCGGCGACCACCTCGTCCAACGCCCGCACGGCGGCGGCGTCGCTCAGGTCGACACCCTCGGCGCGGGCGACTCGGGCACACTCTCTGGCCGCCTCGTGAGCCAGTGACCGGCCCGGGTCGTCGGCCAGGCGACCGTTCGCCACCCGCGCCAGGGCCGTCGTCGCGTTGATCCCGGCGTTTGCCGCGAGCTTCTCCCACGTCCTGCGCGACGCGTCCGCGGTCGCCGTGGCCTCGACCCCTGCCTCCCGCATCGCGGCGACCACCCCCTGGACGGCCTCCGAGGCCCCCCTGTCACGGGCGCCGACGGTCACCCTGCCGACGCCGGTGCAGGTGACGTGACCCGGCCGGTCGAGCATCGCGCCGTAGGTGGTCGTCCCCGAGAGTACCGTCGCCGCCGGCAGGCGGTCGGCCAGCAGCGCCGCGTGGCCGATCCCGTTCGACAGCGGCACCACCACGTCGGCGGCGACGTCCTCGCGGGCGAGGTCCGCGGCAGCCCCGGCCACGTCGTGGGCCTTTGTCGTCACGAGCACGAGGTCGGCGGTCAGGCCCTCGGTTCCGGTCCGGGCCGCCGGTCGGACGGTGCACTCGACCGCCCCCGCGACCGACAGCCCCGACTCCGCGACGCTCGTCACGTGTGGCTCCCGGCCGATCAGCGTGACGCGGTGTTCGCGGGCGAGGAGCCCACCGAGCAGGCTACCGATACTGCCCGCACCGAGAACGGCCACCTCCATGTCGCCAGCGACCCACGCCAGGGGTAAAACGCCCGCGACTGCCCGCGCCGTCGGCGGTCAGTCCTCCTGGCGGTAGTACAGGTCCTCTCTCGGCGCCCCGCACCCCGGGCACTCCTCGGGGAGTTCGTCGTCGAGTTGCCCGATCTCTCCACACCCGTAACAGCCCCAGGTGAGTTCGGCGCGGGCGTGCTCCCCGCCGGCCTGGACGTGTTCGCCGCTCATCGCCTCCAGGCCCTCCCGCAGACTCACCATCACTCCGCTGCCGGCCTCCTCGATTCCCCGTACAGTCCCGAGTTCGTGACCGTCCTCCGTGTAGACGGTGGTCCCGATGGCGACCTCCTCCGGGTCGATCCGCTCGCTTCCTCCCGTCATGCCAACATGTTCGGCGCCAGCGGTGATAAGTATGGGCCTACTGTTCGGCACAGTCACACCCCCACATGGAGTGTGCTGTCCGGCGGACTCGCGGGTCGAACCAGCCAGGCGGGCGCCGTCCCCGGTGCCCCCGGAGCGACAGCGACGGCTCGAAAGCCAATCCACGTCCCGCGAACGCCTGCCCAGTACGAACCGTTCGCCGAGCCTCAAAATCGTTCCACGAGTTAGCAACTTTAATGTATTAATCAGCACAATAAAATATAATATGAACGCCGTCTACGCCGTTGCGAACACGAAAGGTGGTGTCGGCAAGACGACGACAGCGGTCAACCTGGGAACGGTACTCGCGGACGACGGCTGCCGGGTGGCGGTCGTCGACGCCGACGTCGGCACCGGTGACCTGGCCGACCTCGTCAGCCTGGACCCCGACGAGGCGACACTCGAGGACGTCCTCGCCGAGGACGCGGGCGTGAGCGAGGCCGTCTACCGCCTGGCAGAGGGACTGTTCGCGGTGCCGAGCACGCCCGACCTCGCCCGCTACACCGACGCTGCCGTCGGGTACCTCGAGCCGCTGATCGACCACCTGCGGGGGGCCTTTGACGTGGTCGTCGTCGACGTCGGCCCCGGCATCGGGCGAGCGGCCGTCCTACCGCTCGGCCTCGCCGACCACACCGTCCTCGTGACCACACCCGACGCCACTGCCGTCCGCGGCGCCGACACCACCGCCACGCTGGTCGACAGTGCCGACGGCGCCGTCGCCGGCACCGTCTGCACTCGCCTCCGCGACGACCCCGCCGACGTCGCCGACTCGCTTCCCGGCGACCTCCTGGCGGCGGTTCCAGAGGCTGACGTCGTCCGTGACAGCGTCGACGCCGGCGTCCCCGTCGTCGCCTACGCCCCCGACAGCCCCGCCGCCCGCGCCTACCGCGAACTCGCCGAGACGCTCGCCGGGGACGGGCCCGACCGACCCGCCGCGACGGCGTCGACCGCCGACACCGACCGTGCCGACCCCGCGGTCCGTCTCGACCGGGGCGACGGGCGAGTGACAGTGTCGGACACCACACCGACGGCGACTGCCACGGGCGAACGGGGCGACGTCGTGGACTCGACCGGTGCCGGCGACGCGGTGTCCGCCGACCTCACGGGCGCCGACATCGAGATGGCCGACCTCACCGACGACGACACCGACGCCGCCGACCTCATCGACGACGCCCGGGACGCCGACGACGTCGACGTCTCCCAGCTCGCCGGCCACGCGCCCGACGACACCGGTGCCGCCGAGCTCACCGTCGAAGTCGCGGTCGGCGCCGGGGCGCAGGGCGACGTCGACGACCGTGACCACACCGCCGAGTCCGTCGAATCCACCGACGCGTCGGTCGACGCCGACGGGTCCGAGAGTGCCGGCGGCGGTGGGGACCCTGCCGAGGGAGACACGGAGTCCACCGAGGTCATCGGCGCCGGCATCGGGATGGCCGACCTCACCGACGACGACACCGCCGCCGCCGACCTCATCGACGACACGGACGACGTCAACGACGTCGACGTCTCTCAACTCGCCGGCCACGCGCCCGACGACACCGGCGTCGACGTGGCGATCGAGGCCGAGACGGTGGACAGCACCGACGACAGAACAGAGGACGAGGAGGCGCTCGCCGAACCCAGCGACTGACGACGAGACGGGAAGACGACGACCTACAACCCGGCACCCGACGGAGCCCCCCCGATTCCGGCACTGGCAGTCCCCGTACTTGCTGGTGGAACCGGTGCGACGACGGGCGCCGGCGCTGACGCTGCCTGGCTCTTGACTCTCCGGAGACGACGCGCGCCTGGACCTCGTGCCGCCGACTATCGGGTTACTCGCCCATAAAGTCGGCAAGGCTCGTGGCCTTGTTCTTGTCGTTCTCGAAGACGCTCCCGATGGAGCGTTCGAGTACCTCGATTCGCTGCTTTGTGTAGGTGCGGGCGCCGTACTCCTCGGCGACCCGCGAGGCGGTCTCGAGGTACTTCGTCACCGACCCCTCGTGGACCGTGAGGGTGACGTCGCCGCCACACTCCTGGCAGTCCTCCGACAGCGGCGGCCGGCGGTACTTTTTTCCGCAGTCCAGACAGCGCACCTCCTGCTGTGAGAACGCCCGGAGATTGCCGATGAGGTCCGGGAGAAAGTGGTACTCGATGATCCGCTCGGCGACGTCCGTCTCGTCGACCGCCCGCAGCGTCCGGGCGAGTTCGAGTTGAGCGTCCATCTTCTCGCTCATGTCGCCCAGCGTCTTGTACGCCGAGAGGTCCGGTCCGGCAGCGATGTCGGCGGTGTCGTGGGTGTGACCGAACCCGCTCGTCGCGTTCTCGGTGCCGAGTTTGTCCTCGGCGATCGTCACGTCGACCTCCTCCGGGCGGGCCATCTCCCGGCTGGCCTCGTACAACTCCAGGGGGTACTCCGAGACCACGTCGATGTTGTGGGCCTCGTCGTCGATCTCGGTGGGGTCGATCCGGGAGGTCATCACGAGGGGCGCGTCCATCGAGTTGTGTGCGTACAGCCAGTTCGCGGTGAACACCGGATCGCCGCCGACCTGCAGATCGTAGAGGTGCCCCTCGTACTCCACGCGCTCGACGGTTTGCACTCGCAGGTACGAGAGGTCGCCCTCCACGAGCGGTTGAATCTCGTCGAGTTGCGCGGACAGATCCTCTGGAAGGTCTCTCCGACTGAGTTCGGCGTACATCTCCCGGAGCTTCTCCAAAGAGACGTTCTCGCGGCGCGTGAGGTACTTCGGGATCACCTGTTTCACGTCCGCGACACCACTCTCGCGGATCTCCATCAGCGCCTCGGGGATCGTCACGACGAGACTCTTCGGCAGGTACGACTCCTCCCCGTCGAACAGCCGTTCCAGTGGGTTCTCCTCGGCTCCACCGGAGACCGTGACCGTGTAGATCGACTGTCGGGACGGGTCACGGTCCCGCAGTGAGACGTTCGCCACGAGACCGAGCCGGTGCAACAGGAACACGACGCCGTTCTTGACCGGTTCGCTGGTCGTGTGAAAGGCGACGGTGGTGACGTTGCCGTCGCTGCTGCGGGACCCGTCGCCGGCCAGGAATCCGCGGAGGTAGGCGAGGACCGTCTCACGGTCCGCCCGGAGGATCGCCTCCGGCACCACCTTCTCGCTGGAGGAGTACGACTCCAGATCCGCGAACCCCAACTCGTGGAGCACGTCTTCAAAGACCGTGGGGAATCGCACCTCGTACGCCCGGTTCGACCACCGCGTCTCCGGGTCGTGACCGAGCGTCTCCCGAACGACCGCGACGACGCGGTCGACGAGCTCCTCGTCGGCGTTGTGGAGACAGGGGTTGACCGACGAGAGCGTCCCCTCCGCGGTGAACACGCCAAGCAGCCAGGCGAACTCCTCGTCGACCGGGACCGTCCGGGTGACCCCGTTGGACGCCCCTTCACGAGCGATCTCAATGTCGTTCGGAACCTCCTCGACCCCCGGTGCCGCGTCGACAATCTGCTCCAACCTGTCGAGCGAAACCTTCTCTTTCGAGAGCCGGTACGAGAGACCGCTGCTGAACGCCGCGTGGGTCTCGCCGCCACGAGCCGTGCTCTCCCAGACCGTCCTCAGGAGGTCCTCGACACGATCGTCGATGACGACGTAGGAGTCGTCGAGACAGTCGGCCACGTCGATCGTCGTCTCGACTGGCTCGACGTCGAGACTCCGGGGAGCGACGACGAGGTCGCCCTCCGAGAGGTCGGCGCCGGCGATCTCCTCGATCCCGTCGTCGTACCTGAAGAGACTGTGGTCCGTCGTGATCTCGACGGACCGACCGAACTGTGTCTCGATCCGCAGGACTTCCTCGTCGGGGCCTGCCTCGTACCGGATCGCCCGCTCGATCGGCTTCGGCTCCGAGCGGTGGTCGCCGCTGAACGCGTACGTCTCCCACCCCTCCGAGGCGACGAGCTTCTTTTCGAACCGCCCGTCCCGAACGACGTCGGAGTCGAGTTCGTCCCAGAACTCTCCGAACGTGAGAAATCGGACGTCCCCGTCGGGGTCGTGTGCCACGAGTGTCGAGTCGGCGGTGACACTGCCGCCGCGCTGGTCCGGCAGGTACGTCTTGCTGAAGTTCAACAACCCGTCCATCAGCAGCATCACGCAGTCCTCGTCACCGTCGCACTGACCGGCGAACAGTCCGTCAACCTCGACCGTGTTGTTGTCGTCTACGGTCAGACAGTAGGTGTGTTCTACCGTTGCACTCACGATCTCGACACGCTCCACCCGACTCGCTCCGGCCCGGCCGTCGTTCTCGCCCGGCCCCCCATCGGTCAGAGGCACCGACGACTCGGCAGTTGACCGCATCGCGACAGAGGGACTATCTCCAAGAGGCACCTCGTCTCCGACGCTGAGATCCATCGCCTCGACGCGTTCGAGTCCCCCGTCCGCTGCCCACCGCAACATACCGTGGTCCGGTGTCACGGTCAGTTCTCTCCCGTCGTCGGTTTCGACCTCGACGAGGTGGTCCTGTGCGGGATGCATCGAGACGGCTTCCACCGGCTTCGGCTCCACCCGCCCCGCATCGTCCACTGATCTGACAAAGACCTCCTCCTCGTCAACCGCCTGGACGAACGCCCCGAAGTCGTCACGGTCGGCACGCTCCTCGTCGAGTCGGTCCTCGACGAAGTCCTCGATCCGCTCGTGGTGCCACTCGCCGTCCTCGCTGTACCAGAGTTTCGTGTCCGGGTGGAAGCAGTT
>CAZQHW010000108.1:0-9322 GCA_964593395.1 uncultured Halobacteriales archaeon
GCCGAGGTGGCGCATGTCTAACAGCACGTGGTCGTCCTCGAAGCCCCGGCCCTCGTTCACCTCCGTCAACTCGGCGCGGGAGACGACGTCGCGGGAGGCGAGTTCGCCGTCGTTGTTGGCGTACCCTCGCTCGAACAGGAACCGCTCGCCCTCGCTGTTGTACAGAACGCCGCCCTCGCCGCGGACGCCCTCGGTGATGAGCACGCCCGTCGACGGCAGCGTGGTGGGGTGAAACTGGACGAACTCCATGTCCTCTAGTGGAACCCCCGCGCGGTAGGCCATCGCGTAGCCGTCGCCGGTGTTGGCAACGGCGTTCGTGGTGTGGTCGTACACCTGTCCGAGTCCGCCGGTCGCGAGAATGACTCCCTTTCGAGCCTTGAACCCCTCGATGCGGCCGGTCTCGATGTCGTACGCGACGACGCCGTGACACCGGCGGTTCTCGGGGGCGTCGTGGTCGGACGTCGCGAGACGGGTCACGTACCACTCGTCGTACACCTCGACGCCGCGTTTCACCAGTTGCTCGTACATCGTGTGCAACAACTGGTGGCCGGTCTCGGCGCCGGCGTACGTCGTCCGCGGGAAGGAGAGCCCGCCGAAGGGCCGCTGGGAGACGCGGCCGTCGTCGTCACGAGAGAATGCCATCCCCCAGTGCTCCAGGCGGACGGTGTCCTCGGGGGAGTCCTGCGTGAGCGTCTCGATCGCGGGGGCGTCACCGAGGTAGTCCGAGCCCTTCATCGTGTCGTAGGCGTGGTCCTCCCAGGAGTCGCCCTCCCGCAGAGCGGCGTTGATGCCGCCCTCCGCGGCGCCGGTGTGTGAGCGCACGGGGTGGAGCTTCGAGACTATCGCCACGTCAGCGCCCTCCTCCTCGGCAGCGATGGCGGCTCGCAGTCCGGCGCCACCGGCGCCGACCACGACGACATCGTACTCGTGCATTTCTGGAGTACGGTACCGGTCGGACGAACTTCAACCCTCGCTCTCTGCCGTCACGCCCCGCGCGGTGGTGCGGTCTCGACCCGTGCCGTCGGAGGGGTCGACCGCCCCGAGACACACCGATGCGGAGTGAGCACGGAGCGCCGGGGCGGGGGACCTCGGGCGGGTCAGTCGTCGGTGTCCACGTTCTGGTCGGTGAGCCGTGCCACCGAGTCCTCGACCTCGCTGACCATGGCGGACTGCTCCTCGTTTGCGGCCGCCAGGTCCTCGACCTCGCTTGCCACGCGGTCGGATTGGTCGACCACCTCGTCGACCATCGTGGCGATCTCCTCGGCGGCGGCCGCCTGGTCGTCGGCGGCGTCGGACACCTCCCCGATCCCGGCGGCCGTCTCCGCGACGGCGTCGACGATGTCGGTGAGGTTGTCCATGCTGTCGCGGACCCGCTCGACGCCCCTGTCCACCTGGTCCGCCGTCTCGACCAGGCTGTCGGCGGTGCGGTCGGTGTCCGCCTGGATCTCGGCCACCATCTCCTCGATCTCTGCGGCCTGTGCCTGTGACTCCTGGGCGAGTGACTTCACCTCGTTGGCGACGACCGCAAAGCCCTCGCCGGCGTCGTCGGCCCGTGCGGCCTCGATGTTCGCGTTCAGCGCCAACAGGTTCGTCTGGTCGGCGATGTCGTTTATCGTCTCGACGAACTCGTCGATCTGCTGGACCCGGCGCTTGAGTTCGTCCACGTCGGTCCGCACCTCGCCGACGGCGCCACCGATGTCGTCCATGACGGTGGCGGCGTCGTCGGCGGCGTCTCTGCCCTCCTCGGCGAGCGAGCGCGCCTCACGGCTGGACCGCTCGACCTCGTCGGCAGTGGAGGCGACCTCCTCCACCGTCGCCGAGAGGTTCGCCACTTCGGCACTGACCTCGTCGATCCGCTCGGACTGTCCGGCCGCCGCCTCGCTTATCTCCGTGGCACTGTCGGTCACGTTGTCCGAGGTGGTCCGCAGGTCACGGATCGGCTGCCGGACGTCGTTCTCGACCTCTCGCATCAGGCGCTCGTTGCGCTCGACCTCCGCCGACAACTGCTGGCTGTAGGAGTGGATGTACGTGTCCGTGACGACCTGCATGTCGAGGTTGATGATCCGCAGGATCGAGAGGATGTCCTCGACCGCGTCGTCGACCTCGGCTCTGACCGTCGCTTCGATCGCCGACCGCGACCGTGCCGGGCGGGCCTCGGGAGCAGCGGCGCCCTCGACGTCGGGTTCGTTCTCGCGCACCGCGGACTGGTCGCCCTCGCGAGCGGCGAGTGTCCCTCCGTCGGTGACGGCGTCGGTCAACGCGTCCGTGAGCGACTCGACCAGGCGGTCGCCCACCAGTGGCAGGATGAGGTCGTAGTAGACGCCGTACTGCCCGAGGTAGTGTTTCATCGGCATGTCGAGTAGGTCGTGGAGTTTGCCGATGCGGGCCCGGTCCCGGAAGTACTTCTCGTCGTACGACCCCTCGACCAGCGTCACCAGGTACGCCGACTGGGTGCGTTTCAGCGCGTCGATGTTCTTTGGCGACCGCCCGACTATCTCGGTCGTCTCCTCGTAGTCGGTGATGTTGTCGTAGAAGTCGTCGGCCACCTGGTCGGCGTGTTCGGCGAACAGGTCCTGGTACCGCTCGAGCCGACGGACGTCGTTCTCGTCGAAACCGATGAAATCCTTACGCCACCGGATCTCCTCGCGGTCGAGCCCGATTTCCTCGGTCATCGAGTCGGCGTCGAGTTTGTCGTTCAGCCCCCCGCGACCGAAGTCCTCCCGTCCGTACTCGCCCGACCGTGACATAACTAAACGAATGTACTGGCGACGGGTATGAACCCTTCTCTCAGTCTCAGTCGTGATACTCCGGGCGGATTGGCCGTTCAGACCGGCAGCATCGACCGCAGCGTCTTCGTGTACAGACTCGGCATCCGCCGTCGTGACCCGTCGAGGGCGTCCTCCAGGGCGCGGGTCGCACGGCGGTCGACCCCCTCACCGTGGCCACAGAGGACCCGGTCTGGCGTGAGCCCGCCGAGTGCCTTCCGTGGCGGAAGTGCGCGCCGTGCGGGGTGGACGCCGAGGCGCTCTTCGCCGGCCAGAAAGTACGACGACGTGCCGACGGACTCGGACACCAGAAGCGTCGACCCGTCCCCGTCGCCCGCTGGCCCCGCCTCCGCGCCCGGGTCGAGCGACGGCTCCGGGGCGTCCGCCCCGTCGTACAGCGCGACCTCCTTCCAGACGGGTTGGTCGACGACCGGGATCGCGCGGTAGCCCGTTCCGGGGAGGTAGTCGTCGAAGTACTCGACGGGGACGCCGTCCGGTGCTGCCCGCTTCATCCACCGCGGGACGTAGACGGGCACGTCGTGCCGGCGGGCAAAGGCGGCGGCGTCGCGCTCGTGACGGTCTAGCGCGACCACCACGCCGGCCACCTCTCCCAGGTCGCCGTACACCGACTCCACCCCGGCGGCGTCGACGGGGTCGACGAGCCACACCTCGTTCTCGACCGCGAGGGCGTGGCTCGCCCGCCGCATCCGCTCGCCGGGGTGTGCGATCCAGCCGACGCCACCGTCCCGCCGGTCGATTTCGCGGGGGTCGCCGCCCGGACCGTTCTGCTTCAATGGCATACCCGTCCGGAAGAGGGGAACGAATAAAACTCCCGCGTACCCGGACAGACGCGTGTTCGAGTCCCTCCGCTGGCTGGGCCTGGAGACCGTGGACCTCGACGCGGCCCGCCGGTTCTACGACACGCTCGTCCCCGACCGGGTCGAGGAGAGCGACCCGGCACACGCCGCCGCCGACGGGCCGGACGACACCCCCGGCGAGACGGCGGTGTACCGTGTCGGTGGCCCTGACCCGGCGACGCGACTCGTCCTGCGTCGGCCCGCGTCCGTCCCCAGGGGTGGGGTTCACACGCACTACGCGCTGTCGGTGCCCCGCGATGAGTACGACGACTGGCGTGGCCACCTCGCCGCCGACCACCCCGTCGCGGAACACGACTTCGGGTCGATGCGGTCGCTGTACACGTACGACCCCGACGGCCACTGCGTCGAACTCGCGGGCGTCGACGTCGACGGTCCGGGCGTCGACGGCGTGTTCGAGGTCGTGTTGGAGGTGCGTGACCTCGGCCGGGCGCGGCCGTTTTACGAGGCACTGGGGTTCGACCCCGTGGACGAGGGACGCGACCGCGTGCGGCTCTCGGGACCGAACGGCGTTCCAGACCTCGAACTGTGGGAACCTCGCTTGGGTATCGCCGGGGCGCGGGGTGGGTTGCACGTCGACCTCGGGCTGGCGGCGTCGGACCCAGACGCGGTCGTCGAGACGGTTACCGGGGACGCCCGCCAGGTGACGGAGACCGGGGCGGGCGTTCGGGTGGTCGACCCCGACGGACACCACCTCACCGTCCGCCGCTGAGGCGGTACCGGCGGTCAGGGGGGGCGACAGGGCTTTTATACGTGCCAGCGCCCGAATTGAGGCATGGACGACGACCGGCAACCGGCGTCGCGGCGGCAGTTTCTCGGCGCGCTCGGGGCGGCGGCGACCTTCGGCCTGGCCGGGTGTGCCAGGAGCGACGACCCGGAGGGCCGCACGCTGACGGACGTACCACAGACGACGTACGAGGGGGACTTCGAGATCGACCGGCAGGGTGAGGGGAGTCCGTACACGGACGTCTACCGTGCCACGATCGACTCGGTGACGCTGATCCGGGTGTTCCGGTCGCGAGGGCGTGGCGCCGGGTCCGGGTTCGTCTACGACGGAAACGGTCATCTGGTGACGAACCAACACGTCGTCGCCGGCGCCGAGGACATCGAGGTCCGCTTCGCTCGCGGCGACTGGCGCGACGGCGAGGTCGTCGGCACCGACGCATACAGCGACCTCGCGGTGGTCAGCGTCGACGAGGTGCCCGAGTACGGCGACCCGCTGACCCTGGTAGAGGAGGACCCCCCGGTCGGGACGGAGGTGGTCGCGCTCGGCAACCCCTTTGAGTTCGCGGAGTCCGTCTCGGCGGGGATCGTCAGCGGCGTGGACCGCTCGCTGCCAGGGGTGAACAACTTCACCATCGCCGACGCGGTCCAGACCGACGCCGCCGCCAACCCGGGCAACTCCGGCGGGCCGCTGGTGACTCTCGACGGGCGAGTCGTCGGCGTCGTCACGTCGGGACAAGGCAACGACGTGAACTTCGCGGTCTCGGCGGCGGTGATGCGACGGGTGATCCCCGCGCTCATCGAGAACGGCGAGTACCAGCACCCGTACATGGGGGTCCGACTGCTCGGCGTGTCGCCGACCGTCGCCGAGGCGAACGACCTCGAGGAGATTCGTGGGGTTCTCATCGCCGACGTGGTCGAGGACGGCCCCAGCGACGGCGTGCTCCAGGCCTCCGAGGGGTCCGAGCGGGTCAACGGCATCGACGTGCCCGTCGGCGGTGACGTCATTTTGGAGATGGCCGGCCAACCGATCCCCACCCAGGACGCGCTGTCGACGTTTCTCGCGCTGAACACGAGTCCCGGTGACACCGTCCCCACCGTGGTACTCCGTGACGGCGAACGGACCGAGGTCGATCTTGAACTGGGCGAGCGCCCGCCGCCGAGGACGTCACCCTCGCTGGACGGACCGCGCCTGCTCCGGTAGTCAGAGCCGGTCGGTGTCGACGCCGACGCCCGGCGGCGACACCACCAGAAAGCCACGGAAGTGGACCACGTCGCCGCCCATCTCGGTCACGTCACGGGCGAAGCCCGCCGCCCGCTCGTTCACGTCCCCCTCGACTGCGAGCACCAGCAGGCGGTCGTTCTCGACGGCGTCGACCCACTCGCTCGCGTCGGTCGACCCGTCGAGCACCCCCAGTTCCACGTGTGTCTCCTCCGGGTCCGGCTCTATCTGGTCCTCGACCGCCCGCAGGTCGAGATCGAACTCCGTCATCGACTGGCCGTCATCGGCGCGGGACAAAAGGGTTCGCCGGCGTCGGACACCCGGCTGACACTCGCCGGGTCAGGCCTCGGGGCCGCCGTCGCTCGTCGTACCGGCGGCGGCCGTCCGAACCTTCTCCCACTTACCCTCGTTCTCCAGGCGGCTCTGCAGGAGGTCGGCG
Organism: uncultured Halobacteriales archaeon; assembly: GCA_964593395.1. Lineage (GTDB taxonomy): Archaea > Halobacteriota > Halobacteria > Halobacteriales > SW-7-71-33 > SW-7-71-33. The sequence continues at coordinate 6,025 of CAZQHW010000108.1, forward strand.
TACTCGCCGGTGAGTTGGTCGGCCTCGCGAACGACCGACCCCGTGTCGGGGCTCCCGCCGCCGTCGCCGCCCAGGCCGAGGGCGTCCTTCACCGAGCCGAGAAAGCCCGACCCGGACCCCCGGTCGGGACCGGGACCGCCGCCGGCGCCGGTCGGTCCCATCGCGCCCATGCTCTGCTCGATGGACTCCAGTTCGGGGACGATCTGCTCGACCTTGCTGGTGTCGGCGACGAGTCGTGCCTGTTCGGGGTCGTTTGCGTGTTCGACGCGGAACTCGACGGCGGTCATCACCAGTCCCCACTGCTGGCTGGAGAAGTCGGACTCCGCGACCCGCGCCGAGAACTCCCGGTCGACGGCCATCCGGTCGCCGACGATGAGGTCCTCCCAGTCGCTCATACCGATCGTGGGCGGGGGAGCGGCTTGAGCGTTTCTCTCGCCCCCTGCCGGTCGCGGGCGGCCGTCCCCGCCGACTCCGCTGGATTGAACAGTCGTCCGACCGAATCACGGACCATGCCAATCAGCATGGCCGACGCGGTCTGGCGCGGCGCACTGCGCGACGGTGAGGGCACCATGTCTGCGGACTCGGATGCCTTTGAGGACCTGCCGTTCACCTTCGCCACCCGCTTTGGCGACGCGGACGGCACGAACCCGGAGGAACTGATCGGGGCGGCCCACGCGGGTTGTTTCTCGATGGCGCTGTCGAACGAACTCGACCAGGCGGGGTTCACCCCCGAGGAGGTCGCCACGAACGCCGAGGTCCACGTCGAGGACGGCGCGATCGAGCAGATCAACCTCACCGCACGGGCAGAGGTGCCCGACGTCGACGAGGACGAGTTCCACGAGATCGCACAGGTGGCAAAGGAGAACTGCCCGGTGTCGGTGGCCCTCGCCGCCGTCGACGAGATATCGCTCGACGCCACGCTCGACTGAGAGCCGACCCCAGTCGCCACCCGCGGCCACGTCCCGTGGGCGGCCACCACCCCAGAGACCGACGTGGCCGGACCCACGAAGACGGGATTCGGGGGTGACGACCGTCTCCGCTTTCTCTCGACCCGGCCAGAGTCTTTAGGCCTGTGCCACCACAAGACCAGCCAATGGTGGGGACCGACGGGCCTGGGCAGATCGGTGCACCGCTGCCGAACCCGGCGTCGTGGTCGCTCGGCACCTGGCTCGTCGTCACCGGGCTGGTCGGGCTGGTGTTGTATCAACTGCTCGTGGACCTCTCCGTGCTGGCCGCCAGCGACGGCGGGGTGGTCCTGTTTCTGGGAGCAATGGGACTCGGCACCGGGCTGGTCGCCTGGCGACGCCTGACGCAGTACTTCGACGATCACCCCGGCAGACCCGGGGAGTTCTGAACGGCTGTTGCCGACTCAGGACAGCAGGTCCTCGGTCAGCGAGACGGTCTCGTCGCCGTCGAGGGCGTGGACCTCGGCGTCCGCTCCAGTGCCGCGCACCTCGCTTTCGAACTCCTCTGGGTCCTGTTCGATCGGCGAGAAGGTGTCGTAGTGAATCGGGAAGGCGTGGTCGACGCCGAGCCAGTCGACCGCGATCGCCGCCTGCATCGGTCCCATGGTGAAGTGGTCGCCGATGGGAACGGCGGCGGCGTCGGGTTCGAGAAACGTCCCGATAACGTCGCGCATCTCGGTCATCAGGCCGGTGTCGCCGGCGTGGTAGAACGTCTCCGACTCGGTGTCGCTGACCTGCGTCGGGACGGTGTCGCCGATCACGAAGCCGGCGGGCATCCCGACGTCGTACTCGTAGGAGGTGTTCGTGCCGTTCGTGTGGTCCGCGCGGTGCATCGTCACGTAGGCGTCGCCACACTCGACGGTGCCGCCGAGGTTCATCCCGACCGTCTCGGCGACGCCCATCTCGTCCTCGACGAAGCCCGCGAGTTCCGGCGTCGCCACCGTCGTCGTGTCCGCGAACTCGGGAACGTGTGCGATGTGGTCGGCGTGGCCGTGTGTCAGCAACACGAAGTCAGGGTCCAGGTCGGCAGGGTCGATGTCTGTCTTCGGGTTGTCGAAGAAGGGGTCGATCAGCAGGTCTGTGCCGGCGAGTGAGACGTGCCACGTCGAGTGGCCGTGCCAGGTGAGGTCCATGCGCCCGGCAGTTCTCGCCCGGACCGCTTAAACCCCGGCGAGTCACGCGAATCCCGGGGACGCTCACGGCGCTCACGCCGCGTTCACTCAGGCCTCGCGCTTCTCGGCTCGCTCGGTCAACGAGCGCGACAGCGACCGGTAGCTCCCGACCGACCCGAGAACGACGATGGCCGCGCCACCCCACAACAGGAGTTGGTCGTCGCGAAACAGCCAGTAGAGGATCCCGGCGTTGACCACGCCGGTCGCGAGGACGACCGCGGCGGCGGTCGCCCGTGGCGTCCACTCCATGCGCCCTCTGTGACCGCCCTCCGGTTCAATCTTCCGTCGGGGCGGACCCGTTATGTCTCTCGCCCGTGTCGAGTGGGTATGCTCACGCTCGATTTGGAGAACTTCACCGTGGAGTTCGAGGACGGCACGCTGAAACACGTCGGCGCCCCGGACACGGGAGCCACGGTGAAACTGTACCACGCCGAGAACGCCGAGGCTCGCGCCTTCGGCGACGACCGCGTGAAGATTGCCGCCGAGGACGGCGAGGGCAACGAGGTTGAGATCGCACTCGGCCCGGAGAGTCTGCGGGCGTTGCGGTCGGACCTGCGCGAGTTGGACATGGGTGAGGACTGGCCCGTCTTCGAGTAGCGGGCGCGAACCGGAGAGCGTGTCGGCCCGGAGGTGGCCGTTCAGTCCACGTACGGCGCACAGACCATCTCGACGCCCTCCTCGAAGTCCACCTGGGGTTCCCAGCCGGTCGCCGCCTGCAGTTTCGAGACGTCAAAGCGCTGCTGGTAGTTGTAGTTCGTCAGCGGCACGGGCTCGTAGTCGGGCTCGATGTCGGTGTCGAGGGCCTCGTTCAACAGGTCGACGGTCTCGTTAAACGAGAAGTTCCGGCCGGTGCCGACGTTGTACGACCCCTCCAGACCGTGGTCGGCGACGCTCTCCATCGCACGGGCCACGTCGGAGACGTGGACGTAGTCACGGGTCTGGGAGCCGTCGCCCCACAGCACGGGGACCTCGCCGTCGGCCATCTTTGCCGCCCACTGGGACACCGTGTTGGCGTACTCGCCCTTGTGGGCCTCGTTGCCGCCGTAGCCCTCGTACACCGACGAGAAGCGGGTCGAGGCGACACTAATCTCGTGAAAGTCGTTGTAGTACTCCATGTAGCGGTCGCGGGCGAGCATCGACGCCTCGTAGCAGGTCGCCGCC
>CAZQHW010000109.1:0-9298 GCA_964593395.1 uncultured Halobacteriales archaeon
GGCCGCCAAACCCCTCGATGAGGTCGTCGTAGCGGCCGCCGCCGAACACCGACCGCGAGAGGTCGCCGGTGGAGTCGAAGCACTCGAACACCGACCCGGTGTAGTAGTCGAACCCGCGGGCGGTGTCCAGGGCGAGACGGCAGTACCGGCGCACGCCGAGGTCCTCGGCGGCGTCGAGGACGCGCCCGAGGGTCTCGGTCGCCTCGCGGACGCGGTCGGTGTCGGCGGCGTCGGCGATTTCGTCGAGGTCGCCCCGGTCGATCAGGGTGTCGAACTCGCGGGCCTGGTCGACGCTGAGACCGGCCCCCGTCAGCAGGTCGAGGTACTCCCGCTCGGGCACCTTCTCGCTCTTGTCGACCGCCCGCATCGCTGCCCGCCCGTCGACGTCGCCGTAGGAGTCGATCAGCCCCTCGAGCACCTCGCGGTGGGAGACACGGAACTCGAAGTCCCCGGCGTCGAGTCCGAGGCCCGTAAGCGCGTCTGCGGCGACGGCGAGCACCTCGGCGTCCGCAACGGGCGCGGCGGAGCCGAAGATGTCCACGTTGGTCTGGTAGAACTCCCGGTAGCGGGCCTGCTGGACCTGCTCGTAGCGCCAGAACGGTCGCGTGGAGAACCACTTTATCGGCTTCGACAGTTCCTGCTGGCGGGCGGCGACCATCCTGGCGACGGTCGGCGTCAACTCGGGCGTGAGCGTGACGTGTCGGCCGCCCTTGTCCTCGAATGCGTACAGTTCCTCGACTATCTCCTCGCCGCTCTTGTCGGTCCACATCGCCGCGCGCTCGACTCGCGGGGTGTCGATCTCCCGGAAGCCGTAGCGGCGACACGCCGACTCGACGGTGTCGATGGCCGTCCGGCGGGCGGCCATCTCCCCGGGGTACCGGTCCTGGAACCCCTTCAGGCGGTCGTACATGGACTGCGGTTCGCGAGGCGCTCGTTTGAATGTGTTCACTCCGTGGTCCGCGGTGACGGACGTCGTCTCGTCCCGCGGCCGTCGACCGGTCCCCGGCGTCTCGTCCGACACCCACTGCCGAAGGACAAGACACATACTGTGGCCCGACGACCGCTGGAACGATGAGACGGCTCCGCTCGTGGGCCCGGCGTCGCGTCGACGGGGTGTACGAGCGCCTGCTGGAGCGAGAGATCGGTCGCGTTCCCGACCACGTCGCCGTTATCCAGGACGGCAACCGTCGCTACGCCCGCCAACAGGGCCAGGACAGCGACGACGGCCACCGCGCCGGTGCCCGCACTACGGAGTCGCTGTTGCGCTGGTGTCGCGAGTTGGGCGTCGAGGAACTCACTCTGTACGCCTTTTCGACCGAGAACTTCGAGCGCCCGCGCGAGGAGCGCGAGGCGCTTTTCGACCTCATCGCCCACAAGTTACGGGAGTTCGCCGACAGTGAGGACGTCCACGAGGGCGAGGTGGCGATCCGCGTGCTGGGTGACGTCGCTCGCCTGCCGGAGCGGGTGCGCGAGGCGGTCGACTACGCCCGGCGCCGCACCCGGTCGTACGACCGCTTCCACTTGAACGTCGCACTGGCCTACGGCGGTCGCGACCAGTTGCTGTCGGCCGCCCGTGACGTGGCTCGCGCCGTCGACCGGGGCGAGATCGCACCTGAAGCGGTCGACGTCGAGACCGTCGAGACCCGCCTGTACGACGGACCGGTACGGGACGTGGACCTCATCGTCCGCACGGGCGGCGACGAGCGCACCTCGAACTTCCTGCCGTGGCACGCAAACGGCAACGAGGCGGCGGTGTTCTTCTGTGCGCCGTACTGGCCGGAGTTCTCGCGGGCGGACTTTCTGCGGGCGGTCCGCACCTACGAGCGCCGTGAACGGACCCGTCGCCGCACCCGGGCACGGCGGGCGATCACCCTGTTGCGGGCGCTTGGCGACACCGTCGGCGAGCGCCGACTCACCGAGGCGCGGGCGGTGGTCCGCCGGTGTCGTGACGCCCTGCCCGGCGACGAGCGCCCGAGTGACACCCAAGACGCCGACGCCGCCGACCTCGACCTGGACGTGGAGTCGGCGGACTGATCAGCGCCCGAACCGCCGCGTGCGGGTCTGGTACTCCCGCACGGCGCGGAGGTAGTCCCGCTCGCGGAGGTCGTCCCAGTTCACGTCGGTGAAGTACAGTTCGGAGTAGACGGACTGCCAGATCATGAAATCGGAGAGGCGCTCGGCGCCGGTCTTTATCACGAGGTCCGGTTCGTCGGGGAACACCAGACGGGACTCGACCGCCTCGCTGTCGACCGCTTCAGGTGCGACCTCACCCGACTCGACGGCGCGGGCGATCGAGCGGACGGCGGCGGTGAACTCTCCCTTTCCGCCGAGACCGAGCGCCACTTGGATCGGGGCGTCGGCCCGGTGGTCGTCGTCCGGGCCGCGGACGGCGACCTGGCGGGGGGCGTCGACGGCGGCGATCTCCTCGCGCAGCGTCGGCACGGCCTCGGGGTCGAGTACGCTCACCGACACCGAGAGACGCTCGGCGCCGTACTCGAAGGTCCACCGGTAGACGTCCGAGAGCGTGTCGTAGGCGCCACGGCGCAACAGGTCCCGCTCGGTGAGAACGACGGCGACGTGCTCGGGCGGGGCGGCGTCGTCCATCCGGGCCCGCAGCGCGAGGTAGCGGTCGTACAGCGCCACACCTTCTCAGAGACGCCCGAGCGACAAGTCCGTGGCGGTCCAGAGTGGCCGCCCCGTGTCACCGAGTCGTGTGGTCTCGATGAGGTCAGTTCCGCCGGTTAACGGCGACTCTCGTCCCGTAACGCGCCAGACCGGCGGCGTACGAAGGGGTGGGTTCAAGTGAACGCCCGGGGTAGCCCGGAGCGTAATGTCTTCGGTGAGGCGAGCGGCCGCCTTCGCGGTGGTTGGGACGATCGCGCTGGCGGTGCCGCTGCTCGAGGCGGCAGCCACCGCGCAGTTGGCCCCGCTCGCGGTCGCGGCGCCCTTTGCCCTCATCGCGGCGGTCGCCGTCTTCGGCGTCCACGAGGGGCGGCTGTTCGAACTGTTCGCCCGTCCCGGTGAGCGCCGCGAGCGCCGTCTGTACGGCCTCATCGGGTTCACGCTGGCCGCCAGCGGGCTCGTTCTCCTCACCGTCGTCAGTTCGATGCCGACTGGCGTCGGCGTGGGTGTCGTTCTCCTCGTCGCGTACGGCAACCTCGCCGCCCGCGCCGTCCAGGCGGTGGGCGACGTCGACCCCGCGCTCCCGACGACCGCCTTCGCCACCGGCGGTGGCGTCGCCTACGGTGCCGGCCACCTGCTCACTCGCGTCCTGGAGACCGGCGCCGTCGGCAGCGTCCCCGAGGTGGCCTTTCTCGCCGCCAGCGGTGGCCTGCTCGGCGCGCTGTTGCGAACCGTGCTGTTCGAGAGCGACGACCCTCTGGTGATGGTGACCGTCGGGTTGTGGCTGTGGCTGCTGACCGCCCTCGCCGCCGACGTGACCGCCCAGGGGATCGGCCTCGCGCTCGCAGTCAGTGTCGGCCTGGGCTACGCCTCCTACGCACTGGAGACCGCCTCGATCCCGGGGATGCTCGCCGGCGTCGCGATGGGAATCGTGACCATCGTTCTCGGTGACGTAGCCTGGTTCGCCGTGTTGATCGCCTTTTTCGTCGTCGGTGGCCTGTCGACGAAGTTCCGCTACGAGGAGAAACTCGCCCGCGGTGTCGCCGAACAGGACGACGGGGCCCGCGGCGCGGCGAACGTCCTCGCGAACGGTGCCGTTCCACTGACGGCCGTGCTGGCCTTTGCCGCCGTCGGGTCGCTCACGGTCGACGGCGCGGTGCTCGCCGAGCGGGTGCCCGTCGCCCGTGAGGCCTTTGTGTACGTCTTCGCCGGCGCGGTGTCGACGGCGATGAGTGACACCCTCTCCTCCGAGATCGGTGGCGTCTTTGACGGCGTCCGCCTGATCACCACGCTCGAACGCGTCGACCCCGGCACCGACGGCGGCGTCACGGTGCCCGGCGTCGTCGCGGGGGTCGCCGGCGCCGGTCTCGTCGGCGGCATCGCCTACGCCCTGTTTCGCGGGATGACCACGACCGGACTGGTCGTCTCCCCGGCCGGCGCTGCCGTGCTCGTCGTCGCCGGCGTCGTCGGGATGCTCGTCGACAGCCTCTTAGGCGCCACCGTCGAGGGCGGGTTCGTCGGCAACGGTGGCGTCAACCTGTCGGCGACGGCCGCCGGCGGACTGGTGGCTGGTGTTCTCGCCGCCGCGCTCGGGATCGCATGACCGAGGACCTCGCCACAACAGACCACCACCGTGTCCGTCGCGCCCGTCCGGAGGACCGCGGCGCACTGCTCGGGCTCCAGTCCGAACTGCCTCGCCCGAACCCCGACCTCCTGCGCGGCGCGCTCGACGCCGACCTGGGTCGCGTGTTCGTCACGACGGTTGACGGCTGTGAAAACGGTGGAATCCCCGTCGGCTACCTGCTCGCGCTCGACCGCACCGCCGGCCCCCCTGCCGGTGTCGAGGCCGACGCTGACACTTTGCAGACCCGGTCCGGCGCCTACGTCGCGGAACTGGTCGTCGCGCCGGGCCACCGTCGCGAGGGACGGGCGACCGGTCTGCTGGCGACGCTCTCGACGGCGGTCGACGGCTGGGTCACGCTGACGGTGGCGCCGGAGAACGACCGGGCCCGAGAGTGCTACCGCTCGCTCGAGTTCGAGGTTCTGCGTCGCGACCCGGAGTTCTTCGACGGCGACCCGGCGCTTGTGATGGGCCGACCCCCCTCAGGCCAGTAGCGCCTCGGCGGTGCGCAGACGGACGCCGGTCGGACGCTTCGTGAACTCCCCGAGTTCGCGGGCGACGACCTGGTCGACGCCGCGCTGGGCGGCCACGTCGAGCACCCGCTGTGAGAGCGTCCCGTCGAGAACGACCGCCGCCGGCGTCCCCTCGGCCGACTCCAACAACTCGAACGCCTCACTGGCCGCCCCACTCGCCAGGATCGCGCTGTCGTCGGCCAGCAGCCTGACTGTTCCCGTTCCCGCCTCGATAACGGCCCGGACGTGGCCCCGCAGCGTCTCTGGCTCCGCCTCGGCGCCGTCGGCCTCGCCCGCCGTGTCGTCCGTGTCGTCCCCGGCCACCTCCGCGTCGGCGTCGCTGGAGTCGTCGGTCGCGCTCTCGGCGGTGTCGTCTGCCGTGTCACCCCCCGTCCCGTTCGTCACCTCGCCCTGTGGCTGTGCGGGGGTCTCTGGTTCGTCGGCGTCGTCGCTCGCCGGACTCGGACTCGGCGCGGGCGTCTGGCTCCCGTCGGTGGCGACGGCCTCTCGCGGGTGTTCCATGCCTGCGACGGCGTCGTACGGCGCCTTCCGCTCCAAGGCGTCGTACACCTCGCTCCGGGAGAGGTCCTCGACGGACTGCCCGCCCGGCGCGAAGGCGACGTAGTCGACGGCGCCGACCTGGCCGAGTTCCTCCAGGATCAGTTCGCCGCCGCGGTCGTCGTCGAGAAAGGCGGTGACGGTCCGCTCGTGGGTGAGGTCGGCGACGGCGTCGGGTACGTCGGTCCCCTCGACGGCGACGGCGTTCTTTACACCGTGTTTCAACAGCGTGAGTACGTCCGCCCGCCCCTCGACGATAATGACGCTGTCGCCGGCGTGGACCCGCGGTCCGGCGGGGAGTCCGCGGTACTCGGTGACGTTCTCGACCCGGACCCGTTCGCGGACCGCCTCGAGGATCTCCTCGCTCGACCCCACCGACTCCGAGAACCCCTCGGCGAGCAACTCCGTGGCGCGTTCGATCACCTCGCGGCGCTTTGCCGCACGGACGTCCTCGATGTCCGCGACCCGGATCGTCGCCCGGCAGGGTCCGATCTGGGTGATGGTCTCCAGGGCGGCGCCGAGTGTCGCGGTGGCGACCTTGTCCAGCGAAGTCTCTATCGTGAGGTGGCCGTACGACTGGCCCTGTCTAGAGTCTATCTCGACGTCGATGTGGCCGACCTTCGAGGAGTCCTGCAGGCCCCGTAGGTCCAACTCCTCGCCGAGCAGCCCCTCGGTCTGCCCGAAGACGGCCCCGACGACGTCACTCCGTTCTACCACCCCGTCTGCGGTGACGTCTGCGTGTATCAGGTACTTGATCGTGTCGTCCATTGATGATCCGACCCCTGGCGGGGTCACTGATGATGCGGGTGACGAGTGCGAACGCCGACTGTGGCGTCGAGCGCGTCATCCGTCGGCGCGTACGCGACTTGCCGGCAAATAGCTGCCGGCTTCAGGGTCAGCGGCCGCTGTAGTACGTCGCGGCGACGACGACCGCGAGCACGGACACGCCGCCGAGAAAGAACAGCACCCCCGGCGGCAGGCCGCCCGCGGCCGACGCGGCGGCGTCCGCCCCGGTCGCCCCGTCGACGACCGTCGTCGGTTCGTTCAGCGTCTCGGTGACGGTCTCGGTCGTGTTGTTACCCGCGTCGACCGCCTCAGCCTGCGTGTCGTACGTCGGCTCACCCGCCGCGTCGTCGCCGTCGGCGACCGCGGGAGCGGCGCCGTCTCCCCCGTCCGCCCCACCGGCGGGCGCCCCGGTGTCGTCCGAGAGGGCTGGTTCGCCTCCCGACGTGGTCGTCAGTCTCGACCCGAACAAGTACTGTACGAACAGCGAGGCCAGTCCGATGACCGCCACGCCGCCGAGCAGGCGCGACAGCGCCGTTCGGATTCGCGATGCTTCCCGCTCGTCGCTAGAGACAATCAACGCGCCGTCGGCCGGGGCGTACACCGACATCTCGTTGCCCCGCGAGGAGTACCAGGTGTCGACGACCTCGACGAGGCCGGCGTTCTGGAGCTTGTCGAGGTGGTAGCGGACGTTCTGGACCGTGGTGTCCAGTTCGTCGGCTATCTCACTTTGCGTGCGTGGCTCCTCGTGCAGCGTGGCGACTATCTCGCGGGCGGTCGACGACGACAGCGCGGAGAACACCTCGTCCGCCTCCTCGCCGTCGAGGTCGACGACGCGTGGCTCCTCCTCGCCCGTCGACGGCTCCGAGCGGATCGGCAGGAGACTCGACATCCCTACACAACGATCACCCCCCTACTTCAATACCCGTTTCGCAAGGTCAAACGACTCTTTGAGCGACCCGGGACACCCCACAACACTCGCTTTAGCGTGGCCTCGTCGGGTGGTTTCGGACGACGGTACCGAGTCGTCCTCGTGTCGGCCCGGGTTCGACCGCGACCGGCAGTCCGAAGGTCACGCGGCGCCGGCGGCGACCATGGACCGGGCGCCGACGCTGCCGGACTCGTTCACCGACGGAGCGTGGCGGCAGGTGCGCACCCAGCAGAAGGACGAACTTACCCTGCCGGTGTTCTCGGTCCGGTCGCACAGTCGACTGTACGAGCACACTCCCACCGCCGAGCGCCTGGCGGCCGTGTCGGGTGCCGACCTGGACATGCCGCCGCGGGCGGCGTTCACGACGGCGCTCGTGTTCGACCCCTCCTTTGCCGACCTGGGCGTCGACCCCGGCGCGAGGGCGGTGTTCGCGGTCGCCCGACGTCGCGCTCGCTCCGAGTTCGCGCGTAGCGTCCAGGAGGACGGACTCGTGGACGTCGATCACACCGAGTCCCGCTGGCTGGACCGTGCCGACGGCCGGGCGGCGCGGGCCTTTCGCTACGACGTGACGTTCCCGCTCGACCCCACGGCGCTCGACGGCGGCCCACCGACGCCCACGCTGCGTGGAGTACTGTGGGCGGCCGTCTGGCCCACGGAGACGGCGTACGCGATGGCCGGGGGCATCTATCCCGCGGAGCCGCTCGCGACCGCTCTCGACCGGCAGGGAGCGACTCTCGTCCCCGGGGTCGATGTCACCGTCGACGTGGACCGCTCCGAACACCGTCGCGTGCTCGCCCGAGCCATCCAGGAGGCCAGCACCTGACGCGGTCGGGAGAGCGCACTCCGGGTGCGTGGTCTGCTAGCACACCCTGCGCTGGGTTTTTGTGGGGTGCCATCAGATCGAGTTGTATGGGTTACCGCGCCGTCGCCGTAGTACGTGGGTAGAACTCGGCGGTACCCGTGGTTCTCTCGTGCACTCACCGATCAGCCACGCGGCCACTCCACGACTAGGACGGCCCGAGCACAGCACCCGACACACCAGACGGACCCCTGAGCATGTCTACACAGGAACGCGACACAGAGGAGCGAACGCACCGAGACGACACCGACCAGGCGCCGAGTCTCGACGGTGAGTACGACCCAGAGGCCGTCGAGGCTCGCTGGCAGGACCACTGGGTCGAGAACGAGACCTACGCTTACGAGGAGGTCGAGGACCCCAACCGGGTGTACTCGATCGACACCCCACCGCCGACGGTGTCCGGCGACCTCCACATGGGCCACCTGTACGGCCACACCCTGCAGGACTTCGTCGCCCGCTACCGGCGGATGCGCGGCGACGAGACGTTCTTTCCCTTCGGGTACGACGACAACGGCATCGCAAGCGAGCGCCTGACCGAGGCCGAACTCGGCATCAACCACGGCGACTTCTCGCGCCGGGAGTTCCAACAGAAGACCCGCGACGTCTGCCGGGAGTACGAGGCGGACTTCACCGAGCAGATGCAGTCGCTGGCGATGTCGATCGACTGGAACCGCACGTACAAGACGATCAAGCCACGGGTCCAGCGCGTCTCCCAACTGTCCTTTATCGACCTGTACGAGAAGGACCGCGAGTACCGCCAGAAGGCCCCCGCTATCTGGTGTCCGGACTGCGAGACGGCCATCTCGCAGGTGGAGATGGAGGGCGCCGAGCGCCACTCCCACGAGAACGACCTCGCCTTCGAACTCGTCGAGGCGGGGTCCGACACCGCCGACGCCGACCCCGACACCCCCACGGAACCGGGCGACGACCTCGTCATCACCACCACCCGCCCCGAACTGCTGCCCGCCTGCGTGGCGATGATCGTCCACCCCGAGGACGACGACCGCGCCCACCTCGTCGGCGGCACCGCCCGCGTGCCGCTGTTCGGCCAGGAGGTGCCCATCGTCGCCGACGAGCGCGTCGACCCCGACGCCGGCACCGGGATGGTCATGTGCTGTACCTTCGGCGACCAGACCGACATCGAGTGGTACCAGGCCCACGACCTCGACCTGCGGGTGGCGATCGACGAGTCGGGCACGCTCACCGACCTCGCCGGTGAGTACGCCGGCATGAGCACCCACGAGGCCCGCGACGCGATCGCCGAGGACCTCGACGACGGGGGGTACCTGCTACGCCGGGAACCGATCGAACACACCGTCCAGGTGCACGAGCGCTGCGAGGAGGACATCGAGTTCCGCGTCACCGAGCAGTGGTACGTGAAACTGCTCGACAAGAAGGAGGCGTACCTCGAG
>CAZQHW010000110.1:0-9263 GCA_964593395.1 uncultured Halobacteriales archaeon
GTGCCGCTGGTGGGCGTCAACCACATGCTCGCCCACGCGGAGGTGGGGCGGTGGTCGGCCGACTTCGACCGACCGGTCTGTCTGAACACGAGCGGTGCAAACACCCACGTTCTCGCGCTGCGAGGCGACCGCTACCGCGTGCTCGGCGAGACGACGGACGTGGGCGTCGGCAACGCGATCGACAAGTTCACCCGCCACCTCGGGTGGTCACACCCGGGCGGCCCGAAAGTCGAGCGCCGTGCCCGCGACGGCGAGTACGTCGCGTTGCCGTACACTGTAACCGGCATGGACCTGTCCTTTTCCGGGCTGATGAGCGCCGCGAAGGACGCCCTCGACGAGCACTCCGTCGAAGACGTCTGTTTCTCGCTGCAGGAGACCGCCTTTGCCACGCTCGCGGAGGTGGCCGAGCGGGCGCTGTCGCTGACCGGCGCCGACGAACTCGTCCTCGGCGGCGGCGTGGCACAGAACCGCCGCCTGCAGGCGATGCTCGGGGAGATGTGCGAGGCACGCGGCGCCGCCTTCCACGCCCCCGAAGACCGTTTCCTGCGGGACAACGCCGGGATGATAGCGGTGCTTGGCGCCCGGATGCTCGCCGCGGGAGACACCCTCGCCGTCGAGAACTCCCGCGTGTTGCCGAACTTCCGACCCGACCAGGCGGCGGTCACCTGGCGCGACGCCGCGGCAGGGTACGACCGTCACGACGCGACCGGGGCCGGCGGTCCAGGCCAGACCAGCGAGGTACGGGGCGCGGAGGCGGTCGTCACCCTCGACCCCGCCGCGGGCCGGGTGCGGAAACGGCGCGTCCCGAAGGGCTACCGCCACGAGCGTCTGGACCGGCGACTCCGCCGGGACCGCACCGTCCTGGAGGCCAGGCTGACGGCTGCCGCCCGCCGCGAGGGCGTGCCGACTCCCGTCGTCGTGGACGTGGACCCACAGGAGGCGACGCTCACCGTCGAGTACGTCGGCGACCGCGAGTTGCGGGCGCTGTTGACCGACGACACGGCGGCAGGTGACGCCGCCGACCGCCTCCAGACGGTCGGAGCGCACCTCGCGGCCCTGCACGACGCCGGCATCGTCCACGGCGACCCGACGCCGCGTAACGTCCGACTCGCCCCGGGGCGCACCTCCCTCGTGGACTTCGGGCTGGGCTACCACACCGACGACCTGGAGGACTACGCGATGGACCTGCACGTTCTGGAGGGCTGTCTCGTGGGCACCGCCGCGGAGCCGGAGCGACTGGTCGACGCCGTCGAGTCGGGGTACGAGGACGGCGGCGGCGACCCGGCGACGCTGACCCAGGTCCGAGCGATCGAGCGTCGAGGGCGGTACCGTGAGCGGGACGGGGACGACACGGGGACCTGACGACGACCGGCGGGGTGACGGGGTCGTGCCCGGTGTGGCGGGTGGCTCAGTCGCCGGCGGCTCCCTCGTCCACCTCGGGGATGTCGACGGCGTGGCCCTGGCGGTCGGCGGCAGCCTCGAGTTCCTCGCTGGTGCTGGCGACGCCGGTGGTCATCACCAGGCGGATGGCCTGGCGCACGCTCAGGTCCGACTCCGCCAGTTCGCTCTCGGGGACCACCGCTAGCCGTCCGTTCGTCGGGTTCGGACTCGACGGCTGGTAGACGTTGTACACGGACTCGCCGATGCGTTCCGCCAGGCCGTCGGGCCCGTCGCCGGTGACGAAGCCGATCGTGTACAGGTTCTCGCGTGGCGACTTGACGAACACGACGCTCTCGTAGGTGTCCGAGCGCTCCGAAAACGAACTCGCCACCTGGCGAACGCTGCCGTACACCGTCCGGAACACGGGGATGAAGTTGACCAGTTTGCCGATCCGGCCCAGGGTGCGACTGCCCACGCCCAGTTTCGCGACGTAGCCAAGCAGCGTGACGAGCGTGAGGATGAGCCCGATCGTGGCGAGTTGGGCGACCAGTCGCTCGTTTGCGACCAGTCGCTCGACGCCGAGTACGCCCACCAGCGGGTCGACGAAGCCGAGCGTCCACTGGAAGACGAACCGGAAGACGACGAGCGTGATGACCAACGGGAGCACGAGCACCAGCCCCGTGACGAAACTGTTCCGCAGCGACGAACCCAGGCTCATGCCCCCTCTCACGCCCACGTCTCACTTAAATCACGGACGGCGACCGCAAGCGTTCTTACCCCGGTCCTCGTATGCGATGACATGAGCGAGGACAAGCCCAGTTCCGGCGAACTGTTCGGTGTCCCGTACAACTTCGAGCGACCCAGCATCCGGCGGCTGCTGTCGGCGTACTGGCAGCCCGGCGAGGGGATGCTCGTAAAGAAGCCGTTCGGCGTCGGCTACACGCTGAACCTCGCCAACTGGCGGTCGTGGATCGTCCTGGCGGTCGCCGGTGTCCTGTTCTACCGCGAGCAACAGACCCCCGCCGACGACGGGGACGACGAACCCGTCGAGGTCGTCGTCGAGGACTGACGGACCGACGACGCTTTCACGGCGCTGCTCCGAGCGGGAGCGTGCTCAACTACGTCACCTCGAACCCCGGGAAAGCCCGCGAGGCCCGGGCGTACTTCGACGCAGTCGAGCGCGTCGACTACGACTACCCCGAGATACAGAGTGACTCTCTCGAGACGATCGCCGCCCACGGCGCTCGGGACGCCCACCGCGAGGTCGGCAGCCCAGTTCTCGTGGACGACGCCGGACTGTTCGTCGACGCACTCGGCGGGTTCCCCGGCCCGTACTCCTCGTACGTCCACGAGACCGTCGGCGTCGAGCGGGTGTGGCGACTCGCGAAACCGGAGGACGACCACCGCGCCTCGTTCCGTGCGACCCTGGCGTACTGTGACGACCGGACCCGTGAGCGCCAGCCCGACGGCGTCCGCACCTTCGGGGGGCGGGTGACCGGCCGACTCGTCGCGCCCCGTGGCGACGGCGGCTTCGGCTACGACTCGATCTTCGAGTACGACGGCGCGACGTTCGCCGAGATGGAGCCCGCAGAGAAAAACGCCGTGAGCCACCGCGGCCGGGCGCTCGGCAAGTTCGCCGACTGGTACCACGAGGAGCGAACCGATGGCTGAGGACGCGCGCGCGGCGGACGCCGACGCCGCCGGGCCGAGCGTGGACCGGGAGACGGCAAAGGGAACCGCGGTCGTGACCGGCGCCACGCGGGGTATCGGCTACGAACTCGCGCGCCTGTTCGCCGGCACCGGCCACGACGTGGTCCTCGTCGCCCGCACCGAGTCCGACCTGACGGACACCGCCGACCACCTGGAAGGCCGGTTCGGCGTCGAGAGCGAGACCGTCGCGACCGATCTCACGGCTCCCGACGCGGTCGAGACGGTCCACGACGCGGTGACGGACGACCACGACGTGACCGCCATCGTCAACAACGCTGGCGTCGGCACTGCCGGCCGGTTCGACGAGTCCGACCCGGATGAGGAGCGGACGGTCCTTGACCTGAAGGTGCGTGCCGTGACCGACCTCACGAAGCGGTTCCTCCCGGACCTGCGCGACGGCGTCCGGGCCGGGCGGGTGCTCACCGTCGCCTCCGCCAGCGCGTTCGTCCCCGGCCCGCGGATGGCCGTCTACTACGCCGCAAACGCCTACGCGCTGTCGTTCTCCGAGTCGCTGGCGGCCGAGTTCGCCGACGGGGACCTCACCGTCACCTGCCTGTGTCCCGGACCCGTCGACACCGACTTCCACGAGACCGCGGGCACCGACGAGCGCTCCTCCAGCATCGTCCCGACGCCGCGACTCGACCCGCGGAGCGTGGCCCGTGCCGGCTTCCGCGGGATGCGCCGCGGCAAGACGGTCGTCGTCCCCGGCCTGACGATGCGACTGTTAGTCGCCCTGTCGCGGGTGACCCCTCGACCGGTGTTGCGACGAGCGATGCGGTACTACAACCGCGGCCTGTGACTCACTCCCGCGGGTCGCGGTCCGGCCCCGGATAGGTCCCGTCGACCTGTGACTCGTAGAGTGCGGCGGCGTCGAACACCGCCGCGAACGCCCCTGGCTCTCGCACGCTCAGCGCCAGGTGGGGCTGGACGCTCAGTCCCGCCCGGGCGGCCGTCAGGCGCTCGTCGAACGACAACAGGTGTGCTGCCCCACCCCGGTACGCCGACGCCAGCGCCGGGTGATCCCCGTCCGGGTGCTCCACTGTGGTGCGCTCCTTATGAACGCGCTCGGCCCAGTCGACCGCCAGCGCGTCCTCGTCCGTCAGGCCCTCGATCACCGCTCGTGTGTCGGCCACCAGTGGGTCGCTCGCGACGAGCGCGATCCAGGAGTGCTCGCGTACCCGGTCCAGCGCTCGCCGGGCACTGCCCCCGACGAGCAGGTCGGCAGCGAGAACGTCCGCGTCCGCCACCACGCGGGTCGGGTCCGCCGTCTCGGGCGGGTCGTCACCACCGTCTCCGTCTCCGTCTCCGTCCATGGCCCCCTCTCCGCCGGTAGCGGACCGCTCGCGGTGCTCGGTGAGAGCCTCGCGGACGGCGGGTTCGGTCACCTCGACCGACGCGGCGCGCTCGAACAGGCCGTCCCAGGTCACGTCCCGGTCGAGACGCGACACCGGTTTAGTTCCGTGGGTGTCCACGTGGGTTCTCCGAGTCGCACAGGGGAGCGCGGACGAGAGCCGTACTCAGAGACCGCCGAGCGACTGCAACAGGCCGAATACGATCGAGACGAACGCACTGAGCATCAGGCCGAGGAAGATCCAGTCGACGACACCCCAGGCGTCGAACGTCTCGATCTTCTGGCTGTCGGTGACAGACCCGATCCCTCCTCGCGACTCCGCTTCGGCCGTCGACTGCTTCGTGATGATGCCACCCTCACACTCTCGGCAGACCGCGATCCGTCTGTCGTACATCTCTCCGCAGGCTTCGCAGCGCCAGTGGGGCATTGTCCAAGGTTTGTCTTCTTAGCCAACTAATATTTGTGGCCCATTCTGTTAGGATCGAACAGAGAACGAGCCCGCGCTCGGTAGACAGTCACTCCAGCGCCGACTCGAGGAGCGCGACGGTCTCACTGACGGCGCTCTCGTCGGCCGACCGGAGCGGGCGACGGGGGTGGCCGGCCGGGACGCCCCGCTCGCGCAACGCGGCCTTCAGCGCCGGCACGCCGTGGCGGGCCGTTATCGCGCGGTTCAGCGCGACGAGGTCGGCGTTCAGGGCGCGGGCCCCCTCGTCGTCGCCCTGGTGACGCTCGTACACCTCGCTCGCGAGGCCAGGAACGGCGTTGGCGAGCGCCAGGATCCCGCCGTCGGCGCCGGCGTCCAGCGCGTGGGCGTACACGCCGCCCGCTCCGACGAGCGTCGAGAAGTCCCCGGGCGTGGCCCGGGCGGTCCGGCCGACTCGCTCCACGTCGCCGCTCGAGTCCTTCACGCCCGCGACCGCCTCGTGGTCGGCGAGGGCGGCGACCGTCTCCGCCCCGAGGGTGACGCCGGTGAACTTCGGCACGCTGTACAGGTACACCGGCACGGGACTCGCCGCCGCCAGGTCCCGGAAGTGTGCGGCCAGAGCCGTCGCGTCGTGGCCGTAGTAGTACGGCGTGACGACGAGCGCGGCGTCGGCGCCTGCCTCGGCGGCCCGGCGAGTGCGTTCGAGCGTCGGTCGGTAGCCCGGTCCGCCGGTGCCGGCGAGCACCGGCAACTCGGTCGCCTCGGCGACCGTCGCGACGACACTCGCGTGTTCCTCGTCGGTTAACAGTGGTGCCTCGCCGGTCGAGCCACACGGGACCAGAAAGTCTACACCGCCGCTCTCGACGTGTTCGACGACCGCCCGCAGTCCCTCGTGGTCGACCGCGCCATCGGGGTCGAACGGGGTCACGAGTGGCACCCCGGTGCCGTGTAGTTCCATGCGTTTTCGCTGTCGCCTGAGACACAAAGGTCCGGTGTCCTGTCGTCACGCCGATGCGACGAGCGACAGTCACGTCGGGACCGCCGGCAGCGGCGCCGTCGCGTCTCGTCGTGCGAGCGTCATACGTCTGACACAGTTTTATGCGTACCGTCGACCCGGTGTGGAATGGACACGCGACGGTGGTCTCCCATCCTTACTGCACGCGTGTCCGAAGCGTCGCTCACCCCCCCACCGACGCTCTCCCCCCTCTTTCAGTGCTCAGACACCTGCAGAGCGCAGCACCGAGCGCACGTCGTCCATCGCGTCAGTCTCGACGAGCACGGCGACCCGGTCGCCTGCCTCGATCCGTGTTCCCGGGAGCGGGATCTCCATCGCCTCGTCGGCGCGACCGTGGGCGTAGATGCGGCCGGACTGTGGCAGGTCGACCGCGGCGACCCGCTGGCCCACCGCCGGGGAGTCTTCGTCGATCGTTACGACCGTCATCTGGAGGGTCTCGGTGAGGTCGGCGATCACGTTGAAATCCCCGCCGAGGAGGGCGGTCTTGGCGCCCGCGGCCCCCAGGCGCTCCGGGTAGATGAGTTCGTCCACGTCGTCGGCGTACTGGCGGTACACGTCCTGACGGTAGTCCTCGTCGATCCGCATCACCGTCCGGCAGTCGTAGTGCTTGCCGAGCGAACACGCGGCGAAGTTCGTGTTCAGGTCGCCGGTGAGTCCGGCGACGGCGTCGGCGTCCTCGAGTCCCGCCCCCCTGAGCACGTCCTCCTCCGCGCCGTCACCCTCGATCACCGCCACGTCCGCCTCGCGAGCACGGTCGATCCGCTCGCGGTCGACCTCGACGACAACGACGTCGTGGCCCTCCGTCCGCAGCAGTCGCGCCGTCCGGGAGCCGACACGACCGTACCCCACGATGACGAACTTCATACCCCCCACCTACAGCGGGCCGGGTAAAAACGCTGACTGTCGAGCGCCGAGGCCTTTTAGAACATAAACTCGTCGTCCGTTGGCCCGGTTTATCGCCGTCTGTTCGGGTAAACTCGAGTGCACGAAGTCCGCGACTGAAGTGGGGTCGACGCCTGTGTCGGCGTGCAATGTCGACAGACACGCTCACGCGACTCGTGACGACGGTCACCGACGGTGTCGCTCCCCTCCAGGCGGGCCCGCCGCCCGGTGCAGGACGGGTCGAACCATCCGAGGTAGGCCTGGCACTCGTGGTCGGCCTGGCGGTCGGCACCGCCGCGATCGCTGTCTCCGCGGGCTACCTGCGGGACAGACCCGGGGTCGGCACCGCGTTCGTGACCGCCCTGTTCGGGGCGCTGGTCGTCGGGACGATCGGGTGGCTGGTCGAACCGGCGGTGGTCGCGACCCTGCTCGCGCTGGTGGCCTGGGTCGGCGTCGTCCGGTTCCAGTACGGCGGTGACTGGACCGACGCCGCTGCCCTCGGGTTGGGCGCGTGGGCCGTTGCTGCCGTGGTCGCCGCCGTGCTCTCGCTGGTCGGCCTGCCCGTCGTCGTGGTCGGCGTCCCCGGCGTCTGAGGCCGGGCGTCCGTGTCTCTCGCGCCCGAGACCGCTCAGTACGACTCCTGTAGGACCACGGCGCCGCTCTCGTCAGTCACGGTGACCGTGTCGCCGGCGTTGTTCCAGACCGGCCGCGAGGCGCCCCAGTACAGGTCAGTTTCGGTGTCGGTTCCGGCCCCGGTCCGGAGCGTGATCCGCTCGCCCGGCGCCAGGGTCACGTCGGGGAACGTGTACGTGGCTCCCGACGCGTCCGAGACCGTCCACCCGCCCAGCGAGAGCGACTCGGTCCCCGCGTTCTCGAACACGAGGTACTCGTCGTCCAGGTTCTCGCCGTCGCGACCCTCGGCGTCGGCGTTCACCGCGACCAGCGACAGGCCACTCTCGCTCTCGGTCGTGCCGGCGTCGGTGTCGGTCGCACACGCCCAGAGACCACGGTCGGCCTCCCGTGCGACCCGCTGTGTGTCCTCGTACGTCCCGCGGCGAGTGAAGTCACTCTCGAACACCCGGGCGTACCCCGTCTCGATGAGCCGGTAGTTGAACGACTCCCCGTCGACGTAGACGTACGCGAGGAGTCGCCCGTAGTACCCCCGCTCGTCGAGGTTCTCGTCGGGAACGATCCGCACCTGCTCGCCCTCCAACTGCTCGATGGCGAACTCGGAGGCGCGCTCGCCGTACCGGCCGAGACAGTCCCGGCCGGCCTGCGTGTCGGGCACACCGTACTCGTCGGGCGTGTTCTCCGAGTACACCTCCGGCGTGTCGACGCCGATCAGCCGCACCTTCTCCACCGTGCCGTCGGCCAACTCCACCTCGACCGTGTCACCGTCGATCACCCTGGTCACCGTCGCCGACTGGCCCGCGTCCGACGAGGGCTGTGTGGGGTCGTCCGACACCTCGCCGGTGGTCGGGTCCGACATCTGGGTGGTGCTCGGCGTCACGTCTCCCCCGTCCTGTCCCGCGCCGACGGAGAGACACCCCCCCAGCGCGACGACTGCGATCACGGCGACCACCGCGAGCGCGACCCGACTGGTCGGCACGCTCATGGCGACCGTCGGGGCGGGGTACACTTCAACCCACGACGTCCAGTTAACTGCGATTAAATCGGCTTCAGAGCGAGTCTACTGGCTGAAACCCGGGTTCACGGCCTCGACGGTTCATTACCCCTCGACCGGGAGAGTGGGGTGCATGGTCGCACACAAGATCCTGGCCGCCCTGCTGGCAGTCGCGCTGGTGACTGCCGGCGTCGGTGCGGTCGCGGCGGGGACGCCGCCCGACGGCGTCCCCGCGGACGACGCACAGAACGACGAGACACCCGACGAGCGTGACGACCGCGCGGGCGACACCAGTGGCGAGGACGCACGCGAGAACGCCGACGGGAACGAGACCGCGTCTGCCTCGGAGCAACGCGGGCCGCCCGTCGACGTCGTCGGTGACCCGGGCCCGCCGACCGACATGCCCGAGCAGGTGCCGGCGTTCGTCGGTGAGATTCACTCCACCGTCGGAGACTTTCTCTCCGGCAGCCTGGACACGCTCGGCGACGCCGTGAACTCGATCACGCCGGACGGTGACGACGCCGACGCCGAGGAGCCCGAACAGTCCGACGAGTCGGACGGTACCGAGTCCGGAGAGACCGACGCGACCGACGGTGAGCAGGCTGACGGCGACCAGTCCCCCGGCGAGGAGACGGCCGCTGACGGCCTCCCCGCGCAGTAACGCGACTGACCCCCCGCTGACCGCCTCCTACTCGCGGCAGTCCGGGCAGGTGGCCGTGTACTCCACCCCGGACACTGGTCCGGCGCTGCCCTCGGCGTCGAGGTCGGTCCAGCCGGCGCTCTGGGCCGCTGTCGTCGTCGCGTGTTCGGCGGCGCCGTCGCAGTGTCGGCTTCACCCTCGGGGTCAAGCCCCGAGGCACTCGCCTTGCTTTCTCTG
>CAZQHW010000111.1:0-9072 GCA_964593395.1 uncultured Halobacteriales archaeon
CGCCGGCCGGGAACTCCATCATCTCGGTCCAGCCGTGGTTGTAGAAGTCGAAGTTAGCCTGGACGTGGGTGATCTCACGAGCCTCCGCCTCTGTGTAGCCCTCCTGCAGAGCGGCCACGTACGCCTCCATCGTGCAGTCAAAGAAGGCTTCGAGGTGGGGACGACGCTCGTCGCGGTGTTTCTCGTCGGCCTTCTCGGCGAACACTCGGGTGTGGAGGTCGACGAGTTTGTCGTTCGCGATCGGGCCGATCACGGGCGCCGTCAACGCCTTTTTTGCGGCCCAGTGACGGACGTTCTGCTGGATCTTCACACCGGGCGTTGCGCGTCGAGGTTCTTCAATCCCGCGTCAGGCGGCGACGACGTGCAGGTGCGTCGCGTGGCGAGTCACTCGACGGCGGTGGCCGTCCCCGGTTCGGCCCGGGGTTCGTCGGCGGCGAGGGCGTAGACGTTCTGTCGCGCGTCGCGGTAGTAGACGTCGCGCTCGACGACGTCGTGTTCCTCCAGCCGCGAGAGGGCGTCTCTGACGGTGCGGGCGGACAGTAGAGACCGCTCGATGATCTCCTGCTGGGTCAGTCGACCGTTCCACTCCAGTGTCTTGTAGACGAGCTTTGAACTCGGCGGCAGGTCTGTGACGACCTCCGGCGGGTCACTACCGTCGTGTACTGTGCCGTCATACAGATCAGCATCTGTCATAGTCACAAACAGGACAGCCCCATGAAAAAGGGTTCTCCGGGGGTGTCCGGGCGGCGCACAGGCGCCCGCGCGCACGCGATTGGGCATTCTGCTATCACTGACCGGCACTCGGCCATCGCGAACCGGCACTCAGCCATCGTGGTCGGCGCCACCGTCCTCGGCAACTCCCGAGGTCCTGCCCGGACTGCCTGATTCGTGTCCCTATCGTGTCATCAAGTCGCGCGCCAGGGGCCGTGCACTTCGATACCGGACAGCAGACACCGCCGAGTGCCGTCGACGCCACGTCTCACGGGCAGGCGGGGCCGAACGTTACGTGTGGCTGATAGTCTGTCTTTGTCTCGAAAAGTAGTTGAGGCCACGCCGCCAACTGTGAGGGCACATGACCGAGTCGTTCGTCATCATCGGCGACGGGATAGCCGGGAGTTCCGCCGCCGAGACACTCCGGGAGGAAGCCCCGGGGTCCGACATCACGGTCGTCACCGACGAGGGTGAGGCCCTCTACAACCGTATCCTCATAAAGGAGTTCGCAAAGGGGAAGCTCCCGGAGGCGCCGATCTCGATCCACGAGACCGACTGGTACGCCGAGCGGGACATCGACCTCGCCCTGAACACCCACGTCAGCGGCGTGGACACCGACACAAAGACCGTTCGGGTCCACGGCGGCGAGGACATCGACTACGACAAACTGCTCGTCGCGACCGGTGGCACTCCCCGACAGCTCCCGGTGGACAACAGCGACGCAGAGGGGATCCACCACTTCTGGACGTTCCAGGACGCTCGCGGTATAAAAGAGAGCGCCGAGCGCGCCGACAACGGCGTCGTCGTGGGGGCGGGGCTGCTGGGACTGGACCTCGCGGCCGTCTGTGGCGCGCAGGGGCTTGACGGCCACTACCTCATGCGGGGCAACCGCTGGTGGCGGTACGCCCTCTCGCTTGAGGGCGCGGAGATCGTCCACGACGCCCTCCGCGAGCGTGGCGTCACCCCCGTGTTCGAGAGCGGCGTCGACCACTTCGAGGCCGACGACGACGGCCACGTGACCGCCGCCGTCGACCCGGACGACGAGTCCTACGACTGCGAGTTCGCCGGCGTCGCGATCGGACTGGACATGAACACCGAGTTTCTCCGGGGCAGCGGGGTCGAACGCGACGGCGGCGTGTTCGTCGACGAGTACATGCAGACGACCGTCGAGGACGTGTACGCCGCCGGTGACCTCACCCGCTTCTACGACACCATCATCGGCGAGCGGGCACAGAACGGCTCCTGGGGGTCGGCAAAGGAACAGGGCCGGGTCGCCGCCCTCAACATGGCCGCCGGCGGGGAGAGAGAGGCCTTTCGGTGGGTCTCCTCGTACTCGATCACGCACTTCGATTTCCCGTTTCTGTCCTTCGGTCACCCGACCGAGGGCGAGGAGCACTTCGAGCGCGCTTACTCCGAGACGGAGTGGCGCCGCATCGCCCTGAAAAACGGCCAGATCGTCGGGGGGGTCCTCATCGGCGACCTCGCCCCCCAGACCACGCTGAAGCAGTTGATGCGCGAGGAGCGCGACGTCGCCGACCACCGCGAGGAACTGCTCGCCGAGAGCGTCGACATCGACCAGATCGACGCCACCCCGCAGGTCGAGGCGGGCGCCGAGGCGGGGGACTGACACCGAGAACGAAGCCGTTTTGCCCGCCTCGCCCCGACAACGAATATGGACGGCGGCGGCTCCACCGACATGACCCTCGCGTTCGAACTCGCCGCGCTCCAGCGCCTCGCCGACCCCGGCGGCGTGTTCGACGGCGCGCGCCGCTGGAGTGAGTACGTCGGCGTCGTCAGTTCGGAGCCGACGTACGTCGTCACAAACTTCACTCGCACCCACCGCATCCGGCAGGACTTCTTTTCCGGTCCGCAGGGCAAACGGGAGAGCCTGGAGAACGTCCGCGGCCAGTTCGACACCGACCGTCACGTTCTCGTCTCGTCGCTCGCCGAGGACGAGAACCTCGCTGACGACGTCGGGTGGGAGTACGTTCCACTCGAGCAGGCCGCGGCGGCCGCAGACTGGGACCTGGGCGACCCCGAGGCCGACGACGGCGACGCGGACGACGACCGCGACGACTGGCCCTGACTCCTGACCCCTGCCCGTCTCACTTCACGCCCGCGATCCGGTCGGCACACTCGAAGCCGGCGACGACGCCACCGTTGAGCGACCGCTCGGGGTACTGTGCGCGGGAGGCCATGCCGGCGTAGTAGAGGTCGTCGGCGACCTCGCTCAGGTCGTACGGGATCACCATGTCGAGGTAGCCGCGCTCGTACACCGGCGCTGTTCGGGGGTTGCGGCCGGTCTCCACCCACCGCACCGAGTCGGGGTCGAACCCGGGGAACAGGTCGGCGATCCCCTCGGTGTAGCGACGCTCGACCTCCTCGTCGTCGGCCTGCCACAGCGGCTCCGTGGGGTCTTGAACGTAACTGGCGGCGTACAGGAGGTGTTCCCCGCCGTACCGCTCCGGCGGGACGAAGTTCGTGTGCTCGATCAGCGCCCCGAACGGAGCGTCGTCGGCGACGTTCAGCCAGTACGTGTCGGTCAGCGGCTCCTCAAGGCTGAACACCGACACCACCGACCCCTGGAAGTCGATCTCGCACTCGTAGCCGGTGAGTGACTCCAACACGGTGGGCATCGTCGCCACGACCGCCGCATCGACCTCGTGAGTCTCGCGCCTGGTCGTCGGTTCCGTCTCCGGGCCGCCGTCGGCACCACCGGGCGAGCCGCCGTCCGGCACGGAGGGCTCGGCGGGCGTCGGCACCGCTCGCTCGACTGTCAGTTTCTTTACCGCGCCGTCCGTGACCCCGAGGTCGGTGACGCGGGCACCGGTGACGACGTTCTCGCGGCCGACGGCATCGATGAGCGCCTCGATGAGCCGGTGGAAGCCGCCGTCGAAGTAGCCGAGGATCTCCCCGCGCAACAGGTCTCGCTCGCCGCGAAACTTCACCCGACCCAGGAGCCACGCCGCCGAGACGTCCTCCGTGCGGGAGCCGAACTTCGCGTCCAGAAGTGGCTCCCAGAAGTTCCGGTACACACCCTCGGTGGTGTGTTCGACCAGAAAGTCCCGTATCGGCACGTCCTCGAAGTCCGCGAGGTCGTCGTAGGTGTCGAACGAGGGCACGCCGCCGCGGACATCCACCTCGAACAGGAGCATCGCCAGGCGGAACTTGTCGTACAGCGAGAGGTGCGGGTAGGCGAGAATCTGCCAGGGCGTGTCCAGTGGGTGGACCACGCCGTCCACGTAGTAGGCGTTCTCACCGATGCGCCACTCGACGGCGTCGCCCAGCCCCACCTCGTGGGCGAGTTCGACGATCGTCTCCTCGGACTTCGAGAGGTGGTGGTAGAACTTCTCGATGCGGTCACCCCCGGTCTCGTACGTCGCCGCCAGGCCCCCGAGGTCGTCGCTTGCCTCGAACACGCGGACCTCGTGGCCGTGCTGCTGGAGCCGGTAAGCGGCCGCGAGCCCCGCGATCCCGCCGCCGACGACACCAATCACACCGCTCGCTGGGGCCGGCCGCGGTTTGTGCCTTTCCGTTCCGTCTCGACGGGTGCCGGCCCGCACTGGCCCGGCGAGTGGCCGGTGACACGTTCATCCGCCGAGCGCGACCCACCACCACGCGACCGTGGCAGCGGCGGCGAGCAGCACCATCGCCGCCACCGCCGGCAGCGGTGACCGCTGTCGAGTGAGGACGTGCCAGCCGTACGCCAGGGGTGCCACCGGCACGAGATGCGCGACGGCGACGGCGTCCGGGAACGTGCCCGTGAGCCACAGCCACCCTGCGAGTCCGACCGCCGAGACCGCGAGGACCGCGTACGCCTGCCGGAGCCGGGTGGGCGACCACCGCACGGCCAGCGTGCGCTTGCCGACGGCGGCGTCCGCCTCGCGGTCCGGCCAGTGCGTGGCGAACAGGTTACACCCGACGAGCAGCGTGAACGGGACCACCGCGAGCGCCGCCGTCGGCGTGGGTCGCCCGACGACCGCAACGCCGTACAGCGGCAGCAACAGGCCGCCGAGCGCCGCGTTCGTCACCTCACCGACTCCCCGACGCACCAGTGCGGTCGGCGGCAACGAGTACGCCAGCCCGCTCACCAGAATGGCGACCAGCACCACGACAGCGTCGGCTGGGAGTCCCCGGGTGACGGCGGCACCGATCGCGAGAACGGCGAGCGCGGTCGCGACGGTGGTGGCTCGCCCGAGCAGCGACGCCGGTTGGTCGGTCCGGCGCAGGGCGCCGCTTCCGCCGGAAAACGGCGTCGGCTCCGTTCGCGTGTCGGTCTCGACGTCGGCGTACTCGTTGGCGTAGTGCACGGCGACGGCCGTCGGGACGAGCGCGCCGAGGCCGACCCAGACGACGGGAGCAGTGAGCGCACCCGTCGGGTCGACCGCGAGAGAGCGACCGAGCGGGGGGCCGGCGAGTCCCATCCCGACGCCGAGTGCGTAGACGAGGGCGATCAGCGCGACCTGGCCGGGGCGGGTCGCGGCCCACAGTGCCCACGCGCGGGGTCGGCGGTCGGCGACCGGGTCCGAGAGCGCCACGGCCCCAGTTTCGGCGCGTCTGTCGTGTGTCTGTCGCTCGGCGCGGGGCGACACTCACTTGTCGGGGACGCCCACAGCGTCAAACGTGACACGCGCGGCAGCAGAGGAGGGATTCGAAACGTTTCTCGAGGACACCGTGGCCGCCACTCGCGAGGAGTTCAGCGTCGAGCGGGCGCTCCGCGGGAGCACGGTCGGTGCCGTCGGCGGCCGGGTGATCGACCGCCTGCGCGACCACGCCGAGACCCTGGAGGACCGTGTCGTCGGGCCGGAACTGGTCGACTACCGCGAGCGCGCCCGCCGGCAGTTCGGGGTGGTCCTCGACTACGTGGAGAGCGACGAGCCGATCGGGGCGTTCCGCGAGGAGATTCTCGCCCACGACACCTACGTCTCGGCGGTGTCGCCCGGTGCCCCGGAGAAAGAGCGAGCGGCGCTGATCGACGACGTACTCGACCGTCACCGGCGGCTCGGGGACGGACTCGCGCCGGTCGTCGAGAGCGACCACGACGGCTTCTGGCCCGCGGCGGAGGCGGCGTACGACTACGAGGGAGCGCGGACGCTGGTCGAGGACGCCTTTCCGTTCACCGGGCCGCTGCGTCGGCACCGCGACGCCGTCACCCTGGAGGTGCGGATCGACCCCGGCGAGGTGCTTGGCGGACTCGCGAGTGCGCTCCCCTCCGTTGGCGTGGAGTACACCGACGAGGCGCTGCGGTCGATGACCCGTGCCGAGCGCCGCATCGTGGGCCAGTTGACGAGCGAGATCGACGACCGCTTCGAGACGTGAGCCGGGGCAGTGCCGCCGTAGACACGCCCGAGCAGTCGCCACCCTTTTGATCGCGGGGCGAGCGTGTCGGTCCGATGACCGTCACCGCGACCGCGCCGGCGACGAGCGCCAACCTCGGCAGCGGCTTCGACGTGTTCGGACTCGCGCTGTCGCGGCCGGTCGACGTGGTCCGCGTCGAGCGCGCCGAACACACGTCGATCGAGATGACAGGGTGGGGGAGCCAGTACATCCCCGAGACGCCCGCCGAGAACACCGCCGGGGTCGTCGCCAGCGAACTCGACGCCCCCGCTCGCGTCCGGATCGACAAGGGGGTCCGGCCCGCCTCGGGACTCGGGTCGTCGGCGGCGAGCGCCGCGGCGGCCGCCCTGGCGCTCGACAGACTGTACGACCTCGGACACGACCGCGAGACGCTGGTGCGGGCCGCCGCCGAGGGCGAGCGGGCTGTCACCGGCGACGCCCACGCCGACAACGTCGCCCCTGCCCTGTTGGGGGGGTTCACCGCCGTCACCGACGACGCCGTCCGCCGGGTGAGCGTCGACATCCCCGTCGTGGCCTGCCTGCCGGACGTCGTCGTCTCAACGAGTGACGCCCGCGACGTGGTCCCGCACTCGGCGAGCGTCGACGACGTGGTCGAGACCGTCGGCAGTGCCGCCACGCTCGTGTTGGGGATGGTCCGCGACGACCCCGCACTCGTCGGGCGTGGCGTCCGCGAGACCGTCGTGACCCCGGCGCGGGCGGCGCTCATCGACGGCTACGACGAGGCCCGCCGGGCCGCACTCGACGCCGGCGCCCACGGCGTCACCGTCAGCGGCGCCGGTCCCGCCGTTCTCGCGGTGCCACCGCTAGAGGACAACGGCGCCCGCCGCGTCGCGAGCGCGATGGTCGACGGCTTCCGCGCCGCGGGCGTCGACAGCAAGGCCTACCGCACCCGTGTCGGTGACGGCGCCCGGGTCCACCCCGACGCCGACTGACCCGTGTCCCGCACACTCCAGGGAGCAGTCGACGCCGCCCTCGCCGCCGTCGCGCTCGGCGTCGTCCTCGGTTACGCGGGGGTCGCAGAGGTCGAACCCCGACCGGCGGCGGCCGGGGTCGGCGCGGTCGCGACTGTGGCCGTCGAACTCGGGGCGCTGGTCGGACTGGACGAGGAGCAGTACGACCGTCTGCGGGCGGTCTGGGAGCGGCCGGCGGTCAGGGTCGGGAGCGCCGGCGTCGCAGCATCGGTCGGAGGGATCGCCGCGAGCGTCGCTCCGGCGCCGACGGTGTCGTTCGCGAGCGGCGCCCTCCTCGCGTACCTCGCGTTCCTCGCGGTCGTCGTCGCCCGGCGAGCGTGGTGAGCGGCGAAAGAGCCAATACGCGGGCTACACAGTCCGAGACGTGCGCAGACTCGTCCCGTACCTCGCGAGCGCGCCGCTGGTGGCCGGTGTCGGCGTCGTCGTCTGGGTCGTCACGTCGCTGTCGGCGGTGCGGATCGTCCCACCCTTTGCGTTCGTCGGGGCCGGAGTCGTCGGCTTCGGCCTGGGCCGACACCGCCCCAGCGGGAACGCGGACCTGTATTCGCTGGTCGGGGTCGCGCTGATCGCCCTCGCGGTCGTCTCCCTGCCGTTCGTCACCGAGTCGTGGGGCCGGGTCGGCTTCCCGTTGTTTGGCGTTCTCGGCGTCGGCCTGGCGGGCTACGGCGTCGGCCACCGCGCCGAGGGGGGCTGGGCGCTCACCCGCGGCTTCGACGACGAGGACAGTGAGAGCGAGAGCGGGCGGCCGTGGCTAGACGACACCGACCTCCGCGAGGAGGAGGGCTGACTCAGGGGAGGTCACTCGCCTCGCCGACCCGCACCCGCTCGTCGTCGACCCGGATACCGAGCAGTCCTGCGCTCGCGTCGTACTCCTCCGTCGTCCCGCGATCCGACCCCGCGACGGACGCCCGGACCGACAGGGTCTCCGACCCCTCGGCGACCGGGCCCACGTCCAGGCGTTCGCCTGGGTCGAGGGACAGTCGGCGGTCGAGTCGTGTCTGGTCGTCGGCGGCCAGTTCCACGTCGAGGGGCACCGACTCGAGCGTGGCGTTCCGTATCACGCCGTCGACCAGCGAGACGACGCCGCTCGCGGTGTCGAAGTGAACGCGCTCGTCGACCCGCGTCGTGAGGCTCACGCAGACCGACTCGACCGTCTCCGGCGGTCGGTCGACGGCGACCGCGGAGTGCCGCGGCGAGAGGTCGTCGGTCACGACGTAGGGCCGGCGGAGGTAGCCGTGCAGGTGGACGCCCGCCTCGGTTTCCTCGACGCGCACCCAGCGGTACTCGACTGAACTCGACCCACAGCAGTCCCCGACGAGCACCACCGTTCCCTCCGCGTCGGCGCTCTCGACCACCGCCGCCCGCCGGTCACCCGTCACTCGCTCGACTGCGTAGCCGCGCGAGCCGACCCCGGTCGGCAACTGGAGCACCTTCGCGGCTGCCTCGCGGGACACCGAGAGCGTCTCGAATGACAGCGAGGGCGTCTCGGCCATCTCCCGTCCGAGGTAGTCGGCGTCCCACTCGTCGCGGTTCTCGATGTCGACGCCCTCTGGCCGGGAGGGGTCGTGCGGCGGGGCGTCGGCCCGGAACCACGCGTCGACGACACGGTCCGAGGACGGTCCGGGGTCGGTCAGCGTCACGTCACAGGGAACCCCAGTGTCGGACCCGTCACCACCGAGACCGGCACAGCCGGCGACGGTCGCCGAGAGTGCGCTCGCGCTCCCGGCGAGGACGGCGCGTCGCTTCATGACGGCGAGAAGAACAGTCCGCGAGTAAGTGTCTTCCGTGACGCCCCGAGGTCAGACGCCGCGACCCTGGATCTTCTCTTCCTCGGGGAGGTCGACGTTGGCGTCGCCGATCATCCCCTCGCCGGCGCTTGAGGCGATCTCGGCGAGCCGCTGGGGGTCGTCCCAGTTGTTGACCGCGCGGACGATCGCCTGGCCCATCGCCTCGGGGTTCTCCGCGCCGAAGACGCCGGAGCCGACGAAGATGCCGTCACAGCCGTGGTGCATCATCAGGGCGGCGTCGGCGG